>JAAFIC010000079.1 GCA_013298565.1 Alphaproteobacteria bacterium | reverse complement strand
AAACCTGCCACGCGACATCGCCATTGGCCTGCATAGGCTTGCTCGGCCGTAATGACCCCGGCACCGGCACCCAAAGCGCTATAGTTGTTCGGCGCTAGGGTTGCCGTGGTGCCATGACGACCGCCGGGCCGTAATTGGTCGTGGGGCCAACTTGAAGCGTGCCTTGCGCTGCCGCTTGCGCGAGCGGATTGCTCGACGTAGACGCGAAATACGGGTTCTTCGACGACCCACCAGCATATGCAAGCACTTGAACCATTCTGGCGCTCCACCTTAACCACTGCTCCGCATTTTGCGGAAAAGTTAATCAAATCTTAGGTAAAGCGTATGACCAACCTGGAGTTAGGAGTCAAGAACAGCCGCGCAGGAAATCTCGCCGTGGCGCGTATAGGGAAGATAAAATCGCTCGGAATGACATACGATGGCATTAAAATGAGCCATCGTTGGATGAATAGTAATATAATATGAGGCTGTAATACGCTTTAATATATGATTTATGCAAACTCTCAGCACCAGCGCAGAACCCCTTACCGTCCAGAGAGATTTCGATTCGCTATGATAAAAGATTATAGACATAAAACCTGATATAAAAACCAGGGCTGAAGTAAGGAAAAATTAACTATAGATCTGCGTTAAATGGAAATTTATAAAAATTAATAGTAATCCTTATTATCTGCAGATGGGGCGGTAAATTTTCGTACCAAAATATGATTATGAGAGGAGGCAGTGAGTTTCGGTATAAGCAGCTACCGTGTGTTTTAGCAGGATACTGCCCACCACAAGCGGGGGGCGATGGCATTCCGTAACCGCGAAAAATGAGATGCGATACCCGCTGCTGGAAAGACCAGCATTTTGGCGAAGCAATCTAAGCCTGTCTGTCAGCATAGCCCATCAGTTCCGCCAAGCGGTTCGATACCGCTTCAGCAGCCGCAATAAGCGAAGCATCAGGGCGGTGAACATAGCGCGAGGTCACGCCGCGTCCCTTGTGTCCGAGCAGCCCGGCAATCGTCGCGTCCGAATAGCCGAGTTCGGAGGCAACCGAGCCGAACGTGTGGCGCAGGGTATGGCAGCCCGCATCCGCAATTTCTGCCGCTGCCATGATCTTCCCCACCTCGCGCTTGGTGCCTTGATAGGCCGTTTCCCCGTTGCCGCGCGTACCGGGGAAGACGAAGGGGGAGCCGACTTGCGGCGGCCAGTCGGTCAGCAAGCGGCAAGGGATGGAGCCGATTGCCCGCATACTGCGCCCGGTTTTGGTATCGTCGAGGCGTAAGCAGCGGTCCTTCGCGTCCACCTCGCTCCACCGCAACCCGGCGATTTCCCCGAGGCGACAGCCGGTCAGGCTGAGAAGCCAGAGCACGCGTACCGCATAGGGATGCACCGCCCGGCCATCAGTAGAAACACCCGCTCTCAGTGCCGCGCCTAAGCGGGCGAGTTCGGCTTCGCTGAGAAACCGTTCCTTCGGCTCGCCGCGATAACGCTTCACCCCATGCACGGGGTTGCTGGGAATGATTTGCTCTTCGACGGCCCAGGCCATGATCCCTGAGAGCAGATCGGCAACACGGGCAGCGGTTCCCGCACCGCCGCGAACGATAGCGCGACCGCGCGTGCCGGTCTTCTCATCGTCTTTGGTTTTGCCCAGCGTAATATCGCTAATCATTCGGCGCACGGTGGGCGGATCGATCTCTTTTACCGGGATGGCACCGATCAGCGGCTTGATATGGCGCTTGATGCGGCCCTTATCGATTTCCAGCGTCGTTGCCTTTTTAGGGCGATTGAACCGGGTGAGAATAAGCCCAGCTTCGGCGGCTTCCATATAGCGGTCGCACAGTTCGCCGAGGGTGAAGGCTTCTCGGCGTTCCACCTTGACGGCTTGTTTCGCGGCCATTGGATCGATTGATGCGGCGACTAGCCCGGTCAAGCGGCGGGCTTCGGCGCGGGCATTCTCGACGGTCCAGGGCGCGCCGAACCGCCCGATGGTGTACCAACGCGCTTTGCCATCGAAACTATATTTCAGTACGAAGCTCTTTGCCCGCCCCTGAAACCGCACGCCGAATCCGGTCACGGCTCCTTTGCCGCTATCCCATAAAACCCCCGCTTCGGTTATCCCATCGACATCGCGTTTGGTGATCGGCATTTTCCCCCGCCAAAAAACTAGCTACTGTTTAGCTACTGTGAAAGCGGGGAATAGGGCGCGTCAACAGGTATTTCGTGCGAAGCAGTATTGATATAAATCAGTATGTTATCGTATTAGGGCGTATCCGGTGAAACCTAAGAAACTACGTTGACATCGTAGGGGTCACAGGTTCAATCCCTGTCGCGCCCACCATTTTCTGAAAAATTCAGAGGCTTATAGGTGGACCGGAAAACGGCGGAAGGCCGGATTTCGGGTTTAGCTGTTGGTTAGCCACTGGCTCGTCGAAATTGATTGGCCCCCTGATCGGGCCGTGGCAGTCTCTTTATCTGATGCGTTTTGGGTCATCAGGGAGGCTCCATTGTCTGTGCCAGTAATCACCCTTGGCAGATTACCCGACACGATCTCGGATAAGGATTTAACGCCCTGTAACCGCTTGCTGTATGCGATGGAAGCGTGACGTGCTTCCCGATTTTAGACCCGCCCGGCATTTTCAAACAGCCTCTAGAGCATCGTGCGTCAACTATGACTCACGATGCTCTCGCTTTCTTTTAGCCCTCGCCGCCCGGTGCGTTTGACGCGCCAAGCGCATCGCCGGGCGCGTCCGCGCCCTTGGCCGCCGCCTCACCCGACACGCTTGGCGTGTCAAACACGCCTGATGCGGCTTTTAGAGCCGCGCCAGAGTTAAGGCGCGTGGCTCTAAGATCTTCTTGCGACGTCTCGTTCACAGTTTGAAGCTGATCTTCTGGGATATAATCAAGCAGGGCTTTGTATCGATTCAAATTTGAGACGTTCTGAAGCTCTCGATCAATTACATCAAATAGCATAATCGAATATTTGAAAACTCAGAAGTGGGCAGGGGGGCAGGGCGTTAATTGGTACGGGCTATCCGCGTCATTGACTCATAGCACAAATAAGAACATACAAGGAACATGCTGAGTTCCGCTCCAACCCCTCTTCCATCATCTGCCGCGCGCTTACCGCACGCACGAGCGTTACTGCGGCAAATTGGTTCAGCGATGCGGGAGCAGGGGAGGGTTATTTCGCTGGGATCGGCGGCGCTCGATGCGCGGCTGCCGTGGCGGGGATTACCGCAGGCGGGGCTGCACGAAGTGCGAGGACAGGCGGCGTTGGCCTGGGCTTTAGCGCTCGCTGGCCGGGTTTTAGCGGCACGCGCGCCGGGGATGATGCTGGTGCTGGGGCCGCCAAAAACCTTGATGCTGTATCCGCCCGGTTTGGTGGGCTTTGGCATCAAGCCCGAGCAGATCGTGAGCATTGAAGCCGCTGCCGAGACGCAGCGGCTGTGGGCGCTGGAGGAGGTTTTGCGGAGCGGTTGCTTCGTCGTAGTGTTGGCTGAGGCCGACAGCCGGGATTTGACCGTTTCGCGCCGTCTGCATCTGGCGGCGGAGGCGGGCGGGTGCATGGCCTTGCTCTGCGGCCAGAAGGGCGGGGCGAGCGCTGCCCTCACCCGCTGGCACGTAACGGCGCTGCCGGGAGAGCAACGCCCGGTTTGGCGGGTGGCTTTGCAGCGTTGCCGGGGCGGGCCGCCGTCGGAATTTATCGCAAGTTGGGATCATGACGCGCTTCGTCTCCATCCAGCTTCCCTTTTGGCCGACTGATCGGCTGGGCTGGAAGTCCAGTATGCGGGCGGCGCTGCTGACGAAAGAAGGCAGCGCGCTCGTACTGGCGGCTGTCACCGAGGCAGCCCAGCGCGACGGCTTGCGCCCAGGGCAACGCTTGGCCGATGCCCTGGCGGCCTTTCCGGATTTGCCGACCGAAGCGCTGGATGCGGAGGCAACTGCCGCCGCGCTGGCCCGTCTTGCCTTACGTTGTCAGCGCTGGTCACCGCTCACCGCGCCCGATGGCGACATGGCCCTGTTACTCGATGTAACGGGCGTTGCGGGTCTTTTCGGCGGGGAGTCGGGATTAATGGACGACATCGGCGCGGCCTTTCGGGATTTTGGCGTTAGCTTCCGCCTAGCGCTCGCCGATACGCCGGGGGCTGCCTGGGCGTGGGCACTGTTTGGTGCGGGCGGAATTTTACCCGTGGGCGCGATCCGGCAGATGCTCGCGCCCTTGCCGACTGCGGCGCTACGCCTGTCGCCCGAGGTGCTGGCCGGGTTGCACCGTTTGGGCTTACGTCAGATCGGCGATCTTCTGGCGCAACCGCGCGCGCCCTTGGCCAATCGGTTCGGCATTACTTTGCCGCAGCGGCTCGATGCCGTGCTGGGGCATCGTCCAGAAATTATCCGCTGGCACAAAATGGCCCCGCAGTATGCCGAACGCACGCCGTTTGTGGAGCCTATCGGCACGCGGGAAAGCGTGGAGGTGGCGCTTCGGCATCTGCTGGAAAGATTGATCCTGCGCCTCACCGAGGCGGGTTTAGGCGTGCGGCGCTTGGCGTTCACGTTAGAGCGCGTCGATAGCAGCCAGCAGAGCTTCACCATCGGCACCGCCCAAGCGGAACGGGAGAGTGCCCGCCTGCTGCGGCTGTTCCGCGATCCGCTCGACGGGCTCGATCCTGGTTTCGGCATCGAGGCGGCCCGGTTGGAGGCGTTGGAGACCGAGGGTTTCACGCGGCGGCAGGCCGCGCTCGATGGGCGCGGCGCGGAAGCCGAGCGGCTCGCGCCTCTGTTTGATCGGCTACAGCAGCGCTTAGGCGCGGAGGCGGTTTTCCGCTGGCAGCCGCGCGCAAGCCATTGGCCGGAACGGGCGGGGGAGCGCGTCGATCCGCTCGCAGGACAGATTCCGCTTGAAACCCCGTGCTTGCCGCGCCCGATGCTGCTCTACCGCCCGCCGCAGCCGATTGGCGGCGACGGGGTGCGCGCCTTCACTTGGCAGAACCGCACGCACATCATCCATCATGCCGAAGGGCCGGAGCGGATCGCGCCCGAATGGTGGCACCGCCCGGTTGGCCCCGCGCGCGACTATTGGCGAGTGGAAGATACCGACGGCGGGCGCTTCTGGCTGTTTCAAACGCGGCCCGCCGAGAAGCCCGGCCCCTGGTTTCTGCATGGGGTCTTTCCATGAGTGCCGCCTATGCCGAGCTTCAGGTCACCAGCAATTATAGCTTTCTGCGCGGCGCGAGCCACCCGAAAGAGCTGATCGAGACGGCGGAAGCCTTGGGCCAGAACGCGCTTGGTCTGACCGACCGCAATAGCCTCGCCGGGGTGGTGCGCGCCCATCTCGCCGCGCGCGAGCGGAAAATCCGCTTTCTGCCGGGGTGCCGGTTGGACTTACAAGATTCACCGTCGCTGCTGGTTTATCCGCAGGATCGGGCCGCCTATGCGCGCCTCTGCCGCCTGCTGACCCTGGGGAAACGCCGGGCGGTAAAGGGGGAATGCCTGCTGTTTGCAGACGATCTTGACGGGGTTTTAGCCGACCATCAGGTGGTCGCCCTCACGGAAACACCCCTCGAAGCCGATTGGGTGACACGGTTGAAGACTCTCACCGATCCCGGCTGTCTGTCGCTTGCCGCAACCCATCTGCTCACCGCCGACGCCGAGGCGCGTTTAGCCGAGATCGCGGGCCAGGCCGAGGCGGCGCGGCTGCCGTTGGTGGCGGTCAACGACGTGCATTATCACACCCCCAGCCGCCGCCCCTTGCAAGACGTGCTGACCTGTATTCGCGAAGGCTGCCGGATCGAGGCGGCGGGGTTCCGGCTGTTTGGCAATGCCGAACGCCATTTGAAATCCCCCGCTGCTATGGCAGCGCTGTTCAAGGACTATCCGCAGACGCTCACCCGCACGCAGGAAATTGCTGACGCCTGCCGCTTCGATCTCGATAGCCTTAAGTACGAATACCCCGACGAGCCGATTCCCGCAGGCTCAACCCCGCAAGCCCATCTGGAAAGCCTGACTTGGGAGCGGGCCGCTGGCCGCTACCCGGAGGGTGTGCCCGCGAAGGTGCGCGACATTCTCGCCCGCGAGCTTGCGCTGATCGGAAAACTCGGGTTTGCCCCGTATTTTCTCACCGTTCACGATATAGTCGAAGAAGCCAACCGCCTGGGTATTCTCTGCCAGGGGCGCGGGTCAGCGGCCAATTCGGCGGTCTGTTTCGTGCTGGGCATCACGGCGGTCGATCCGAATGAAAGCGAGGTTCTGTTCGACCGCTTCATTTCGGAAGCGCGCAAGGAGCCGCCCGATATCGATGTGGATTTCGAGCACGAACGGCGGGAGGAGATTATTCAATATCTCTATCGGCGTTATGGCCGTGATCGCGCCGGGCTGGCGGCGACGCTGATTACTTATCGCGGGCGCAGCGCCATCGGCGAGGTTGGCAAGGTCATGGGCCTCTCGGAAGACACCACGCGCGCGCTCGCCGGGATGGTCTGGGGCTCGTGGGGTACGGGAGTCGATGACGATCAAGTCCGCCAGGCGGGGTTCGACCCGACCGAGCCGCGCCTTGCCGAAGCGCTACGGCTTGCCACCGAGATTATCGGCTTCCCCCGTCACCTGTCGCAGCACGTCGGCGGTTTCGTGCTCACGCGCGGATTGCTGGAGGAGATGGTGCCGATTGGGAATGCCGCTATGGAAGACCGCACCTTCATCGAATGGGATAAGGACGATATTAACGCTTTGGGCATTCTCAAAGTCGATGTGCTGGCCTTGGGGATGCTCACCTGTATTCGCCGCGCCTTCGACTTGATCGATCAGCACTATGGCCAGCGCTACGATCTTGCGACCGTACCGCGCGAGGATCCCGCCGTTTACGACATGCTGTGCCGCGCCGATTCCATCGGCGTGTTCCAAGTCGAAAGCCGAGCACAAATGAACATGCTGCCGCGCTTAAAACCGCGCTGCTTTTACGATCTGGTCATCGAGGTCGCCATCGTCCGCCCCGGCCCCATTCAAGGCGATATGGTTCACCCCTACCTGCGCCGCCGCGACGGTAAGGAGCCGGTCGAATATCCGCGCCCGGCCCCTGAGCATGGCGACGTGAGGGAGTTGGAATATGTGTTGTCGCGCACCAAGGGCGTGCCACTGTTTCAAGAACAGGCGATGCGGATTGCCCAAGTGGCGGCGTTGTTTAATCCCGAGGAAGTGAATGAGCTGCGCTATGCCATGGCGACCTTTCGCCGTCGCGGCACGATTGAAAATCTGGAGCAAAGAATGGTCACGCGGATGATTGCGCGCGGCTACGATCCTGTTTTCGCACAGCGCTGCTTTAATCAGATTAAGGGCTTTGGCGATTACGGCTTCCCAGAAAGTCATGCGGCCAGTTTCGCGCGACTGGTCTATGTCTCCTCCTGGCTTAAATGCCATTTTCCGGCAGTGTTTGCCGCAGCCTTGCTGAACTCCCAACCAATGGGATTTTACGCCCCCGCGCAATTGGTCCGCGATGCGCGTCAGCATGGGGTGGAAGTCCGTCCGGCGGATGTAAACGATAGCGCGTGGGATTGCACGTTGGAGGAGGGGACGTATGGCCTCGCCCTGCGCCTTGGCCTGCGGCTGGTCGATGGTTTTGCCGCCGGAGCCGCCGACCGGCTGCTGACGGCACGAGCGCGGGGGCCGTTCCGCTCGGTCGAAGCGGTCCAGCATCGCGCCGAACTAACGCGCGCGCAGGTGGAAGCCTTGGCCAATGCCGACGCCTTCGGCTCCTTGGGATTGAGCCGCCGGGAAGCGCTGTGGGCCGCCAAGGCACTGACCGCTGCTGCCCCGCTGCCGCTGTTTGTCAAAGCCGCTGACGATCTGCCGCTGTTCCGCGAAGCCGCGCCCGTACTGCCAAAGGCACCGCAAAGCGAGGCGGTGATCGAGGATTACCGCAGCCTCGGCCTATCCTTGAAGGATCATCCGCTCGCCTTCTTGCGCGCGGCCTATCGCCGGGACGGGGTGCTCTCGGCAGCAGAGGTTGCCGCCTTGCCCGACGGCGCGTCCGTTACAACCGCAGGTCTCGTGCTCGTCCGCCAGCGCCCCGGAACCGCCAAAGGGGTGGTTTTCCTAACGCTCGAAGACGAAACCGGCATCGTCAACGCCGTTGTTTGGGCCGATGTGATGAAAACCTACCGCCCGGTGCTCATGCAGTCGCGCCTGCTGCTGGTGCGCGGCAAGCTTCAGCGCAGCGACAGTGGGGCGGTGCCGATTCTGCATCTCGTGACCAATCATCTCGAAAACCGCAGCGATGACTTGCTGGCGCTGTCTGGCAACGGGAGCGCTTTAGCATCTTCAAGCGATCGTCCCGTGGCCCACCGCCACCCGCGCGACGTGCAGATCATTCCGAAAAGCCGCGATTTTCACTGAGAGTGGGGAGGGTGCCGTTCAACTGCCGACGCAACTCTAGGGCCTCGCCGATCAATTTTGGCAGCATCGTGCGGGCGAGACTTATGGTGTGCTTGCCTCATCGAAACTCAGCGGCAATCGACCATTGAAAGTGCCTGCCGAGGACGTACTCGGCCTAACGGCTCCGCTGCAAGCGCTTGAGCGCATCAATCTCAAGGCCTAATCCTTCCAACGACGCTGATATCTCCGTTTTCGACCTTTACAACGATCCCCTCGCCTGACGCCGGCGCAATGCCGGTCAGCGCCCCAATGTTGACTTGGTGTGTCGCAATCACAAGCGCTCCCGGCCCGCGCCAATCCGCGAGAATGCGGCGAGCGGCGGCAGTCTGCGCGGGGCCTTTCGAGTTGTCGCCGAAGAAGGAATTGAAGGCGGTTTCATCTCGCATCTGTCCCGGAAACGCTAATTCGGCTGTATCACGCGCGCGGCACCACTGCGAGGTCAGCACCGCGCCGACCCCTACAGCGCGAGATCGGAAAGCCTCGCCAATGCGCCGTGACTGCGCGCGGCCCGCTTCGTCAAGGTTGCGCTGGGTGGCGCAATCGTCAATACGGATTCCGGGCGGATCACCCCCGCCGGGCGCATTGGCGTGGCGGAAGAGCACAATACCGGCCTGCCTGAGCGCCGCCCAGGCAGCATCCTCCGAAGCCTCTGCGGAGTTAGGCCCGAGCATACTCAGGATGACCGCTGCGACCCGCAGACACCAAGACAGGCGCGCGGTCATCGGCTGAACCTTGAGATCATCGGCGCGATGAGAACCAATTTAATTGGCATAGAAATCTACTTTCTACTGTCGCATCTCGTCCTTATATAGAATCGCGAGGCGTAACGCATCCCTACAGTCCTAGCTAAATGATGCACTATCAAACACCGGGACTAAACACTTACGCGAAGCGCCACTTGCAGAGAGACAACCGTATCTCAAAACATCACTTCCACCTGTTCCTCAGAGAGTGCGAGTGACACGTCAATTACCGCCCCGCCAGCAACCTATTGAAAACCCTGCGACACTGGGCCAAAGTATAGAAATCAAACCTTATCTATGTCAGCCCCTTTATTTTTTGTTACTGCACGGATAGCATTACTAAATATTTTATGCCTTTCTTCCCTATAGCTAAGTAGAACACCGCCTGCGCAAAATTTACTATTAGACATTATTTTCATTTTTCCCTCTCTGTGAAATTCTATTTGTACATATTTCACATGTGAATGGTTTCTACGGCTCGGATTACAAAGACAGAAAGCTTATGCCTTGACGCTTCACCCCGTGGTCAGTTCGTTCCACACGCCAATTCCACTGAAAGGTGACGCGCTACGCCGATACGATCCGGTACTGGCAAACTTCCGATCCGTTCCGCTTCCTTGGCTTCTATAGTCGCGATTTTTGCCGTACGGACCACGGATTCTGCCGGAAGGCCAGTTTGCTTTAGATCGGATACCGCCACGTCGCCAGACCATCCGCAGTTGGCCGCGCTGGTGATCATCAGTACCCAGAGTAGCCCGTGTTCCTGTTGGATGCCATTGGCTGCAACAACGACCGCTGGTCGCCGTTCCCGCACAGGACGATCAGTATAAGGAAAGGGGACCTTGATGATGTCCCAGGCTTCAAAGTCCGGCATAAGCCCGCCGATCAGCTTCGCCAGCCCATTCGCTAAAACTGGTGAATGGATTGTCCAGTTGTTCCTTGGGAGCGCGGGTCAATACCACTGTGGCCCCGTCAATAGCGTAGACTATCTCGTCGCCTTCTTTTAGGTGCAAGGCCGCTCGGACCGGCTGTGGGATCGTTGTCTGCGCCTTGCTGCTTAACCTGCTGGTTATCATGGCTGTTCTCAGTAAGGATGATCCTTTAGAAAAAAAGTAAGGAATATCCTTACATAAGTCAAGGCATCAGGTTCTGCTGGCCAGAGTACTTTTCAAAGCGAAAGACGTTGGAGGTTGGAGCGCCGTTGAGATGATCGACCGCCATCTGATGCGTCTCCGAGCGCTAAGCGGCGCAGCGCAACCGTTGATAGGGGTTCTGCTGCCGGATATTGAGGACCAGACAGTCTTTAAGATCGGCTTTCCCTTTGTCCTCCTGCTAGACGACGCGACGGACTCCGATTGTTATTTTTTCTGTCTTGGGCCATATGCCTGGGATCATGAAATAACCGCCACAGTGACCCTGTTTATTCTGTCAGGGTTTATATCTATAACTTTCTCTCATATATAAACTAATTTCAATTTACTTGTATAGGCTTCTCAAAAATTTTTCAGGAAGTAGGTGAGTTCGGCGCTGTATCGTAATACGTAATTATATAATACTACTATTAATCTTTGCTTCACCCGTTTTAATACGATTGCATGTCGTCTGAAGCACATCCTTAATATGTGTACGCGCCGCCGTTAAATTCTCTGCGCGACTGTTCTTGACTCCTAACTCCAGGTTGGTCATACGCTTTACCTAAGATTTGATTAACTTTTCCGCAAAATGCGGAGCAGTGGTTAAGGTAGGGTGCCAGAATGGTTCAAGTTCTTGCGTATGCCGGTGGGTCGTCGAAGAACCCGTATTTCGCGTCTACGTCGAGCAATCCGTTGGCGCAAGCGGCAGCGCAAGGCACGCTTCAAGTTGGCCCCACGACCAATTACGGCCCGGCGGTCGTCATCTCCTATGGCGGCACCACGGCAACCCTAGCGCCGAACAGCTATAGCGCTTTGGGTGCCGGTGCCGGGGTCATTACGGCCGAGCAAGCCTATTTGCAGGCCAATGGCGATGTCGCGTGGCAGGTT
>JAAFIC010000078.1 GCA_013298565.1 Alphaproteobacteria bacterium | reverse complement strand
TTTCTCGGCGTATCGGTCCAGTGCTTCTACCAGAGTGATCTTATGCTCACGCTTCTCCTGAACGAACTCGCCCCGGATCATCTCGGACTCTTTGACCTTGGACCACTCCTCGGCCAGCTTCATCGTGTCGAAGGTCCGACTAATAGCCGGATGACCCTTCAGCCGAATCTGAACCTTCCATGACCCAGATGATGTCTTCGTGATCGTCGCCATGGCCGCCCCCAGAATCGCAAAATTCCGGCAGGGTTTTCCCCTCCGGTTTCAAGCTCACTGTGACGCTACTGTGATTAAATCGCTAGTGATTTTTGCGGACCCTAGCTAAGTCCTTGATTTTATTGGCTGGGAGACGAGGGCTCGAACCTAGATTGGCGGAGTCAGAATCCGCTGTCCTACCATTAGACGATCTCCCAACACGACGAGAGCCAAAGGCTCACTCGTATTGTGGTGAGTGATTAACACGGGCTTGGGGATGCTGCCAACAAAAAATCACTTACCCCTGCTAAGATGTCATCCAAGCTGTGAGAAATAACGTAGGGTGATAAGGGCCGAATCGGTTTCTATGGGAGATGCTCAATGGATGATGTGACGCTTGTAACCCCGCAGACGGACGTAAGCCGCCGTGGGTTTGTGGTAATGAGTTCTTTGGCGGTGGGTTTTGCCCTTGCTGTGCAACCTGTCCAGGCGCAAACGCAGATTGCGACGGATACGACGGGGCTTGAGGCCGGGGAAATTTCGATCCCAACGGCGACCGGTCCGGTCCCTGCCTATCGCGCGCAGCCCCAGAGTGGTAAGAACCTGCCGCTAGTGCTGGTGGTTCAAGAAATCTTCGGCGTTCACGAGCATATTAAAGATGTGTGCCGCCGCCTTGCCAAGCAGGGCTATTGCGCGATTGCGGTGGAACTCTTCGCGCGCCAGGGCAATGTGGCCAATGCTGCGATGGAGCAAATCCGCCCTATCGTCGCCTCCGTTCCCGACGCCCAGGTGATGAGCGATCTTGATGCCGCTGTGGCGTTCGCCAAGGCCAGCGGGTCGGTGGATACCAGCAAACTCGCTATTACCGGTTTCTGCTGGGGCGGGCGCATTACCTGGCTTTATGCCGCACACAATCCGGGCGTGAAAGCCGGCGTGGCGTGGTATGGCCGCGTTGTGGGTGATAAGACGCCGCTTCAACCCGCTCAGGCGATTGACGTGGCTGATAAGATTAAGGCCCCCGTTCTCGGCCTGTATGGCGGAGCGGATCAGGGGATTCCCGTCGCCTGGCTCGACCAACTCAAGGCCGCTCTGGGTGCTGGCACCAAGTCGGAGTTTGTGGTGTATCCCGATGCCCCGCACGCTTTTCACGCCGACTATCGCCCGAGCTACCGGGAAGCCGCCGCGAAAGACGGTTGGAGCCGCCTGTTGGTGTGGCTGAAAGCCAACGGGGTTGCCTAATGCCGTGGGGCTGCGGGGGGAGTTTTCGCCCCGCAGCCTGCTGATTACCGGTGCGTCAAGCGGTATCGGCGCGGCCCTTGCCCTTGCATACGCTCGCCCCGATATCTCACTGCGGTTGATTGGACGGGATGCCTTGCGGCTTGAGGCCGTGGCGCATTCGGCGCGGGCACAAGGGGCCGATGTTGAGGCCTGCGCGCTCGATGTAACCGAGCAGGCGGCGCTTGCAGACTGTCTCTTAGCCTGGGATGACGCGCGGCCCTTCGATCTGATTATCGCCAATGCCGGGGTTTCGGCAGGCTCCGGCGGGGGGTTGGAGAGCGAAGCCGGTCTGCGCCATATCACCGATATTAACGTCGTCGGGGTGATCAATACCCTAGCCCCACTCCTGCCGCGCCTCAGCCAACGCAATCAGGGTCAGATTGCGCTGATGGCTTCCCTGGCCGGGTATCGGGGGTTGGCCGGAGCCTGTGCCTATAGCGCCTCAAAGGCGTGGGTGAAGGTTTATGGCGAATCTCTCCGCCTCACGCTCGCCCCCTACGGCGTCCGCGTTTCCGTTATCTGCCCTGGGTTTGTGGAAAGCCGCATTACCGCGCGCAACAGCTTCCCTATGCCGTTCCTGATGACCGCGCCGAAAGCCGCAGGCATCATTCAGCGCGGGCTAACGCGCAACCGGGCGCGTATTGCGTTTCCCTGGCCGATGGCGCTGGCGGTGAGCGTGCTGGCCGCGCTTCCGGCGGGGCTGGCCGATGCGGTGATGCGGCGGCTTCCTAAGAAAAACGGATAGAAAAAAGGCCCCCAAGTATGGGGGCCTTTCTCAGTAAAACAAAACCCTGCCAGTTTTAGTGATTCAGAATCTGGCTGAGGAACAGTTTGGTGCGCTCGGACTGCGGATTATTGAAGAACTCATCGGGCACATTTTGCTCGATGATTTCACCGCGATCCATGAAGATTACCCGGTCAGCCACCGATTTGGCGAAGCCCATTTCGTGCGTTACGCACAACATGGTCATGCCGTCTTCGGCGAGGCTGATCATCACGTCCAGCACTTCTTTCACCATTTCCGGGTCGAGCGCCGAGGTTGGCTCATCGAACAGCATGATCTTCGGCGACATGCACAACGACCGGGCAATCGCCACGCGCTGCTGCTGCCCGCCCGAAAGCTGGCCCGGATATTTCAACGCCTGATCGGGAATGCGAACGCGCTCCAGATACTTCATGGCGATGGCTTCGGCTTCCTTTTTGGGGAGTTTTTTCACCCAAATCGGCGCGAGCGTACAGTTTTCCAACACGGTTAAGTGCGGGAATAGGTTGAAGCTCTGAAACACCATGCCAACTTCGCGGCGGATGACTTCGATGTTTTTCACATCGTTCGTCAGCTCCGTTCCATCGACGATGATGTTGCCCTTTTGATGCTCTTCCAGGCGGTTGATGCAGCGGATCAGGGTGGATTTCCCTGAACCCGACGGGCCGCAGATAACAATCCGCTCGCCCTTGCTAACCGCCAGATTTACATCGCGGAGCACATGGAACTCGCCATACCACTTATGAACGTGGCTGACTTCGATATTGATCGGCGCAGCGGCAAGTTGCTCGCGGCGCGCTTGGCGTTGAGGGGTCATGCTAAATCCTCGGTCAACGGCTGGTAGCTTTACTCAGGTCGCGTTCCAGCCGTTGGCTGAATTTCGACATGGTAAAGCAGAAAGCGAAGTAAATCAGCGCGATGTAGATATACATTTCCACATAAAAGCTGCGCCACGGTGGATCGTTCACGGCAATTTTGCCCGCGTTGAGCAAATCGACGAGACCGATAATGATAACCAACGACGTATCTTTGAAGGTGGAGATGAAACTATTCACCATCGGCGGAATAACGAGGCGCAGGGCCTGCGGCAGAACGATTAGGCGCATCTTGGCCCAATAGCCCAACCCCAGAGCATCCGCCGCTTCGTACTGACCTTTCGGGATGGCCTGCAACCCGGCGCGGACCACTTCGGCAAGGTAAGCCGAGAGGAACAGAGTGAAGCCGATTTGTGCTCGGAGGAGTTTATCGACACTCACGCCTTCCGGGAAGAACAGCGGGATCATGACCGACGCCATGAACAGGACCGAAATCAACGGCACACCTCGGATCAACTCGATATAGGCAACGCACAGCCCTCGGGCTGCCGGCATGTCCGAGCGACGCCCAAGCGCCAAAACGATGCCGATGGGGTAGGCCACAACAATCGCCACCACCGACATCATCAGCGTCAGCGGCAAGCCGCCCCACTGTTCGTGGTTGACGAAGGTTAGCCCCAACACGCCGCCCCACATCAAGATCGCCCACATAAACACCTGGCCGACCCAGGCCCAAATCAGCGCCTTGCCCCACAGGCGGCGGATGCAGCTTGCCCCCACCAACAGAAGAAACAAGCCGATGGCCAAAGCCGGACGCCACTGCTCGTCATACGTATAGCGACCGAACAGCGTAAAGCGGTTCTTCTCGCCAATGACGGCCCAGCAGGCCCCCGCACCTGGAGCTTGGCAGTCTTTCGGCGTCCCCGTCCACACCGCGTTAAGGAACGCCCACGGCACGACGGCTTGGATGACATAGACGATAAAAGCGAAGCAAACGATCGTGAGAACCGAATTGCTTTTGGAGTTGAACAGGTTAGCGCGCAACCAGCCGATGGCACCAACTTCGGTGACGGGCGGCTTTTCGATGGGCGCGCTGGTTGTTTGGACAGTCATCGCGGCCCTCCTCAGCGCTCAACCAGCGCAATGCGCTTGTTGTACCAGTTCATGAAGCCCGAGATAGACAGGCTAACGGTAAGATAGGCCGCCATAATCAGGGCCACACCCTCAATCCCCTGCCCGGTTTGGTTGATCGTCGTGTTGAGGATCGACACAAGATCGGGATAGCCGATTGCCACCGCAAGCGAGCTATTTTTGGTGAGATTGAGATACTGGCTGGTCATGGGCGGAATGATCACCCGCAGCGCCTGCGGCAGAATAATCAGACGTAAAGACCGATTATTCGGTAGCCCCAAAGCGCGCGCGGCTTCCCACTGACCTTTTGAAACCGACAAGATCCCGGCACGCACGTTTTCGGCAATGAAGGTGGACGTGTACGTTACCAAACCAACGAGCAGCGCGATCATTTCTGGCGAGAACGTGCCGCCGCCCTGGAAGTCGAACCCACGCAGTACCGGCTTGATCAACTCAAGCGGAGCACCGGCAAACAGCCAGACCAGCGCGGCTGGGCCAAAGAGAAACCCAACCGTTGGCCAAAATAAAGGTCGCAATTTTCCTGTTGCTTCTTGATGTTTTGCCGCAGCCCTACGCCAAAATAATGTAGCTGCGAACCCACCCAGAAACAGCGCGAACATCCATCCATGAATATCGTTGGCAACGATATGGGGAATCCGCAGGCCCTTTTGGCTGAGGAAAACATAGTCGGGGATAATCCGAATTGCTTCACGCACCCCCGGTAAAGCCTCGCTAACGAGCGCGTACCAGAAGAATAGCTGCAATAGCAGGGGGGTATTCCGCAGCACCTCGACATAGATCGACGCGATTCGCGCGACCAGCCAGTTGGTGGACAGACGGGCGATCCCCACTACGGTCCCGAGAATAGTCGCCAAAAAAATCCCGATGACCGAGATCACCAGTGTATTGATAATCCCGGCCCAAATAGCGCGCGCGTACGTATCCGCCGCTGAATAAGGAACCAAGGACTCGCCGATGCTAAAACCGGCCTCACGCTCCATAAAACTGAACCCGGTCGCAATCTTGCGGCTTTCGAGATTGGTTAGGGTGTTATGGACGAGATACCAGCCTGCGGCTAGCACCCCAAGAACGATTAGAATTTGAAAGAGGACTGCGCGAACATCACGGTCATTCCAAAAAGCCGTTTTAGGCTTCTCAGCAACCTGTGCCCCACTTCGCCGATCCGTCATGGAAATCTCCCCGGCGTCAGCTTTACTGTTTGATAAGCCTGGCAAAACACATGCCCGCAGTTCTGACCCACAGCTTTAGCGTTAAGCATTAGATAGAGAAAAGGTGCCGAACTCAATCCCACGCACTGCGCGGGCGAGATCGGCACCCTTCCCGAAAGCCTGACGCTAAAACCGGTCGATCAGATTAACCGGGCAAGCCTCTTGGGCGCGGGTTAGCGCACCGGCATGGCGTATTGCAGACCGCCCTTGGTCCATAGCGCATTCACGCCACGGTCCAGCTTTAGCGGAGTAGCCTTACCCACATTGCGCTCGAACACTTCGCCGTAGTTACCAACGGCTTTGACGGCATTATAAGCCCAATCTTCAGCAAGATTGAGGTTCTTGCCCATGCCCGGCGTAACGCCAAGGAAACGCTTTACTGCCGGATTGTCCGACTTCTTCATGTCGTCGGCATTCTTCGAGGTAATGCCAAGCTCTTCAGCTTCCACGAGGGCGGTTACCGTCCAGAAAACGATATTGTACCACTCATCATCGCCCTGACGGACGGCGGGAGCCAGCGGCTCTTTGGAAATCAACTCGGGCAGGATCACATAATCATCGGCATTGGCGGCGCGTGCAGCACGAGTAGAAGCAAGACCCGATGAATCCGTCGTGTAGGCATCACAACGACCGGCGAAGAAGGCGGCCTCAACTTCTGACAACTCTTGAATAACGACCGGCTTGAAATCCATCTTGTTGGCGCGGAAATAATCCGCAAGGTTCAACTCGGTGGTCGTGCCCGGCTGCACGCAAACCGTGGCACCGTTCAGTTCCTTGGCGCTCTTCACACCCAGTTTCTTGGACACCATGAAGCCTTGACCATCAAAGAAGGTCACGGGCGCAAAGTTCAGGCCCAACGAGGTGTCGCGGGTCTGGGTCCAGGTGGTGTTGCGCGCCAGAAGATCAATTTCACCGGATTGCAGAGCGGCAAAGCGCTGCTGTGCATTTAGCGGGAAATACTTCACCTTCTTGGCATCGCCGAGCACCGAGGCGGCAATCGCCTTACAAGTATCAACATCCATACCCGTCCAGTTACCCTGAGCGTCTGGAGACGAAAAGCCCGGCAGGCTGGTGTTAACACCGCAGTTAACAGCACCGCGCTGCTTAACCGCAGCCAGCGTACCTGCGCCCTGGGCCTGCGCGGCACCAGCGGCCAACAGAGCGACCGCACCAGCGGCCAGCACATTAACGAACGTGAAGGTCATCTTGCTCATTCCCTCAACTCCTCATTCCCGACATAGCGGGGCCTGTTCACGAAATTGGTGTCTTATAAGTTACGTCACCGACCGAAACCGTTCCCTTCCCACGAGTCCGATCCTGTCGATGCTGGCTTTGTCTGCCTTAGCACCTAAATACGTTTTTTTCAGAATATCGGGATTTGGTCAATCATCTTTAGGCAGATTACGAAAAATTTCTGACACATTTCCAAAAACGACTAATGCCGTTGGTTTCAAACGAAAATAACGGGGGCTTGTCGAATACAATCGCCTGTGTCTCTATAATTTTAGACTATCTCGAAAGCGTAAAGAAGCGGCCCCCTTAGAGGTTATTCTTTTATGCGATCATTCTATAACTGAAGGTTATAATGTCGGATTCCAGAAGCTACACAGACGCCACACGCCTTACCACGCTTGGGCGCGCGCCGCATGATTATCACGGCCTCGTCAATCTGCCGGCCCATCGCGGCTCCACCGTTCTGTTCCCCACGCTGGCCGAGTTTGAAAACAGCCACGTGCGCCCCGATGAAACTGGGCGCGTGACCTATGGGCTGCTTGGGACGCCAACGACCTTTGCCGTAGAAACCGCCGTGGCCGAGTTGGAGGGCGCGCATGGCGCCTGCGTCGTCCCCTCCGGTTTGGCGGCAATTACCACAGCCTTGCTGGCCGTCTTGCAGGCGGGGGATCATCTGCTCATCACCGATAGCGCTTATGGCCCTGGACGGCGTTTTTCGGATCATATGCTGGCGCGCTTCGGCGTTGAGGTCGAGTATTACGATCCCCTGCTTGGGGCCGATATTGCCCGATTGTTTAAGCCGAACACCCGCGCTGTACTCACCGAGTCGCCGGGTTCCTATACGTTCGAGGTTCAGGACATTCCGGCGATTGCGGCTGTCGCTCACGCGCACAACATACTGGTTCTGCTGGATAATACCTGGGCGACGCCGCTTTATTTCAAGCCTTTCGCGCATGGCGTCGATATTTCCATCCACGCCGCGACGAAATATATGTCGGGCCATTCCGATGTGTTGGCGGGTACCATCACCTTCACCAAAGCGTGCGAACCGCTAGTGCGGCAAACCGTGCGCGACCTTGGTATTTCCCTCGCCCCGGACGATTGCTATTTGCTGCTGCGGGGTTTGCGCTCGATGGACGTGCGCTTAAAACATCAGGAGAAGAATGCGCTAGAGTTGGCCAACTGGCTAGCCGCGCGCCCGGAAGTGAAGCAAGTGCTCCACCCCGCCCGCCCCGACTGCCCTGGCCATGCTTTGTGGAAGCGGGATTTTACCGGCGCGAGCGGCTTGTTCAGCATCATTCTGCACCCCCTTGAAAAAGCTGCGCTTTCGGCATTTCTCGATCACCTCTCGTTGTTCGGTATGGGCTTTAGTTGGGGCGGGTTCGAGAGCTTAATCGTGCCATGTAACCCGCGCCCGATCCGTACCGCAACCGCCTGGGCCGAGCCGGGGCAACTGCTCCGCATCAGTGTTGGGCTAGAGCATCTCGACGATCTAAAGGCGGATCTGGCCGCAGGGTTCGCCCGGATGAGCGCGGTTTTAGGCGACTGATTGCTTTGCCCCGCACCCGCGACACAGGCCCGTGAGTTCCAGCATCCGGCCTGTTCCATAGAAGCCGGTGTGGCGGGCAAGGGCGGCCAGCGCCTCGGTGAGCGCGGGGGTTTCCTCGCGCTCTTCAACCGTGCCGCAATCGGTGCAAATCAAATAAACCGCTTGGTGCGGATGATCCGGCGACGGGCAGCCGATGAACGCATTGCGCGACTCGAGCCGGTGGATCAACCTTTGCTCAGTGAGAAACTCTAACGCCCGGTAAACCGTCGGCGGTTGAGCGTTAAAGCCTTCTTGGCGAAGCACGTCGAGCATGGCATAGGCCCCAACGGGTTCGTGACTGCGCCAGATCAATTCGAGCACGCGCCGGCGCACTGGCGTTAAGCGCACACCGCGCTCTAGGCAGAGGGCATCGGCCCGTGCCATTGCGCCCGTAACGCAGCCGCTATGATCGTGATCAATTGCCAAAATGCTTGCCCCTCTGCCAAACTCGTTGTCGATCATAGTGAGAGTTGAAGGGACTGCCTATATGCCAGAGACCGAGCTTGCCGCCCTGTTAGACGCAATCCAGTTCGATAGCACAGGTTTAGTCCCCGTCATCGCCCAAGCTCAAGACGGCGGCGAGATTCTGATGATGGCGTGGATGAACCGGGCGGCGGTGGCAGAAACCCTCACAACCGGGCGGGTCTGCTACTGGTCGCGCTCGCGGCAAAGCCTGTGGCGTAAGGGCGAAACCTCCGGCCAGCGCCAACACCTCATCGAGTTGCGGCTAGATTGCGATGGCGACTGCCTGTTGGCCATAGTGGTGCAGGAAGGCGTTGCTTGCCACACGGGCCGCCGCTCTTGCTTCTTCAACCGCGCCGCCACGGGTAACGGCACCTGGGAAATCACCAGCCAGCCCCTAATTTCGCCACAAGATTTGTATAAATCCAGCCCGTTGACCGAATAAGAAAGGCTTCATCCCTATGTTCAACCGCTCCAAGGTCGCGCGCCGCGCCGTTGTTCTGGGGACTGTCCTTTTGGCGGGTGGGGCACTGGCCCTGACGGCGCTGCCAGCCTGGGCACAGACTAAACCGGTCCAAATGCGCCCGGTCACGGTAAAAGCCCCGGTGCTGCTGGTGCCTTATCAACTCATTGAGCCGCTGAAAGAAATTCTGG
This sequence comes from Alphaproteobacteria bacterium, assembly GCA_013298565.1. Lineage (GTDB taxonomy): Bacteria > Pseudomonadota > Alphaproteobacteria > Elsterales > Elsteraceae > Elstera. The sequence continues at coordinate 1,946 of JAAFIC010000078.1, read as the reverse complement.
CGGAAACCGCCCCGAAGCGCCCGGTTTCCCTGCAAGCGGCGAGCGCAGGGGAGATCATGGCCCGACTGGAGACCGATGCCGCCGTCGATCTCGTCATCACCGATGATCCCGACCAGCGCCGTCAGCTTCTGGAAGCCGAACGGCTCGATCTGGCGAGTGAGCAGGTTTTCGCGCGCGACCGCATTGTGCTGATTGCCCGCAGCGAGCGCGCAACGCCGATTCGGCTGCGCCCCGGCGTTAATCTGGTCGTGCCGCTGGAAGGCAATCTTATTGGCATGGTCGGGGGAACGAACGATACACTGGCGCGCTTAACCCCGCGTTTTCTGGAGAGTTTGCGGCTCGATCCGGCCTCGGTAGCCTTGCTGCAAGCCTTCCCGTCGATGGCCGATCTCGCCTCGGCCCTGGATGACGGCCAAATCCCAGCGGCCTTCGCCCCCGCCAGCCTTTTGCTCCACCGCCCGCACCTGGAACTTTCCGGCACGGCCCCTGCTGATTTAGAAGTGAGCCTCCGCTACACGCTCGATATCGTCGCAGGGCGCGACAGCCCCGAAACCCGCGCCTTGCGCGACGCGCTCACCGGCCCACTTGCGGTTAGTCTGCTGGCGCGCACCGGATTGATGCGGCCTTAGATTTGGCTTTTACCGCTTGTTTGAAGTCACTCACGTTTATGCTAATAATTAGCTCGATAGATAGGATGTAGACCATGATCTCAATGTCAGACATCAGCACGATTGCACATGACACTGCAATTAACCGTATTCATAAACAAAACCTGGAACGTATAATTACTGAGACGACAACCGATAGCGAGGGAAATGAAGCTGTTCGTATTACAATTGTAATTACCCCGGAAGCGATTAAAAACATAACAGGAGATCAAGCACTTGATATAATTGCCGACATACAATCCGCCTTTCAATATAAGAACGATGACCGTTTCCCTATTATTGAATATGCGACCGAAAAAGAAATAGAGTCTGATAAATATGATCAAGAAAAAGATTCAGAAGAGGATTTGGCTTAATTATGTCTGTCTTAAATCCAAATCATCTTTTAGATCAAGCGGATAGTCTAATATCTGCAACATCAGCAGGAGCCCCGCGTCAAGTCGATATCAGACGGGCAATTTCTGCTGCTTACTATAGTGTTTTTCATTATGTAGCGACAATGGCGGCTGATGAGTTTATCGGCAATACACAGCGAGGAACGCAAAGATATACACTTGTATATCGGAGCATAGATCATCGCTTTTTCAAAGAATTATGCACTGAAGTAAAAAAAACTTCATTAGCTGCGCGATATAGGAAATACATTATTTCAGGCAGTCTCGGCATAGATATTATACATTTTGCAAGCGCGGTTCCAGGACTTCAGGAAAAAAGACACACAGCGGATTACGACCCTTCACAGCGGGTTCGAACCTCCGATGCATCACTCGCGATTAGTATAGCCAGAAGTGCAATAGCCGCCTTTGACCGAGCTGACTTAGAGTGTAAGAAAATGTTTCTGACCCTATTACTTTTCCCACCTCGTTAGAGCGTTTTTCGTTCGCCTCGGCTAATGGCAAACGCTCTAATTAGTTGTTTTGTTATGCAAATGCGTCGTCGCGGGTGATTCCACCCGCTCGGGATTTGCTCTAATTGACTATAGACATTACGAAAAATTGGTGCGCCCGGAGGGAAACCCCCCCCCAACCAACCGGGTAGAAGCCGGTTGCTCTATCCTGTTGAACTACGGGCGCTGAAACTAAGAAAGCTCGTTAGTTGCCGGGTTAATGCGTGGATTTTCACGCCCGATGACGCGGACAATCACGATACCTTCAGCTGGACACCCGCAAAAACCCTCGCTCATTGAGCGGGGCTGTGATTCACTGAGGGCGTCGCTGCTTGGAGCCTGCCGATGGACCCTCAATCGCTTTTCAGTCTGAACGATCATCTTAAAGCCTT
>JAAFIC010000077.1 GCA_013298565.1 Alphaproteobacteria bacterium | reverse complement strand
AGATCAGCAAAAACAATCGGCCTGTACCCATTTCTATCGTCTTGCGCCTCAATACCAACGGTCAGGCGATTTCGGTCTCGAATGCCTATAAAGACCTCAAGGTGGGCCTCAATTCGGCCCCGCTGAAGGATGTGTTCAAGGGCGTTGCCGCCAGCGGTAAAGAAATCAAAATCGCCATGACGTTTCGGGGAGGCACGCACGATCTGTGGATTCGCTACTGGCTGGCCGCTGGCGGAATCGACCCGGATAAGGACGTTCAAACCATCGTCGTGCCGCCGCCGCAGATGGTGGCGAATATGAAAGTCGGCTCGATGGAAGCCTTCTGCGTCGGTGAGCCGTGGAATGCCCAGTTGGTGAACCAGGGTATCGGTTACACCGCCGTCAGCACGGGGGAGTTCTGGAAGGATCACCCGGAAAAAAGCCTCGCCCTGCGTACAGACTGGATAGAGAAGAATCCGAAAGCAACGGTTGCCCTCACCGCTGCCGTGCTGGAGGCGCAACAATGGTGCGATAAGCCCGAAAATCGGGATGAAATGTGTGCGATTGTTAGCAAGCGCGCGTGGTTCAACGTGCCGGTCGCCGATATTATTGGGCGCGCAAAGGGAGATTTCGATTTCGGCACGGGCCGGACGGAAACCAATGCCCCCTATGCCATGAAGTTTTGGGCCGATCACGCCTCCTACCCGTTCCAAAGCCATGATCTGTGGTTCCTAACGGAAAATATCCGCTGGGGTCTGGTCGCGCCGGAAACCGATCTTGCGGGCACGATCAAGGCCGTGAACCGGCAAGACGTGTGGCGGGAGGCCGCAAAACTCATCGGCGTAACCGGCCCCGAGGGCACGAGCCGAGGCATCGAGATGTTCTTCGACGGTATCAAATTCGACCCCGCCAATCCGCAAGCCTATCTGGCCGCGCAAAAGATCAAGCGCGTCTGATTCTGTTCCCGCTTAAGGAGATTTCCCATGACCGATACGCCGCTGCCGTCCCCATCGCCAAGCCTAGCGCTGCCCCGCCTTCCCGCTTTTGCCGCCTTTGGGAAATCGGTGGCAGCGCGGGTTCTGCCGCCCTTGGTGATGCTGGTTTTGCTGATCGGTCTGTGGGAACTCGCAGCGAGCGGGCCAAAGGCGGCGCTACCGTCGCCAAGCCTGATCTTTAAGCAGAGCCTGGAATTGATTGTCGATCCGTTCTACGACCGGGGCGGGCTGGATAAAGGGTTGTTCTGGCATATTCTCGCCAGCCTTACGCGCGTGGCGCAAGGCTTTGCTATTGCCGCCGTCGTGGGTGTGCTGATGGGGGTGTTGCTTGGGCAAAGCCAGCTTGCGCTGCGCGGGCTGGACCCTTTGTTCCAAATCCTCCGCACCATCCCGCCGCTGGCGTGGCTGCCGCTGTCGTTGGCGGCATTTCGCGATAGCAACCCTTCGGCGATTTTTGTGATCTTTATAACCTCGGTCTGGCCAATCCTCATCAATACCTCGGTCGGCGTACGGGCCATTCCGCAAGACTACCGCAATGTCGCCGCCGTGTTACGGCTGAACCATCTAGAATTTTTCTTCAAGATCGTGCTGCCTTCTACCGTTCCTTATATTTTCACGGGTCTGCGGATTGGCATTGGTCTGTCGTGGCTCGCGATTATTGCCGCAGAAATGCTGATTGGCGGCGTTGGTATTGGCTTCTTTATTTGGGATGCGTGGAATAGCTCCAACATCTCCGACATCATCGTCGCCCTGGTTTATGTCGGTCTGGTTGGCTTTTGCCTTGACCGCGTGATCGCGGGCGTCGGGGTTCTCTGCGCCCGTGGCGCTAAAGCGTAAGGGAGGCTGCGATCATGACAAAACCCTATCTGCAAATCAGCACTGTTGGCATTCAGTTCGGCCTTAACGTCGTGCTTCAGAATGTCTCCCTCGATATTCAGCGCGGCGAGTTTCTGGCGATTATCGGCCACTCGGGTTGCGGTAAATCGACCCTGCTCAATATCGTTGCCGGGCTGTTGCAGGCCACCACGGGCGGCGTGCTGCTGGAGGATAAAGAGGTGAATGAGCCGGGACCGGACAGGGCGGTAGTCTTTCAAAACCACTCGCTGCTGCCGTGGCTGACGGTGGAAGAAAATGTTCGGCTTGCGGTCGATAAAGTCTTCGGCAAAACCAAAAGCCGGGCGGAGCGGCGGGACTGGGTGCGCCATAAGCTCGATCTTGTCAACATGAGCCACGCCCTCGTGCGCCGCCCCAACGAGATTAGCGGCGGCATGAAGCAGCGCGTTGGTATTGCCCGCGCGCTGGCGATGGAGCCGAAAGTGCTGCTGATGGACGAGCCGTTCGGCGCGCTCGACGCCCTCACCCGCGCGCAACTGCAAGATACCGTGATGGGGCTTCAGCAAAAGCTGAACAATACGGTGCTGATGATTACCCATGATGTCGATGAAGCCGTGCTGCTGTCTGACCGCATTGTGATGATGACCAACGGCCCCGCCGCCACCATCGGTGAAGTCCTCACGGTGCCGCTGGCCCGCCCGCGTGACCGGCTGGCGTTGGCGTCAGATCCCACCTATGTGGCCTGCCGCGCGGCAGTGCTGCAATTTCTCTACGAACGTCACCGCCACCCGGCGGCAGCGTGAGGCGACTGATAATGCGAGATCAAATTTCCCCAGACCGCTCCCGCCTTCTCGTTATCGGCAATGGTATGGCCGGGATGCGAACGGTCGAAGAGGTGCTGAAGCGCGACCCTACCCGCTACCGCGTGACGGTGATCGGGGCCGAGCCGCACGTAAACTATAACCGCATTCTGCTCTCGCCCGTGCTGGCGGGGGAAAAGACCTTCGATGAAATAATCATCAATACGCGGGCATGGTATGAGGCCAATAGTATCGACCTCATCGCGGGCGATGCGGCAATTTCGATTGATCCGGCCCAAAAGCAGGTGAGCACGGCATCGGGCCGCGTCGTTTCTTACGATATGCTTCTGCTGGCAACGGGGTCCAACCCCTTCATTCTGCCCGTGCCGGGCAAGGAGCTGCCGGGCGTTTGCGCTTTCCGCGACCTGTCGGACGTGGAGATGATGCTGTCGGCAGCGCAGCGCTACACGGATGCCGTGGTTATCGGCGGCGGCCTTCTGGGGCTTGAAGCCGCCAATGGGCTGGCGGCACAGGGGATGAAAGTCAGCGTTATTCATCTGATGGAGACGCTGATGGAGCGCCAGCTTGATCCGGCGGCGGCCAAGTTGCTGGCGGAGGATCTGACCCAGCGCGGGATCGACATTATTACCGGAGCGGTCACGGAAGCCCTGATTGGTGCGGACCGGGTTCAGGCCGTGCGGCTGAAGGACGGGCGGCAAATCCCCGCCGATTTGGTGGTGATGGCGGCAGGCATTCGCCCGAATATGACGCTTGCCCAAGCCGCTGGCCTTGCCTGCAATCGCGGCGTGATCGTTAATGATGGCTTGCAAACCTCCGATCCGTCGATCTATGCGGTCGGCGAATGCACGGAGCATAACGGCCAGATGGTCGGGCTGGTCGCGCCGATTTGGGACCAGGCGAAAGTCTGCGCCGATCATCTCACGGGCAAAACCACCAGCGCCTATCGCCAAATCCAACCCGCAACGCGCCTAAAGGTGACGGGCATTGATATGCTCTCGGTCGGCCAGTTCAATGGTGGTGAGGGTTGCGAAGATATTATTCTGCGCGATGGGTCGCGTGGTGTGTATAAACGCCTCGTACTGAAGGACGATATTCTCGTCGGCGCGGTGCTCTATGGCGATGCCAAGGACGGCGGTTGGTACGTCGATCTTCTGGAAAAGGCCGCCCCCCTTGGCGATTTGCGCGACACGGTGATCTTCGGGCCGGGGTTGACCGCGAGCGGTGCTGCCGACTCTGGCCTCGCCGATCTCCCCGACACTGCCGAAATCTGCGGCTGCAATGGTGTGTGCAAAGGCACCATTATGGCGGCGATTGCGGACAAGGGCCTGACGACGCTGAAAGAGGTGAAGACCAATACCAAGGCCGCTGCCTCCTGCGGCTCCTGTTCCTCGAAAGTGGAAGGCTTGCTCGCCCTTGCGCTCGGCGGCGATTATGAGGCCAAGGCAGTAGACAGCGTTTGCGGGTGTACGGATCATTCCCATGAATTCGTGCGCGCTGCCATTCGCGATAAGGCCCTAAAAACCATTCCGCAGGTGATGCAAACCCTTGGTTGGCGCACGCCCGGCGGCTGTGCTTCCTGCCGCCCGGCGCTGAATTTCTACCTGCTCTGCGCTTGGCCGGGCGAGTATCAGGACGATAGCCGCTCCCGCTTCATCAACGAGCGCGCCCACGCCAATATTCAAAAAGATGGGACGTTTTCGGTCATCCCGCGCATGTGGGGCGGCGTTACCACCTCCGGCGAGCTTCGTGCCATTGCCGATGTCGTCGATAAGTATGAAATCCCCAGCGTTAAAGTGACGGGCGGGCAGCGCATTGATCTGCTTGGGGTGAAAAAAGAGGATTTAGTGGCGGTGTGGGCCGATCTGAACGCAGCCGGCATGGTTTCCGGTCACGCCTATGGTAAGGCGCTGCGGACGGTTAAAACCTGCGTTGGTTCAGAATGGTGCCGCTTCGGTACGCAAGATTCGACGGGGATGGGCATTAAGCTGGAACGGATGACCTGGGGGTCGTGGCACCCCCATAAGGTAAAACTCGCCGTTTCGGGTTGTCCGCGTAACTGTGCCGAAGCGACGATTAAAGATTTTGGCGTGATTGCCGTCGATTCGGGGTGGGAACTGCTCATCGGCGGCAATGGCGGTATCGTTTTACGCGGGTGCGACTTCCTCGTAAAAGTCACAACAGAAGCAGAAGTGCTCGAATATTGTGCTGCGTTCCTCCAGATGTACCGGGAGGAAGCGCGTTATCTGGAACGTACTGCGCCGTGGGTGGAGCGCGTCGGCCTTGCCTCGATCAAATCCCGCCTGCTGGACGATACCGAAAACCGCCAAGCGCTCGCAGCCCGCTTCGCTTATGCCCAAAGCTTCGCGCAGATCGATCCTTGGGCCGAGCGCGTGGGCGGCCTGGATGCGAATGAGTTCAAACCAATGCTGGTGGAGGCATAAATGGCGCTTTGGCTCGATATTGGCCCGGCGGCGGATGTTCCTAGCCAGGGTGCGCGCAAACTGCACATCGCGGGGCGGCAAATCGCGGTGTTTCGTACCGCCGAGGGCAAGTTCTTCGCGCTGGAAGACCGCTGCCCCCATAAGCAGGGGCCGCTGTCGGATGGCATTGTTCATGGCGACTGCGTTACCTGCCCTCTGCATGGCTGGGTCATCAATCTCGCGTCGGGCACCGCGCAAGGGGCCGACGAGGGGCAGGTTCTTAAGCTCGCGGTGGCCCTTGAAGGCGAGCGCCTGAAACTCGATATCGCCGCCCTCAGCGCCGCTGCTGCGGAGTAATCACTATGCCCGATTCGCTCTCCGTCGTCTTGCAACGCACCACCTGCCCTTACTGCGGGGTGGGGTGCGGTGTCGAGGTTTTGTCGGCGGATGGCGGCGCAACCGTGAGCGTGCGCGGCGATGCGGCGCATCCGGCCAATAAGGGGCGGCTGTGCTCGAAAGGCTCGGCGCTGGCGGAAAGTCTTAGCCTGCCCCATCGGCTAACGCAGCCCCTGCGGAATGGGGTTCCCGTATCGTGGGATCGGGCGTTGGATGACATTACCGCCCGGCTGCGGAAGGTTCTGGCAACCCACGGACCGGAGGCCGTGGCGTTCTACGGCTCCGGGCAGTTGCTAACCGAGGATTATTACGTTCTCAATAAGCTCGCCAAAGGTTTTATCGGCACGAGTAACGTCGATACCAACTCCCGCCTGTGTATGGCGTCCACAGTGGCGGGGCACAAGCAGAGTTTTGGCACTGATACCGTGCCGGGGCTTTATGCCGATTGGGAGTTGGCCGATCTCGTTATTTTGGTGGGCAGCAATGCCGCTTGGTGCCATCCGGTCCTATTTCAACGCCTGCTGGCGGCGCGGAAAAGCCGGGGATTGAAGCTGGTCGTGCTTGATCCGCGCCAAACGTCCACCACCTTGGAAGCCGACCTGCATTTACCCCTGCGAGGGGGTTCGGACATCGCCTTATTCAGCGGCCTGTTGCGCGCGATAGCCGAGGCGGGGGCCGTGAAGGCCGAGTATGTGGCCAATCACACGCGCGGGTTCGATGAAGCCCTTGCCGCCGCGCCCGATCTTGCCACTGTGGCCACGGCTACTGGCCTGTCGCCGGTGCAGATCGCGGCTTTCTATAAGCTCTTCGTCGCTACCCCCAACGTGGTGACAGTGTTCAGCCAGGGCATCAATCAGTCGAGCCACGGCAGCGATAGCGTGTCGGCGATTCTGAACGTGCATCTTGCCACGGGCCGCATCGGCACCCCCGGTGCGGGGCCGTTTTCGATCACGGGTCAGCCGAACGCGATGGGCGGGCGGGAAGTGGGCGGGCTTGCCAACCAACTCGCCGCGCACATGGAGTTTGCGTCTGATACCGACCGCGACCGCGTGCGACGGTTCTGGCGAGCGCCAAACCTCGCGCAAAAGCCGGGGCTAAAAGCCGTGGATATGTTCCAAGCAGCGGCGGACGGGAAACTCAAATTCCTGTGGATTCTCGCCACCAACCCGCTCGCAAGCCTGCCCGATGCCGATGTCGTTCAAGCGGCGCTTGAGCGCTGCCCCACAGTGATCTTGTCGGATTGCGTGGCCGATACCGAAACCGCGCGCTATGCTCATTTTCTACTCCCCGCCGCTACCTGGGGCGAGAAGGATGGTACTGTCACCAACTCAGAACGGCGCATTTCCCGCCAGCGGGCGTTTCGCAGCCCCCAAGGCGCGGCCAAGCCCGATTGGTGGGCGCTGGCGCAAGTAGGGCAACGCTTGGGCTATGGGAACGCCTTCGCTTACACAAACGCCGCCGCTATTTTCCGGGAACACGCGGGCCTTTCCGCCTTCGAGAATGGGGGCCGCCGCGATTTCGATTTGAGCGGGGCCGTTGAACTTTCCGACGTAAGCTATGACGCGCTGCCGCCCTTCTGCTGGCCGTGGCGGGCGGGCGATGCGCTTGGCGTGGAGACGCGCTTTTTCGCCAACGGCGGCTTTTTTACGCCCGATGGCCGCGCGCGCTTTATTGCAACTGGCCCGACTGCGCCGTTGAGCCAAACCAGCCCCAATTTTCCGCTGGTGCTGAACACGGGCCGCGTACGCGATCAATGGCACACGATGGGCCGGACGGGGGCAACGCCGCGTTTGATGAACCATCAGCCGCGCCCAACCGTGTCGATCAACCTACAGGATGCAGCCGCGCTGGGGCTAACCGAGGGCGATTTGGTTCGGCTTACCAGCGCCATCGGCACGGCAATCCGCGTTGCGGAAATCACCCAAGATCAGCCGCGCGGCGACGTGTTCGCCTCGATGCACTGGAACGGGGCTTGGTGCAGTGGCGGGGCCGTAGGGCGCGTGATTGCGCCGAATGTCGATCCGCTGTCGGGTCAGCCGGAGTTGAAATTCACCCCCGTTAGCCTTAGCCGCCTTCTCCCGCGCTGGCAGGGCTATGCGCTGCTCCGGGACGCGCCGGAGATTTTGGCGCACGGGGATTTACCCGGCCTGTTCTGGTGCAAGCGCCCGCTGGGCGATGCCTGGGTCGTCGAGTTTTGGGCCTTGCCTGAGCAGGATGGGGGGCCTGAGAGCCATGCGGCGCCTGACGGCGCGTTGCTCTTAGCCGCGCTGATGGGCAAGGCTGCTGCCGACTGCGTGCCGCTGACGGTGGTCGATCCCGCACGCGGGCGCTGGCGCGGGGCCTATCTTCAGCGCGGTAAACTGGTTGCAGCGCTGATGCTCGGGCCGGGGCCGACGCTGGAGCAACTCTTGCCGTTCTTTGCCGAATCGGACTTGGCCGATGCCCAGGCGGTGCTTGCCGGGCGCATCGCGGCCCCCAGTGCCGGGCCGATGGTCTGCGCCTGTTTCCAGGTCAGCGCCGACCGTATCCGCGCCGCTATCACCTCCGGCGAAGCGACCAGCGTTGAAAAGATCGGCGCGTTGCTGAAAGCCGGCACCAACTGCGGCTCCTGCATTCCCGAACTGAAAGGATTTCTGCGCCATGCCGATGCCCCGCTTGTCGCGTGACGTGCCTGAAATCTCGGGCGGATTATCGCATTTCCCCGTGTTTTTCGATCTGCACGACGTGCCGGTGCTGGTGCTCGGCTCGGGCGATTTGGCCGAGGCGAAAGCCCGCCTCGTCGCCCGGTCGGGGGCCAAGGTGATCCGGTGGAATCAGCTATCGGAAGCGGCGGACCTCACGCCGTTCCGCTTCATTATCGCCGCCCCCGTGGGGGACGAGATTGATCTTACCGCGTTGCGCGCCGCCGCCCGCGCCGCGCGGGTGCCGCTGAATGTGGCCGACACGCCCGCTTTTTGTGATTTTATTCTTCCGGCAATGATCGAGCGCGGCCCCATCACGGTGGCAGTTTCGACCGGCGGTACTGCCCCAATTTTGGCCCGCCTGCTGCGCGCGGTTTTGGAGAAAGCCATTCCCCCTGGCTATGGCCTGCTGGCCAGCCTTGCCGGGCGCTGGCGGGCGCGGGTAGTGGTAGCCTTGCCCGATGCCCCGCGCCGAAAGGCATTTTGGGAAACCATGCTGTCGGGCAGGATTGCCGATCTCGCCTTAGCCGGGCAGGCGGACGCGGCTAACGCGGCGATAGAGGCCGCCCTAGCCTCGGACCACCCCGAACCGCACTATCCCGTCGTCCTGGTTGGCGCGGGGCCGGGCGATCCCGAGTTGCTAACGCTGAAAGCCGCGCGGCTGATTGGGGCGGCGGATATTATTCTTTACGATGCGTTGGTCAGCGAGGGCGTGTTGCGGCTCGCGAAACGCGAGGCCAAGCTGATTGCGGTGGGCAAACGCTGCGGCGATAAAAGCTCGCTGACGCAGGACGCCATCAACGAAGCCCTGTTAACCGCAGCCCGCACTGGCGGGCGGGTCGTGCGCCTCAAGGGCGGCGATCCTGGCGTGTTTGGCCGGGCCAGTGAGGAAATCGCGTATCTCCATGCCCACGGCGTTGCGACGGAGGTTGTCCCCGGCGTTACAGCGGCGCTGGGGGCGGCGGCGGCGCTGCGGTGTTCCCTCACGCAACGGGGCGTCGCGCGCACTCTTACCCTTGCCACGGCTCAGACTGAAGACGGTATGGCGGACCATTGGGCGGGCCTCGCTAAAGCGGGGGGCACGCTGGCGCTCTATATGGGCAAGGCGGCGGCAAGCCGCTTGGCGCGCGACCTCATTGCGGCAGGGCTTGATCCTGCAACCCCGGCGGTCGCCGTCGAAAATGCGTCCTTGCCGCACCAGCGCGAGACCATCACCAATCTGGCCGAGTTGCCCTTCGCACTCGCTGATGGGCGCTTTGATGGGCCGACACTCTTGCTGATCGGGGCGGCTTTGGCGCAGACTCAGGATCGTCTCTCTTCGGTCCTGGAGGTTGCCCCGGCGGCATGAGCGTTCACGATACCCATTCTTTCGCTGTTTACGTCCGCACGTTGGGCCGAGGGCCGGGCCGCTCGCGCTCCTTAACGCGCGATGAAGCCTTCGATGCGCTGCGTCAAATTCTAGCCGGGGAAGCCCTGCCGGAACAGGTGGGGGCCTTCCTTATGCTGCTGCGCTATCGCGGTGAAGACCCGGACGAAATGGCGGGCTTGGTGGACGCCGCGCGCACCGAACTGCCAGCGTGGGACGTGGGCCGCGTCGATCTCGACTGGCCCTCCTACGCCGATGGGCGCACGCGCGGCGCGGCGCATTTTCTCCACGCAGCCAAGCTGATTGCGGCGCGCGGCACGCGGGTGCTGCTCCACGGGTTGCCTGGCGGGCCGGGCCGGGAGGCGATTGCGGAAGGCTTGGCCGAGACCAACATTCCCATTACCGAGACTGAAGCGGAGACGCGCGCGGCCCTAGAGGCGGGCGGTATTGCGTTTGTGCCGACGACTATAATCGCGCCCGGTCTCGCCCGTCTGCTCAGTCTGCGCGGCGTGCTGGGGTTGCGCTCGCCAATGAACACTGTGGCGCGGCTGTTGAACCCGTTCGCGGCGGCGGCGGGGGTCGATGGTGTTTTCCATCCACCCTATATTCACCTGCATCTGGAAGCGTCTAAACGCTTAAACCGCCCGCGCTTGGCCGTGCTCAAGGGCGGCGGCGGCGAGGCGGAACGGCGACCGGAGAAGCCGATTACGGTGCATCTGCTGCGCGGGCAAACAGTGGAGGAACTGCTGTTTCCCGCCCTCTGTGGGGCCGATGCCGACGACGGGACCAAGGGCAGCGCCACCGTTCAAGCAACCCTCGCCCTCGCCTTCCTGGCGCTCGGGGAAGCGGAAACCGTGGCAAGTGCCGAAGAAAAGGCTCGTATCGAATCGCCTTGATCTAGAGCATCGTGCGTCAACTATGACGCACGATGCTCTCGCTTTCTTTTAGCCCTCGCCGCCAGGTGCGTTGACGCGCCAAGCGCTTGGCCGGGCGCATCCGCGCCCTTGGCCGCCGCCTCACCCGACACGCTTGGCGTGTCAAACACGCCTGATGCGGCTTTTAGAGCCGCGCCAGAGTTAAGGCGCGCGGCTCTAACCAATCAAGGCGGCCCTCAAGCGGCGGGCGGGTTTCTCCGAAACCCTTGCCTCCCGCGACATAAGTCGCGCCGTGCCAAGTCTCGATGAGACTTGGTATCAAATCTTCATCGTGTAGCGTGTGACCGCCAGCGCGTCGGCATCCAGGGCCGTGCGGAAGGCGGCCCAGCGTTCGGAATCGCTAGCGACGGTTGGCAGCAGTGGGCGCGGGATGGTTCCGGCTTCGAGCTTGGCCGAAAGCTCCCCCCAAATCTTATTGATCCGGTCCACATACAGCGGGCTAATGTTCTTGCTCTCGGCATCGACATTGAGGGAAAAAAACGTCTCCATCATCTGCGCGTGCGACCAGAGTTGCGGCGTTGGGTGCATCAACTTCAGCCACGCCTGCAAGGCTTCCCCTGCGGCGGCAGAGCGGCGGCTGGGGCCGCTCAGGCTGGCAACGCCCAGTTCAGTCATCACCACTTCAGTAATAACCACCGTACCGCCGCGTTTGGCCGCGCGCACGATTTGCTGCATCAACCGGGGCTTATTGGCGACGGGCGTTAGCACCTCGTGCGCCGCGACCATATCAAAGCTATTGGCTTTGAATTGCACTGTTGCGGCATCATAGGCCGTTACAGCGGCTTTTTGCGACAGATCGGCGGCATTCGAGCGTTGTTGGGCGATTCCGGCCAACGCAGGAGAGGGGGTCATGGAGGTAGGCCAGCAGCCGTAGTGCCGCGCCAGGACGCGGGAAAGACCGCCAAGGCCCGCCGAGGCAATCAGCACCTGGCTGGCGACCGTGATCGGCACATCGGCCAGGGCGCCTGCGGCAATAGCCCCATCGCCCGGCCCAAGATTATCCTCGCCCCACAGAAATTCCGCCGCATCAATACGGGTTTGCGTCCAATAGCTATCGGCGGCCACGGCCTTTAACGGCGAGGGCGCGGCTTTCGGGGGGGGCGCTTTGGCGGGGGGCGCGGCAGCAACCACGGGGGCTGGCGGAAGCGGGTCGGCACGCTCGGTTAGCAGCAATACGGTATCTGCCCCACCAACGGGGGCGGCGTCGCCCATCGACAGGGTTAGCGTCGGCGGCGCGTGATGGGTAATCGCACGGGGAGGGGGCGGTTTTTTCTTACCGAACCAGGACATGATCGGCGGCTCCCTCCCGAAATGAGCATGACACCCGAAACTTATGGCATCAATTCTGCGGTGCCGGAAGGGCATTGGTCAAGCGTGCGTGATTGGGCCATTTTCTCTAAAGGCTTATAATTTATCTATAAATAAAGCTA
>JAAFIC010000076.1 GCA_013298565.1 Alphaproteobacteria bacterium | reverse complement strand
GCCGTGGGCTGGACGACAGAAGACTTGGAACTCATCCTGCACCCGATGGTGGAGGACGCGAAGGAAGCTATCGGCTCGATGGGCGACGATACGCCGCTGGCCGTGCTGTCGGACCAGTATCGGCCCCTGTCGCATTATTTCCGCCAGAACTTTAGCCAGGTCACCAACCCGCCTATCGACTCGTTGCGCGAACGCCGGGTGATGACCATTCGCACGCGCCTCGGCAATCTTGGCAATATTCTGGAAGAAGACGAAAGCCAGTGCCAGTTGCTGCAACTGGATAGCCCGATTCTCTCCACGGCTGAGTTCGTGGCGATGCGCGCCTATATGGCCGATACTGCGGCTGAAGTAGATTGCACTTTCGATCCCAAGGACGGCGAGTTCGCCCTGCGCGATGCGTTGAAGCGGGTTCAGCGCGAGGCGGAAGACGCAGTGCGCGCCGGCTGCACGCATCTGGTGCTCACCGATGCCGCAATGGGGGCTGGCCGGTCGCCGTTGCCGATGATTTTGGCGGCGGGCGGCGTTCACAGCCACCTCGTGCGCCAGAATTTGCGGACGTTCACGTCGCTCAACGTGCGCTCGGCGGAATGCCTCGACGTGCATTATTGCGCGGTGCTGATCGGCGTGGGCGCGACCACGATCAATGCCTATCTAGCGGAAGAGGCGATTGCCGATAGGCACGCGCGCGGTCTGTTCAACTCCCTGCCGCTCGAAGACGCTATTAAGCGCTTCAAGAAGGCGATTGATGATGGCTTGCTGAAAATCCTCTCCAAAATGGGTATTTCGGTGCTGTCTTCCTATCGCGGCGGTTATAATTTCGAGGCGATTGGCCTGTCGCGCACGCTGGTGGCGGAGTTCTTCCCCGGCATGACTAGCCGCATTTCCGGCCTTGGCATAAGCGGCATTCAGAAGGAAGTCGCGGGCCAGCACGGCAAAGCGTTCAGCGGCGACAGTAGCGTGCTGCCCATTGGCGGCTTCTATCGCTACCGCCGCAAGGGCGAAAGCCACGCCTGGACTGCCGAGCTTATTCACATGCTGCAAACGGCAGTCGCCACCGATAGCTATGCGACTTACAAGAAATACTCCGACGCCAACGGTAAATTGCCGCCCGTCGCCTTGCGCGATTTGATGGATTTCAAGCGGGGCCGTGCAGCGGTGGCGTTGGAAGAGGTAGAATCAATCACGCAGATTCGCCAACGGTTCGTAACGCCGGGCATGTCCCTAGGCGCGCTCGGGCCAGAAGCGCACCGCACGCTCGGTATCGCCATGAACCGTATCGGCGCGAAATCCGATAGCGGCGAGGGCGGGGAAGATTCGAAGTATTTCAAACCGCTGCCCAATGGCGATAACGCCAATTCGGCGATTAAGCAGGTCGCCTCGGGCCGCTTTGGGGTTACGGCGGACTATCTCGTTAATTGCCGCGAGCTTGAAATCAAAGTAGCCCAGGGCGCAAAGCCCGGCGAAGGCGGGCAGTTGCCCGGCTTCAAGGTTACGGAAATGATTGCCCGCCTGCGTCATTCAACGCCTGGCGTTATGCTGATCTCACCGCCACCGCACCACGACATCTATTCGATCGAGGATCTGGCGCAGCTTATCTACGACCTGAAGCAGATCAACCCGAACTGCAAGGTGTGCGTGAAGCTAGTGGCGCGCTCCGGCATCGGTACGATTGCGGCGGGCGTTGCCAAGGCGAAGGCCGATATTATCCTCATCTCCGGCCAAGTTGGCGGCACAGGCGCAAGCCCGCAAACTTCGATTAAGTTCGCCGGTGCGCCGTGGGAAATGGGCCTGTCTGAAGTCCATCAGGTGCTCACGCTCAACCGCCTGCGCCATCGTATTCGCCTGCGAACGGACGGCGGCATCAAGACCGGGCGCGACGTGGTGATTGCCGCCATGCTGGGCGCGGAAGAGTTCGGCGTCGGCACGGCGTCCTTAGTGGCGATGGGCTGCATTATGGTGCGCCAGTGCCATAGCAACACCTGCCCGGTCGGTGTTTGCACGCAAGATGAAGCCTTACGCGCTAAATATGATGGCTCGCCTGAGAAAGTGGTCAATCTCTTCAGCTTCATCGCTGAGGAAGTGCGCGAGATTCTGGCGGAGCTTGGCTTCCGCACGCTGAACGAGGTGATCGGGCGGACCGATTTGCTCACGCAAGTCAGCCGGGGCGCGCATACGCTGGACGATCTCGACCTAAACCCGCTGCTGGCCCAGGCCGATCCGGGTGAGTATCCGCGCTATTGCACACTGGAAGGCCGCAACGAAGTGCCGGATACGCTCGATGCTCAGATTGTGAAAGACGCAAAACCCGTGTTCGACGCGGGTGAAAAGATGCAACTCACGTATAATATTCGCAACACGCACCGCGCCATTGGCACGCGGATGTCGTACCATCTCACCAAGCAGTTTGGCATGACGGGCCTTGCCCACGATCACGTTACGGTGCGTCTGCGCGGCTCAGCGGGCCAGTCGCTCGGCGCGTTTGCGGTGCAGGGGCTGACGCTGGAAGTGTTCGGCGATGCCAATGATTACGTGGGGAAGGGGCTTTCGGGCGGGCGGATCATCGTGCGCCCGATGACCGCAAGCCCGCTCGCGACGAACCGTAACACGATCATCGGTAACACGGTGCTCTATGGGGCGACGGCGGGGCAGTTGTTCGCGGCTGGCCAAGCAGGCGAGCGGTTCGCGGTGCGGAACTCTGGCGCGCAAGTGGTCGTTGAAGGCTGTGGCTCCAACGGCTGCGAGTATATGACCGGCGGCGTCGCGGTTATTCTGGGCGCGGTGGGCGACAACTTCGGCGCGGGTATGACCGGCGGCATGGCCTTCGTTTATGATGAAGACGGCAGCTTCCGGCACCGTGTGAACCCGGAAACCGTGCTGCATCACCGCATCGAAGTAGCCCATTGGGAGAGCGTGTTGCGCGGCTTAGTCGAACAGCACATCAAGGCCACTGGCTCCAAATGGGCCATGAGCCTGCTGTCGGATTGGGAGCGGGAAATCGGTCACTTCTGGCAAGTCGTGCCGCGCGAAATGGTGGGCCGCTTGGCCTTTCCAACCCTGGTAGCGCAGATCAGCGCGGCGGAGTAAGAACAAGGGCGGGGAGGGATCTCCGCCCTAATTCTGTCGCCATAGAGGATAGTATGATCCAGTTTATTCCCCGCGCGCTCGTCTGCCTTAGCCTGTTAGCCGGGCTGCCCGCCCTCGCCCATGACTTCAAAGCCGGGGCGGTAACGATCAATCACCCCTTCGCCCGTGCCACGACATCGACGATGACGACTGGGGCCGCCTATATGGTCCTCGCCAATACAGGCCCCCAGGCAGATCGGCTGCTGTCGGCCTCAACGCCTGTGGCAGACAGTGTGATGCTGCATATGAACGTGAAAAAGGGCGCGGTGGTTGAGATGCACCACGTCACCACGCTCGATCTGCCCGCCGGGCAAACGGTCGCGCTCAGCCCCGCCGGGAGCTTTCACCTCATGCTGATGGGCTTGAAGCAACCGCTGAAACTGGGGGCGGCGTTTCCGCTAACCCTCGTGTTCGAGAAAGCCGGGGAAACTCAGGTGATGGTCACAGTGGAACGCGCCGGGTCGATGGGGCCTGCGGCGGGGAAGCCGCATTAGAACTGCGTCCGATTTAACGCACGCAACTCTAACCTAATCCCCGACCGCCAAGCCTTCGCGGCGCGGGTCGGCCCCGCCGAGCAGCTTGCCGTCTTTCACTAAGATTGCCGCGAGACCGCTATTCATCTCGCCAACCGTTACCTTATAACCCATCGTTTCCAGAATGGTTTTAAGCCCGACAGCGTGCGTTCCGTCTTCCAGCAAGGCATTGCCGTTGCGGTTGCCGATATGGCCGAGCGATACGGCGGCTTGTGGGTCCAACTCCCAATCCACCAAGCCGATAAGGGTTTGCGCGACATACTGGATGATCGCGGCGCCACCGGGGGAGCCAACGACCATTTTAACCGCGCCCTGAGCATCGAGAACAATCGTTGGAGCCATCGAGCTGCGGGGGCGCTTGCCGGGTTCAACCCGGTTGGCCACGGGTTTGCCGTCGCGTTCCGGCACAAAGCTAAAGTCGGTGAGTTGATTATTCAGCAAGAAGCCGCCCACCATGCGCCGCGCCCCGAACGCATCTTCGATCGTGCTGGTCATGGATAGGGCGTTGCCGTAGGTATCGACAATGGCGAGATGCGTGGTTGAGGGAAATTCTGGGGCTTCCCCTACTGCCAGCGCACCGCTACTGCTCGGGGGCTGGCCTGCGGGGGCGGTGCCCTTATCGGTGTTCCAGTCAATCCACTGAGCGCGTTGCCCAAGATAGATTGGATCGAGCATACCCGTTACCGGCTGGCGCACGAACGCCGGATCGGCAACATACATATCGCGGTCGGCAAAGGCCAAGCGGCCTGCCTGCATAAAGAGATGCGCCGACTGAATACCGTTCGGGCCGAAGGATTTAAGGTTATGGCGCTCCAAAATCCCCAGCATCTGCGCCACTGCAAGCCCACCGGAGGACGGCGGAGCCATGCCGCACACCTTCAACGCGCGGTAAAGGCTGCACACGGGGTCGCGCTGGATCACCTTATAGGCTGCAAGATCGGCCATGCTGAGGCTGCCGGGGTTCGGCTCTGTCCCAACGGCGGCCACGAGGCTTTCGCCGAGAGCGCCGCGATAAAACGGCTCGATGCCTTGTTCGGCGAGAATTTTAAGCGTCGCGGCGTAGTCAGGGTTCTGGAGCAACTCGCCTTCCCAACGCGGCTCGCCATTCGGGCGATAGAAATAGGCGCGCGCCACGGGGTCGCGCATCAGATATTTCTCAGCCTGCAAGAGTTTGGCGAGGCGCGGGGAGAGGGGGAAGCCTTCTTCGGCCAACGTGCGCGCGGGTTGGATCAGATCGGCCCATTTGGCCTTGCCGTGGCGCTTGTGCAGCACGTCCAGCAGGCGCGGCACACCGGGGACGCCCACCGAGCGCCCGCCGACAACGGCCTCGTAGAAAGGCAGCGGCTTGCCATCGGCTCCCAGGAAAAGCTGCGGCGTGGCCGTCTCCGGCGCGGTTTCGCGGCCATCGTAGGAGGTGAGCTTGCTGGTAGCCTTGTCGTAATATAGCACGAACGCGCCGCCGCCGATGCCCGACGATTGCGGCTCGACGAGGTTTAGCGCCAGTTGTGCCGCAATTGCGGCGTCGGCGGCAGTCCCGCCGTCCGCCAACACGGCGGCCCCGATGCGCGATGCAACAGGGTTTGCCGTGACGATCATGAATTTTTCCGCCGTCACCAGCGCTTTCGCCGAGGTGCCGGTGGCCGCTTCGGGTGCTTTCTCGGGTGCTTGGGCCGCCAGGGGAAAGGGGAGTGCGGCAAGGCAAGATAAAAGGCCGGTCAAACAAGTCCGACGGACAAACCGCGATGTTGGCATAGACGTGCGCCCCTCTCAGCCCTAGCTTCTATAAATCGGGCGCACCGCGCCCAAATGTCAGACAAAACCCTAGCCGCAAGCCCCATGTGTAGGCAATGCCAGGGGTGCGGATCAGCGGAGGAATCATGAGCGTCACAGCAGAAAAAAGCGTAACCGCCGCAGTTTTGGTCATCGGTAACGAGATTTTGTCGGGCCGGACCCACGACACCAATCTGCATTACCTCGCGGGTGTCCTCACCGAGCGCGGGATTGTCGTGGCCGAAGCCCGCGTGGTGCCGGACGATGAAGCGGTGATTATCGCCACGGTCAATGATCTGCGCGCGCGCCACACGTATGTTTTCACCACGGGCGGCATCGGGCCAACCCACGACGATATTACGTCGGCCTGTATCGCTAAAGCCTTCGGCGTTGCCCTGCATCGGCACCCGGTGGCGGTAAAACTGCTCGAAGCGCATTACGAGCCGGGGCAACTTACCGAAGCGCGCCTGAAAATGACCGAGGTGCCGCTGGGCGCGAGTCTGATTGATAATCCCGTCTCCAAAGCCCCCGGCTTTCGGATGGAAAACGTCTTCGTGCTGGCAGGGGTGCCGCGCATCGCCAAAGCGATGATGGATGGGGTGTTGCCCACTCTCGCGGAAGGCCCACCGATCCACGCGACCACAGTATCCTGCACGCTGGGCGAGGGGGTTATTGCGGAAGGGTTAGGGGCAATCCAGGCCGCGTATCCGGGCCTGTCCGTCGGCTCCTACCCCTATTTCCGCGCGGGCCAAATCGGCGTGAGCCTTGTCACGCGCGGGACGGACCGGGCAGAGGTCGAGGCAGCAACGGCGGCGATCAAGGCGCTGGTGGAGCGGCTTGGCGGCGCGGCGCTGGTAGCGGAGGGGATGGGGTAGGGACTCTTGAATATCGGGCCGATTGCCGCATATGATGCGTGATGCGTGATGCGTGATGCTATAGCGTGAGGCGATGATGCGGACAACACTGGCAATTGATGACGATATTTTAACGGCAGCGAAGGCCCTGGCAACGCAGCAGGGGCGGAGCATCGGGGAAGTTATTTCCGATCTTGCGCGCCGCTCGCTCACAAGAACCCCGTTAGGCGCGCAACGTAATGGCATTCCTTTGCTGACACCAAGAGCCGACTCGCCCTTGGTGACGCTTCAGATCGTTAATGCTCTTCGCGATGAAACACCGTGACCTACCTACTTGATGTAAATGTTTTGATCGCTTTGATCGATCCAGGACATGTCGCGCACCATGATGCCCATCGTTGGTTCGCAGCGATGGGGCATTCCTCTTGGGCGACTTGCCCCCTCACGGAGAATGGCGTTATCCGTATCCTTGGGAACCCAAAATACCCAAACTCGCCCGGATCACCGGCTCGTACCGCACCCATCGTGCGAAGCCTGCGCGAACTGCCGGGACATGAATTCTGGCCCGATGATCTGAGCATGGTCGATTGTGCCGCGATTGATACCGAAAAAGTGCTGACATCGGCTCAGGTGACAGACACTTATCTGCTAGCGCTGGCCAAAGTACATGGCGGGGTTCTGGCGACCTTTGATCGCAAACTGTCGGTCTTGGCAGTAGGGGGCGGTAAAACGTCCCTTCATCTCATATCGGGATAAGGCAGGTCCAGGACCGCCCTCGGTCCTGGTGGGGTGCGGGGCGACGCCCCGCCTAGCGGGCCTTCCCCCACCGCCCCCGATTAGCCTTTGCCGCTTGCGCGCTGCCCGCCTTCGGTTTCGCGTCGGGATCGGGCAGTCCCAGGTCGCGAGCTTCCAGGCGGCGGAGTTCATCGCGTAGGCGGGCGGCTTCCTCGAACTCCAGATTGGCGGCGGCGTCGCGCATTTTTTTGTCGAGTTCGGCGATGTAAGTTTTCAGGTCTTTGCCGAAACTATGGTCCGGCCCGGTATCGACGTTCAGGTGGTCGCCGCGCTCGAAGACTGACGACAGCACGTCGCCGATGGATTTGCGGATGCTTTCCGGCGTAATACCGTGGGCGGCATTATAGACCTGCTGCTTTTCGCGGCGGCGGTTGGTTTCGCCGATGGCGGCTTCCATGCTGTTGGTGATGCGGTCGGCATAGAGCAAAGCCCTGCCTTCCACATTGCGGGCGGCGCGGCCAATGGTTTGAATGAGGGACGTGCGGGAACGGAGGTAGCCTTCCTTATCCGCATCCAGAATCGCGACCGTCGAGCATTCGGGGATGTCGAGGCCCTCGCGTAGCAGATTGATGCCGATTAGCACGTCGAACACACCCAAGCGCAGGTCGCGGATGATCTCGATGCGTTCCAGCGTATCCACGTCCGAATGGACGTAGCGCACCTTTAGCCCGGCTTCGGTCATATATTCGGTGAGGGCTTCGGCCATTTTCTTGGTGAGCACGGTCACCAGCACGCGGCTGTTCTTGGCGGCTTCGGCTTTGCACTCGGCGATCAGGTCATCAACCTGATGTTCCGTCGGGCGAATAATGCAGACGGGATCGGTGAGGCCGGTGGGGCGCACTACCTGTTCGGCGTAAATGCCTTGGGTTTCGTTGAGTTCCCACGGCCCAGGCGTGGCTGAGACGAAGATGGTTTGCGGGCGAAGCTCCTCCCACTCTTCAAACTTCAGCGGGCGGTTATCCATGCAGGACGGCAGGCGGAAGCCGAAATCAGCCAGGGTCGATTTGCGCGCAAAATCGCCCTTATACATCGCGCCCAACTGCGGCACGGTCACGTGGCTTTCATCGATAATCAGCAAGGCGTCGGGCGGAAGGTACTCAAACAGCGTCGGCGGCGGTGCGCCGGGGGCGCGACCCGACAGATAGCGCGAATAGTTTTCGATGCCCGAACAAAAGCCGGAGGCTTCGAGCATCTCCAAATCGAACTGCGTGCGCTGCTCGATGCGCTGGGCTTCCAGCAGCTTGTTCGTTTCGACAAACTCGGCGAGGCGCAGTTTCAAATCTTGTTTGATCTGCTTGATCGCCTGATTAAGCGTGGGGCGCGGGGTAACGTAGTGGCTATTGGCGTAAATCCGCACGGTTTCGAGCGCGGTGATCTTCTCGCCGGTCAGCGGATCAATCTCATGCAACCCTTCAATCTCGTCGCCGAACAGCGAGATGCGCCAGGCCCTATCCTCATAGTGGGCCGGGAAAAGCTCGATGGTATCGCCGCGCACGCGAAACGTGCCGCGTCCGAAGCCAGCATCGTTGCGTTTATATTGAAGCTCGGACAGGCGACGAATGAGGGCGGTGCGCTCGAAGCTCTGATTAAGCGCAAGATCGACCGTCATCGTCGAATAGGTTTCGACCGAACCAATACCGTAAATGCAGGAGACCGAGGCGACGATAATCACGTCGCGCTGTTCTAAAAGCGCGCGGGTGGCGGCGTGGCGCATCCGGTCAATCTGCTCGTTGATCGTCGATTCTTTTTCGATATAAGTATCGGTGCGCGGCACATAGGCTTCTGGCTGATAATAATCGTAATATGAGACGAAATATTCAACGGCGTTATTGGGAAAAAAGCTCTTCATTTCCCCATAAAGCTGTGCCGCGAGGGTTTTGTTCGGCGCGAGAATGAGTGTTGGGCGCTGCACGTGCTGGATAACATGGGCGACGGTAAAGGTTTTGCCTGAGCCGGTCACGCCGAGCAGCACTTGGCTTTTCTCGTCTTCAGAGAGGCCCTTCAGCAACTCGGCAATCGCCGCCGGTTGATCCCCTGCCGGACGATAGTCCGACACAAGCTCAAGCCGTGCGCCGCTTTTCGGCCAATCGTAATCGGCACGATGGACCGGAACGCCCCCTAACGGATGATCGCGCAACGACGTTGCCATAGCAGCTATCCCTTTTTTAAGAGCGAATGACACTAGCGCGCGCGGGCCAAGGCGGCTAGAGGGTAAGAACAAACCGGGGCTGATCGTTAGGTCGGTTCCGTCTTTATCCGCGCTCAGGATTTTTTGTGCATGACCGATTTGTCTATGTCTCCGTTTATGTCCCCCCCTAAGCACTCCTCGCAGGCAGGCTTACGCCGCCTCTATATCCATGATCTCGACTTGATGGCCGATATCGGCGTCTATCCCGAAGAAAAGGGCGTGCTGCAACCGATTGCGGTTTCCGTCGATCTGCTGATCACGGAGACCGAGCCGGGGTCGGACGATCTGGCTGCCGTGGTGTGCTATGCCACCTTGGCCGATGAAATTAGGGCGTTGGTGAGCGGCTCACGGGTTAATCTTGTCGAAACTTTAGCGGATCGTATCGCCAGCCTCTGCTTGCTGGATGCCCGCGTGCGGACGGTGCGGGTCCGGGTGGAGAAGCGGGCCGTGATGCCGGATGCGCGCGCGGTCGGTGTGGAGATTGAACGCTCTGCCGGGTAAAGTTAGTTTTTGCGAGGCGTTCTTAGTTAGACGTGCCAACCCCCAATTCCTTACCCCCGTCAAGGGGAATTGTTCACAGCGTTGCTCGATTCACTGTCAAGGGATAAATCTTCGACTCATCAGGGCTGCTACTCGACATGAAGGCGGAATTGACTTGTTTCGGAATCAGTAAAAATAAACAAAATCAAAGCCTTAAAGTTATTGCCTAAAAATTGTGCAATGGTCCGAGTCGCCTAGAGTCCTGCCCCTGTCGGCATTGTATCCGCCTCTTCTCCACAGACTTATCCACAAGAATCGTGGATTGTCGTAACCCCTTCGTCCAGCCCCTTGATTCGCAAGCGACTCACCCTTTTTATAGTCCCATGAGCACCGAGATAACCCCGCTCCCTATTCGCCCTGAAGGGCTTCAGATTCGCCCGCCCGTATCGTTCGAGCGCGGGGCGGGGGTGGTCGCGCGGATGGTGGAAACCTTACCCCTTAGCCCCGGCGTTTACCGGATGCTGAATATTGACGGCGATGTGTTGTACGTCGGCAAGGCCCGGCAGTTGCGGCGGCGGGTGGCCAACTACACAAATCCAAATGGTCTGCCGATGCGAATCCGGCGCATGGTGGCCGAAACCGTGTCGATGGAGATCATCACCACGCATACCGAGGTGGAAGCTCTACTGCTGGAAGCCAACCTTATCAAAAAGCTGCTGCCGCGCTACAATGTGCTGCTGCGGGACGATAAGAGCTTTCTGAACATTCTCGTGACGGGCGACCATGCTTATCCGCAACTCACTAAGCATCGCGGCGCGCGCACGCGGAAGGGCGAGTATTTCGGCCCGTTCGCCTCGGCGGGGTCCGTGGAACGGACTGTGCAGGCGTTGCAACGGACGTTTCAACTCCGCACCTGTTCCGATACGGTTTTTGCCAGCCGGAACCGGCCTTGCCTGCAATATCAAATCAAACGCTGCTGCGCCCCTTGCGTCGGTAAGATCAGCGAAAGCGAGTATGCGGATTTAATCGAAAGCAGCAAAGCTGTGCTGTCGGGCCGCAGCCGCGATATTCACGATAAGCTGAACACGCAAATGCAGGCTGCTGCTGAAGAGTTGGAGTACGAGGCCGCTGCTAAGTTCCGGGATCGGTTGCGGGCGCTCTCCACAATTCTTGCGCGACAGGATATCAATACGCTGGACTTTGGCGATGCCGATATTTTCGCCCTCGCTCAAGTGGGCGGGCAGAGTTGCTTGCAGGTGTTCTTCTTCCGTAACGGGAGCAATTACGGCAACCGCGCCTATTATCCCAGCCACGATGATCAAGTTGCGCGGGGGGAAATTCTCGCCTCCTTCATCGCGCAGTTTTACGACGAACGCATTCCGCCGGCCCTGCTGCTGCTGAGTGATCCGGTCGAGGAAGAAGCCTGGCTCTTGGAGGCCCTCTCGCAAAAAGCCGGACGGAAAGTGTCGCTGCAAGTCCCTAAGCGCGGCAGTAAGGCCGATGTGGTGAAGCACGCCGTGACCAACGCCAAGGATGCGCTGGAGCGCCGCCTTGCCGAGTCCGCCACTCAGCGTAAACTGTTGGAGGGGGTCGCGCAGATTTTCGCCTTGTCCGCGCCACCGCAGCGAATCGAAGTGTATGACAACAGCCATATCCAAGGCACCAATGCTATCGGCGCCATGATCGTGGCGGGGCCGGAGGGGTTTCAGAAAAACGCCTATCGGACTTGGACGATTAAGAACGAGGAACTGACCCCTGGGGATGATTTCGGCATGATGCGCGAAGTCCTCTCCCGGCGCTTCGCCCGCGCGCTGAAGGAGAACCCAGATCGGCAGGGCGGCTCCTGGCCGGATTTGCTGGTCATCGACGGCGGCGCGGGGCAACTTAGCGCAGCGGTAAACGTGATGGAAGCGGCAGGGGTGATGGATGTCCCCATCGTTTGCATCGCCAAGGGGCAGGACCGCGAATCGGGCCGGGAGGATTTCTACCGCCCTGGTCTCGCCCCGTTCAAACTACCGCCGCAAGACCCCGTGCTGTATTACGTTCAGCGCCTGCGCGACGAAGCCCACCGGTTTGCTATCGGCACCCACCGCGCCAAACGCCAGAAGAGTCAGATCAAATCGGAACTCGATGACGTGCCGGGCATTGGCCCCAACCGCCGCAAAGCGCTGTTGCATCATTTCGGCTCGGTACGGACGATCACGC
>JAAFIC010000075.1 GCA_013298565.1 Alphaproteobacteria bacterium | reverse complement strand
GGGGTGTTTCGATCCACGCTCCCGCAGGGGGAGCGACCACCATCCGGCCTGCGCCGCTAGGTTTAATATCGTTTCGATCCACGCTCCCGCAGGGGGAGCGACGCGCGTAAGCCTCGGCCCCGCGCGGGCTTTCGAGTTTCGATCCACGCTCCCGCAGGGGGAGCGACCGACGGCCCGCCTCAAGCGAAGGCCGACCCGCCGGTTTCGATCCACGCTCCCGCAGGGGGAGCGACGCTTTGGCGCGATTTCTGGCCGCTGGGTCCGGTGGTTTCGATCCACGCTCCCGCAGGGGGAGCGACGGCGCATAATCATATCGACTTCTTCGATTGCCCGGTTTCGATCCACGCTCCCGCAGGGGGAGCGACTCAGCGTGTCGGCGTTGGTTTCGACCAGCCGATAGTTTCGATCCACGCTCCCGCAGGGGGAGCGACTCGACTTCTTTTGAGTGTAGTTTCTGGCAAATCAGTTTCGATCCACGCTCCCGCAGGGGGAGCGACATAATGCTGGTGTAAAACCTAGATGTCCTAGCATAGTTTCGATCCACGCTCCCGCAGGGGGAGCGACTATTTAGGCTCTAACAGAGTATCGGTGCAAATAAAAGCCCGGCGCGAGCGCGAGCCTGTTGGGCGGTGGGCGTGCTGCGTGCGGCGGTGACGGGCTAGCGTGAATTAAATTTAATAGAATCAAAGCATTGAAGGAAGTGCGAACCGTCCCAGGGTTTGCGACACGCTTACGGTTCGCGCCCGGAGGAATATTAGAGAATTAAGGTGCCGCCGAGGTCGGTTGCGGGTTTGGCCCCGATGTGTTCCACCCGGCGCTGCCAATTTGCCCCCAGGTAATAATAGCGCAAGCTATCGGATTTAGCGTCGATAATGGTTTCCAGGCGATGCTTTAGGGCGGCCCATTGCGCGGGGTCCACCTCGATTTCAAAGACGGAGTTTTGCACGCGCTGGCCATAATCTTGGCAGGCTTTGGCCACGCGGCGCAAGCGGCGGGGGCCATTGGGGGTAATGGTGCTAACATCGTAGGCTACAAGAATCATCATGGGCGGGCGCTACTTCCAAAACCAGGGCGGGTAGGTATCGAGATCGCCGCGCAGGTGCCGGGCGAGAAGCTGGGCTTGTAGGTAGGGTACGAGGCCCAGGGGCGCGGCTTCCCCCAAAAACGGATGGTTACGCGTTTCTTTTTTGCGGTCTTGCCAAGCGGTAAGCACCTGCTTGCGCGCATCATCGGTTAGCGTTACCGCGCCGCTATCCTGAGCATCAAAATCTGCCGCGCGCACCTGCTTACGGTTGACTAACGACAAAACCAAGCGGTCCACCAAAATAGGCCGGAATTCTTCCATTAAATCGAGCGCGAGGCTGGGGCGTCCGGGGCGGTCGCGGTGCAAAAAGCCCACGGCGGGATCAAGCCCAACGCTTTCGGCGGCGCTGCGGCAATCGTGCGTCAGCAGTGTGTAGAGAAAGGACAGCAGCGCGTTGATGGGGTCGAGCGGCGGGCGGCGGGAGCGACCGTTGAAGCGTAACGCCGCATCGGGGCTGCGAATGAGATGATCGAAAACGCTGAAATAGAGTTTGGCAGCATCCCCTTCCATCCCGCGCAAGGTATCTGCGGGCAACTCGTAAGTGCCGATATAGGCAAGTGTGTGGGCGAGGCGTTGCACGACCGTTTCGATGGCCTGTTTTACCTCGGGCGCATAGTCGTTGCCATAGTCGCGTAACGCTCGCATGAGCACCGAACGCTGATTGGAAACTTTGCCCAGAATAAGGCTCTTCACAATATCATCGGGCGCGTCGGAGGCTTTATATTGCGCGCGCCGCAGCAGAACATTGCCGCTGACCGGGCCGTCGATGCGGGCTTGGAAGCGGCCATTGCGCTCCAGCAGAACCAGCGTAATGCCTTGCGCCGCGCAAGCCCCAATGAGGGCGGGGGAAATGAAAATACCGCCGAAAATCACGACAGACGTGAGCATATGCAGCGGGAAGCGGCCCACGGTTACGCCGTCGTTCTCCGCCACAAGGTTTTCACCATCCTTGCGAAGCCCGCAGCCTTCCGTAGTGATGTAGAGGGTGTTCAGCAGTTTTTTCATTCGGATGCCTCGGGTGCCGCCAGCAGGCTTTTTACCATCCGGTCGCGCCAGGCTTTAGCGGGGCGGCCCACGTCCTTCGGGCGGCAGAGATCGCTCAAAGAACAAGCGCGGCAGCGGCTGATGTGTTGGGTTGGCGGCGGTGTTGTCTGCGTGTCGAAAACGCGGCGCAGGTCGGCAATCACGGTGAGCGTTAAGGCGCGCAGGGCATCATCGAAGAGAACGGCGGTTCGGCGGCGGGTTTCGGCGTAAAACAGCGCGCCTTCGGGAACGGGCTGGCCGGTCATTTCTTCTAGGCAGAGGGCTTGCGCGCAAAGTTGCACTTCGTCGGCCTTGTGGGCCTTGGGCTTGCCGCGCTTATATTCCACCGGATAGGCGGTTTCCCCCAGGGTACCGCCCGCGTCGGCCTTTCGGTGAAATTCGACCAGATCGGCCTTGCCTGCGATGCCGAGGCGGGGTGCGCCAAGCACCAATCCGGTAACGCGGCGCACGCCCTTCTGGCTCCGGTGGCTCGGTTTATCGGCCACCTGATGCAACACTTGGCCTTCGGCGGTAAAGCGGTTTTCCGCCCACAACCGCTCTAGGTGAATCAGCGCGGCCTGCCGCAAACAGTAAACCGCGTGCTGAAGCGCCGAGAGCGGGATGGGGTCGGGAGTGCGCTCGTCCATACCGGGGCCGAGTGTTAGACGCGGTTTTCGAGGGTTACACCGTCCGGCAGATCGGCGGTATCGATCTGCACGATGTAATCCTTAAAGCTGCGCGCCGGCGGGTAATTATCGTAGCTGCGGTCGCCGATTTCTTTGAACGCACCCTCGATATTGCGGCCCACGGTAACGCGCTCGAACAGCCGGTGCGCGGGGGCATTGCCCAAGGCGCAATCGTGCTTGAACACAATGAGCTTCCGCACGGCCATTTCCCCGCGCGCGGCAGAACGGTCGTGCTCGAACATATTTTCAACGGCTTCCAGGAGGATTTCGAGATCGGCTTCCGAAAACCCCGTGCGCTCCGCGAGTTTAGCGGAGATGAACCCGTGCGCCCGATAAAGACCGTAGGGAACGATATGCTTGCGGCCCATCGTGCGGTTTTCGGTGCGCTGATTCTCGTCATCGCCCTCGGCTTGAGCCTTTTTTTCGGCCTCGTTGGTTGCGGCCATGCGAGTGATGGAAATTTCCTGCGGTACAATCGGTTCAACTGATTCCGCGAACCCAAATTGGACCGGGCCGCGCACCTGACCGCAGTTGACGCCCGTGCTCATCACCGCACCGAAGGTTCGCACGTCAAAGAAATTCTGGCACATGAAGTCTTTTAACTTCTTGGCTTCATCATCGTCTTTGGGGTTGAGCTTGCCATCTTTGGTTTTAGCGATTTTTGCATCATCGGGGCGTAAGGCAACATAGGCTTTGCGGTGTTGATCGTTCAAAATTGCGCCCTCGCGGACGTAAATATGAAACCCCGTCTCTGCCGGTTTGGCGAGTTCGATATAGTTCCTGATCTTCCGCTTCAGGCTAACGTCCGAGACGAGGCCGTGACCCGTTTGGTCATCTGTACGGGGCAGATTGCCGGCATCGGGGTCACCGTTCGGATTACCTTTAGAGACATCGAACAGTACAACGAATTCATAACGATTAGCGAGCGCGCTCATTAGACAGTCCCTTCAGATTTTTTGAAAAACTCGTTGCGTTGATGGTAGTAACCCAATCCGAAGAGCGCTTGCTCTTGCGGAGAAAACGCAATCGGAAATGGATCGGCGTCAGGCTGCATCAACTCCAGAATCGCCATGACTTGCTTTTCAAGGTTAACTTTGAAGCCCGCCTTTTGTTTGCCGATTTTGGAGAGATGATTGGCCGACCCTCGTTCGAGAAGCGGGAAGATTTTACGTGGCTGCGCCGATGCTGACGCATAAAATTTATCCTTAACCGAAGCGTTGATTTTATAATCCATCGCCGCTGCCTGGATGTATTCATAAAGGGCGAACAAACGGCCAAGTAGATAGCCCTTGTTCTCGTTCTTAGGATCAAGCGCCACCGGAGCCTCCTTTGACGACAGATTGCGAATAAGCATGGCTTTGAGAATGGCAACTCGCCGGGCATTGATTTTGCCGTCGGCGCGGATGCGAACGAGGATTGTGTTCAACAAGGTCAGCGGATAGTTCCCGCCGGTCAGAATGGCGCGCATCCACGCGCCTGCAAGGTTGGGCGGTACGTTTTCGGCCTTTCCCAGCACAGCGGTTTCGCGCAGATATTGCCACAGCGCGGGGGTACCCTTTTGGTCGGGCGGCTCTAGGCGCATATCGTTCAGAAAGCGCTGATAATTCTGCGTCAACTCCCCAAAGCTGCTCTCAAACCAAAAGCGAATTGAAATGCGTGCCGCATTGGGGGCCAGCCCCAACACGTAGAATCTCACGCCCTCAGCCAGCTTCGGGGCGATGCTAGAGAGCGGCTCACCCTTCCGAATAGCCTCTAGGATTGGTTTGATTTTATGCTTGGCTTCGGCGGCCTCATCAATCTCCCCGTCCCCCGCGAACATATCGGTGAAAAGGTCTTCGGCCAGGCTTGCGGTTTCGGCTTCAGGCGCTTCAGCCCAAAAGACGCTTGACGTGTCGCCGATCTGAACGCGGTTATGACTGCCTTTTTCGAGGAACTTATTCAGGACCGTCGTATAGGCAAAAGCGGCGGCTTCCGACACGGGGGCATTATCGCCCTGTTCGTGACCATAGGAGGTGAACGCATCGAGGTTGAAAGACACGATGGAAGCGCCGCTACTTTGCCCGCCCCAGACGCCCTTAATGCTGGCGTGCAGCCGCGTTACTGGTGCGCGTGCGCCGGTAACGAGGCAAATGGCCGACGCGCGTTCGCTCTCACTGCCGAGTGTTGCCCACAGTCGTTTCGCGGCAGGTCGATCATGTAAGTAGATATTGTGTAGGCGCTCAGATTCCAGCGCGAAGACGATGTTTTGATCGAGAAGTTTCGGGCGCAGGTCTTCCGGCCAATCGTTGAAATTTTCCGGGTTCCAGGCTTGTAAAAATAGAGACAAGGCTTGTAAGCCTGGATCATCCGACGTCTCAAGGGCACGGAGATGATAGTCTTTGAAAGCCTTATGCTCAGCTTTTAGGCGTTTACCTTCGTTCTTTAATTTCTGTTCATCTCCCGTGACTCCCAAGACGTAGGAGGTCTTGTCCCATAGGAAGCAGGGGTCAATGCCCGCCGATTTTTTTGGTGGCGAGGGTACTTCCATCACCCGCGCCACCGGCTTCTTAGCCGCCGCGCGGATATCGTGTGCCGGTCCCGCCAGCGTGCCAT
This sequence comes from Alphaproteobacteria bacterium, assembly GCA_013298565.1. Classification (GTDB taxonomy): domain Bacteria; phylum Pseudomonadota; class Alphaproteobacteria; order Elsterales; family Elsteraceae; genus Elstera. The sequence continues at coordinate 6,671 of JAAFIC010000075.1, read as the reverse complement.
CCGGGTTGAGCGACAGGCAAAAGCTGATATTCTGATTGGAGAACCCAAAGCTCGGCACCTCTTGGCGCGCGGCGAGGCGGTCGTAGGCGTGGGTGAGCGATTGCAGAATTGTCATCGGTGGATCTCCGAAGAGGAGGGCTGCGGCACTTTCAGCACACCCTTATCGAGGCTCGCCCGAAAGAACATCGACGCCCGATCACGGGCATGGTCGATATCCCACAGCATAAAACCCAGGTCGCGGCTGTCGGCAATCGCTTCGGGCAGGGGCGCATCCGGCTCAATCAGCGTGAAATCCGCCGGAAACTCCCGCGTGCCCAGGCAGGGTTGGTGGAAGCACTGCCCCTTACGCGCCCGGCGATTGAAAGTGTCGAGGTGCTTGCCGTCGCTATCTTCCGCCCCGCGTTTATCGGTCCAGTCGAAATGCGCTTCGATGACATAGGCCACATCAACCAGCAAAGTGGCGGCGCGTTGCTGCCGGTCCTCATCAGCGACGATCTGAAGCCCGTCCAGGCTACCCCGGTTCATCGCGGTCTTGATCTTGCCAACAGGGGCCTTGTGAGCGACCTCATTCCGCCGTAATGTTTGAAAGCGAATTGGCTTGAGTACATGGATTGTATCTACTATCCATGTAATCGCTGGTTTCCAGTGGATCGCCTCCAAAATGCCACGCGCCGCTGAGGGCGTCATGACATCGTAAGACACTCTTTCCACCTTCATTTCAGGTCTGGTGAACAGTGCGTTCTTGCCAGAGACGCCTAGTCTTATTCCTTGCGGCATCCACACCCTCTCTTTCTTTAAGCCTAGAGACTTAAAATTCTGCCGCGCTCAGGTTTTAAGTGAGCGCGGCTTTTCGTCAGAGAGTTTTAGCGTTTCATCAACGGTTTCGATCCACGCCCCGCAGTTAGGAGGCGACAAGCCCAGGTTCTGGGCCAAGGGCAGATTAGCGCCCCCATCGAAACACGCAACCACGACAAAACTCGTCTCACTGTGGAAAATGCGCTTCATCAGTTCCCGCGTCAAGAATTTTTTTTCTATGGTTAAAAAGCTAATATCAAATTATGGGATTCCCCAAAACATCCGCGTTTTCCCAGATCAGCCCCGTCTCCGCCGTATACAGATTGTCGCCCTCCACGACTGTTAGCACTGCAAACTGCTCGCCCCACAGGTCGGCGCGGTGATAAGCGATGCGGCGATTGCTCAGCAGCTTTTGAAAATCTTTCGGCGGCACCTGCACGGTAAAGGTCTGCAAGTCCCGCGCTGCTTTGCCGGGGGAGGCTTCGGCGCTGTTCAGCCTGTTAAGCACGGCGGCCACGGCAGCGCTGTCGTTAATGATGATCGGGGTGAGGCCGCTTTCGATCAGCCGATAGTTCTGCGCGACCGTGCGATACCCAAACATCGCCACGCCGTCGCTGATGCTGAACTCCCCAAGGATGGCTTTTTGATCCAGCCCGTCCTCCCCCTTTGTCCAAAACAGTTCTCTGAAGTATTCCGTGATGGCGGCGGGGGCGAGCCAATCGTTGCAGTCTCTGGCCATGCGCTCGAAGGCAGCGGCGGCTTGCTCCAACTCGAACGGCGGTTTGTGCTGCGGCGGCTTAAACACGGTCACGATACTGTCTGCTGCCGACTGTTTGCCCTCGCGGTTACAGCGCCCTGCGGCTTGCAGAATATTATCCAGCCCCGCTTCGGCACGCCAAACACGCGGAAAATCAACATCGACGCCGGCTTCAATCAAAGACGTGGCAATCACGCGGCAGGGGCGGCGTTCTTTCAAATCCTCCCGAACCCGCGCCAGAATTTCCCGGCGCTGGGCTGCGTATTGGCGGGTGGTGAGATGCACTAGCCCCTCAAGCCCCTGCTCCTGCGCGGCCTGATAGAGGGCGAGCGCGTGCTTGCGGCTGTTGACGATCACCAAGCCTTGCGTTTGCGCGCCGAGCGCCTCGATCAGCGCGGCATCCTCCAGAGCGCCGCCCCTCACGAGGGTAACGCGCGTGAGTTGCTTGGCGAGGCCCGCCGGATCGGGGGCTAACTCCCGCCCTTCCAAGTCCAGGCCATTCTTTAAGTCGCGCTTATCGAAGGCTGGTTGCGTGGCGGTGCAGAAAATAATCGTGCAGCCGTAATGCTTGGCCAATTCATCCAAGGCCAGCAAGCTGGGGCGCAATAAGTGTACTGGAAGGCTTTGCGCTTCATCGAGAATAATAACGCTGCCCGCAATATTATGCAGCTTGCGGCATTTAGCCGGGCGATTGGCGAACAGGCTTTCAAAAAACTGAACATTGGTGGTCACGACCACGGGCGCGGCCCAATCTTCCATCGCCAGCCGCAGCTTACTGAGTTGCTCGCGGGGGTTTTTACGATCGAATTTCTGATCCTCAATCGAAGCGTGATGTTCCAGAATATATTCATCGCCCAATACCGTTCGGAAAATCGCCGCCGTTTGGTCGATGATCGAGGTGAAGGGAATGGCGTAGATAATCCGCCGCAGCCCATGCGCTTCGGCGTGGCGTAAGGCAAAGCCCAGGGACGCCAGAGTTTTCCCGCCTCCCGTGGGGACGGTTAGGGTAAAGAGTCCCGGCGCACGCTCGGCCTGCCCCAAAATATGCGCCAAAATATCGGCCCGCAAATCGTTTAGGGCTGAAGGTTTTTCCGCTGCCCTTGCCGCTATACCGGCCATATGCGCGTCGAACTGACCGCGCAACGCCCCGATATGCGCCTGCAAGTCCGGCCACGTGCGGTCTGCGGTTGTTTGGCCGTGCGCCTTATAGAAGTTTTCCGTATCCTTGAAATCGGCATCAACAAGGCACGAAAAAACCATCCGCCCCCAAAAGGCCAGTTGAAAGGCGGGAATGCCTTTAACTGGGGAAATATGCTTGAAGTCTGGCGATAGCGGCCCAAAGTCGGTGCCAATTTCGTCCCGCCACACGGCATCGGCCTTATTATGGTCTCCTCGGTCGATGCGCTGCTGAAGCTCGCTGTAATCGGCAAGCCCCGCATGATGGCCTGCGATGGCATATTTTAATATCGTCGCTATTATTTTGTCGGAGCGCGTTGTTACCAACGCTTCCAGCGCCTCTGCCCCCGCTAAGGAATGATCGCCGCCCTTGAGGGCTTTCTTTGCAATATAATTTTGAAAATTTAAGCAATACTTTCCAATATCATGAAGCGCACCGCAAATAAAAGCGGCATTTTTTGAGTTAAAGACGCTTCCATAATCGCCACTACTCCGGGCTGTTGACAGCAGGTGTTCCCGCAGCGTGTGCCATTTTGAATAATCAGGATCACCCTGAAGGCTATGTGCAAAATACATTTTTTTCCCCAAAGACATCTTATTGTCGGCATAAAATCAAAAAACTATCAACTGGAAATATTTTTTAGACGGATCAATCCGGGCTTTTAGTTGCAATGAATTTTTTGGGTAGACGGGTATTTGCACCCATCACTATGCAGAAGCCTTCCAAGTCGGCCAGCCTGGCTCACACACACTTCGGCCTTGCCCGCGCAGCAACCCCCCGCCACGAACAGCCTCAAAAGCTCAAGTTAAATATCGACGGGCCGAATACTCCGCCGCCCTGCCTTATCCCTGTGACAAGAATAGCTTTTTTCAGCTATTGATATCAGCCCTCTGATTTTTAATCCGGCCCTGTCTTCAGTGCCGCCAGGAACGCGCTTTGCGGAATTTCGACTTTGCCGAACTGCCGCATACGCTTTTTGCCTTCCTTTTGCTTATCCAGCAGTTTGCGTTTACGCGAAATATCGCCGCCGTAGCATTTGGACAGCACGTCTTTCCGCATCGCCCGCACGGTTTCCCGCGCGATGATGCGCCCGCCGATAGCGGCCTGAATAGCGATTTGGAACATTTGCTGCGGGATGAGATCCTTCAGCTTTTCGCACAAGGCCCGCCCGCGCCGGTCGGCCTGAGTGCGATGAACGATCAGCGCCAACGCATCCACCGGCTCGGCATTCACCAGAATGTTGAGCAAGACGAGATCGCCGGTTTCATACCCATCCAAGCTATAATCGAAGCTGGCATAGCCCCGGCTAACCGATTTCAGGCGGTCGTAGAAATCGAACACCACTTCGTTGAGCGGTAGGCGATACACGGCCATCGCGCGGTTGCCCGCATAGGTAAGATCAATCTGAATACCGCGCCGTTCCTGGCACAGCGCCAGAATCGAGCCTAAATGCTCATCGGGAACCATAATGGTGGCTTTAATCCACGGCTCCTGAATCTCATCAATCCGCACCACGTCCGGCATATCGGCGGGGTTATGCAACTCCACCGCCTCGCCATTGGTGAGGACGATCTTATAGACCACCGAGGGGGCCGTGGTGACGAGATCGAGGTTGAACTCGCGCTCCAGCCGTTCTTGAATGATTTCGAGATGCAGCAGCCCCAAAAAGCCGCAGCGAAAGCCGAACCCCAGCGCTGTGGAGCTTTCGGCTTCAAACTGGAAGCTGGCGTCATTCAAGCGCAGCTTTTGCAGGCTTTCCCGCAGATGCTCGAATTCGGCGGCATCGGACGGAAACAAACCGCAAAACACCACGGGCACCGACGGCTTGAACCCGGCCAGGGCCGTCGCCGCCGGGCGCTTTTCTTCGGTAATCGTATCGCCCACCGCGCAATCGGCGACCGCTTTGATGCCGGCGGTGATGAAGCCGATTTCCCCCGGCCCCAACTCGGCCATCGTTACGGCTTTTGGGGTAAACGCCCCTACCCGCTCCACCTGATGCAGCGCACCCGTAGACATGAGCTTAATTTTTGCGCCGGTCTTCAGAATCCCTTCGCGCACGCGCACCAGAATAACGACGCCAAGGTAGGCATCGTACCAGCTATCGACCAGCAGCGCTTGCAGCGGGGCCGACGCATCGCCCTTGGGCGCAGGGAGGCGCTTCACCAAGGCTTCCAGCACATCGCCGATACCAAGCCCGGTTTTGGCGGAAATCATCACGGCTTCCGACGCATCAATGCCGATCACGTCTTCGATCTGGATTTTAATGCGCTCCGGCTCGGCGGCGGGCAGATCAATCTTATTCAGAACCGGCACGATTTCGTGGTGTGCATCGAGCGCTTGATAGACGTTGGCGAGCGTTTGCGCTTCCACGCCCTGACTGGCATCGACCACCAACAGCGAGCCTTCGCAGGCGGCAAGCGAGCGGCTGACTTCATAGGCGAAATCCACATGGCCGGGCGTATCCATCAGGTTCAGCGTGTAGGTAATCCCATCCGCTGCCTTATATTGAAGCCGCACGGTTTGGGCCTTGATGGTAATGCCGCGCTCCCGCTCGATATCCATCGAATCGAGCACCTGTTCCTTCATCTCCCGGTCGGTGAGGCCCCCGCAGGCTTGGATCAACCGATCCGCCAGGGTGGATTTCCCGTGATCTATGTGCGCGATGATGGAAAAATTACGGATTAGCTCTAACGCGGTCATTCTCTCAGCCTCTAGATACCTGGGCCGCACCATACTGACCTAAGGCCAAGCCCGCAACCGAATGCAGCGGCAGGCAATAACTCGGTCGATATCGTGCTGGGTGCCATCGTCAGCGTTTTCATCGCGACGACGATTCTCATGGGTTTATCGAACATGTGTTTTTCGATTATCGCGACCGCCCCGGACGATTTATTAACAATTCTCGGGATGCGCTCGACCGGCGACGGCGACAGAATTCAACGCATGGTGGACACGAATGCACTGAAAGCCGCCATCGGCACAGCTCAAATCGAAGGTGCGGTGAAGTCAGGACTGCTAGCACCAAAACCTAAAAAAGACACGCCGAGCCGAGAAGATCGACTTGCGGATGCTGCGGCGAAAAAGAAGCAGGATGATGCCGCAAAACAACCCGGAGACTAAATCACTTTAACTGTTCATAGAGTTTATCGGCGAAGATTTTAGCTAAACCATCTTCAAAATGTTTAGGCTCCTGAATTCTAACAGCATTGTAAGCTGCGTAAAACTCAATCCAAGATTGCTCAGAGATGACTCCACCATTTTTCAGTACACTCTTTAAGAGCGCAATGGTCGCCTTTTTTTCCGCCGAAAAGCGCCAGGCATTTTTATTTGATACTTGTGCACTATTGGATAACTGATTCATTACATCAGATATTTCCCGGTCGGCCCGCCGATCAGCAGCGGCCTGTTGACTGGCGAACATGGATCCGAGGGCCTGATTGCTCTCGGCCATTGTTTTGCCGAGCAAAAAACTGTCAAACGCATTCATTTTACCACCCTCCCGCCGAATTACATCTTGACAATTGCATAAGTTGGATTGTTCTGCAAGTAGCAAAGGGCATTCCAGGCGAATTGGCGAAATTGGCCGTTTGGTAACGTATTGATATGTATAGGAAACGAGATTTTCAGTGCGCTATCAACGTCATATCTTATTGTCAACTCAGAACATGGATGATAGTTTTTTAGGAGAGATAAGCCCCCCGAAGGACAAACCTCCGGGGGGTTCCTCGACCAGACCTAGCGTTTTGTGCCGTAACTGAAGTTGAGCGTTAGGGTTTTTCGCCCGACTTCAAAGATGAAACTGAAACGTAGGGTTGGGATACGAAGCAAGTTGAGCATGGCAAAACTCCTTTTTGCCTTGTTTGCCGAGGGGTCTGTCCTAGCCGACAGATCCCTCAGCTTTTTCTGGCGCAGGATTGCGCCAACGAGAATTTTACCGAAGGT
>JAAFIC010000074.1 GCA_013298565.1 Alphaproteobacteria bacterium | reverse complement strand
AGTGTCCGCCCCCTGAAACCGTAGGAATTAGCCCACTTGGCGGAAACGGTAGACGCACCGGACTTAAAATCCGTTGAACTTTTGTTCGTGCCGGTTCAAGTCCGGCAGTGGGCACCAAGGTTTCAGAAACTACAGCGCGGTTACAGGCCCAAGCAGGCGCGTCACGTGCCCCATTTTGCGGCCTGGCCGTGCCTCGGTTTTTCCGTACAGGTGCAGCTTGGCGCGCGGGTCTTTTAGAATTTCGGGCCAAGCGTGAACTTGATCGCCGATGAGATTGTGCATCGTGCAATCGGCCAAGCGTTCGGTTGAACCGAGTGGCAGGCCGCAGATAGCACGCACCAACTGTTCAAACTGGCTGGTCACGCAGGCGTCGAGCGTCCAATGGCCGGAATTATGCGGGCGCGGGGCAAGCTCATTCACCAGCAAGGCCCCATCGGCCCCAACGAAGAGTTCGACGCAGAGAATACCCACCAGATCAATGGCTTCCGCAATCTTGCGAGCAAGGTCTTGCGCTTGCGCTTGGGCTTCGGGCGAGAGCGGGGCGGGAACGATAGTTTCGGCGAGAATATGGTTCTCGTGGCGGTTCTGCACGGGCACAAAGCAACTCATGCCGCCATCCAAACCGCGCGCGACGATCACCGATGCTTCATAGGCGAAATCGACGAACTTTTCGACGATGCCGACCGACGCGCCCATCTGCCGCCACGCCATTGCACTATCGCTTTCCTCGACGATCTTAGCCTGGCCTTTGCCGTCATAGCCCATACGGCTGGATTTCAGCACGCAAGGCCGGCCCACGTCCACAACCACTTCCGCCAACCGCGCGAAGGCTGAAACACCGCGATACCGTGTTGTTGGCACGCCAATGCGGGCGAGAAAATCTTTTTCGTTCAGCCGATCTTGCGTGATGCGAAGCACGCGCGGGTTGGGGCGCACGGGCAGCAGCTCGGCAAGAAAGCTTACCGGTTCCACCGGGATATTCTCGAACTCATAGGTCACGACGGCGCAATCGGCAGCAAAGCGCGCCAATGCGTCGCGGTCTTCATAAGCAGCCGTCGTCGTTTGGGTTGCCACTTGCGCTGCGGGCGGCTTAATCTCCGGCGCATATACATGGGTGAGATAGCCCAAGCTGGCGGCGGCCTGGGCGATCATCCGTCCCAACTGCCCGCCGCCGAGAATGCCTATCGTGCTGCCCGGCGGAAGGCCCGTTGTCAGGAGCGTGCCGCTCATCGGCCCGTCTTCTGCCAATAGGGGTCTTCTTCCTCTTCCGGCGTTTCCGCGACGGTTGCGGTTTGGCGCGCGCGCCACGCATCGAGCCGTTCGGTGAGGGCGACATCGCTGAGACCGAGGACCGAGGCCGCTAGAAGCGCGGCATTGATCGCGCCGGGTTTGCCAATCGCCAGCGTGCCGACGGGAATCCCGCCCGGCATCTGCACGATGGACAGCAGCGAATCCATCCCCTTCAGCGCGTGGCTCTCTACTGGAACGCCAAACACGGGCAGGCTGGTGAGGGCCGCAACCATGCCTGGTAGATGCGCCGCCCCACCGGCCCCGGCGATAATCACCTTCAGGCCGCGTTCGCGCGCGCCCTTGGCATAGGCATACAGCCGGTCAGGCGTGCGGTGGGCCGACACGATGCGGGTTTCGAGGGCGACATCAAGGGCTTGGAGGGTTTCGGCGGCGTGGCGCAGGGTGGCCCAGTCGCTCTGACTGCCCATGATAATGCCGACCGACGGCGTGGTGCTCATTGGAAGATCATCCATAAGAAGAAAAGAAACCGCACTATAGGCGGTGCGTGCGGCGCGGCAAAGAGCGCCCGAGGTGGCGTTAGGCGATAATATTGGGCAGCAAGGCGCTTTCAAGCTGATGCATCTGATCTTTTAAGATCAGTTTACGCTTCTTAAAGCGCTGAATCTGGAGAAGATCCATACCGCCATCGGCCCGCTCGATCAAGCGGGCGATCACTTCGTCCAGGTCACGATGTTCAACCCGCAATTCTTCGAGTTTGCGGCTTAACTGCTCAATATCGTCAATCATGATGCCAATCAGGTCACACCCCAGGGGCCGACAGAATATGTTTATAGCATAAACACGCGGCGGCGCGCATCTCTTCGCATCAGAAAAGACGGGAAGTGTGAATCGGCGAGTCTTACTGCTGGTTCTCGCCACATTTCGCGCTTAGGCTTTTTTCAGGCTTTGAGAAAAGCCGCGCGGGGGCGATACACGCACCGCTGTCACCGATGAGGGAGACGCCAATGGCATCTATGGAACGGGTTAAGTCGTTGCAGGCCAAACACGCGCAACTGGATTCCCAACTGGATCGGGAGCGAACCCGCCCCGAACCCGATGTCGTTACAGTTCAACACCTTAAACGCGAAAAGTTACGAATTAAGGACGAAATTGCGCGCATGGCGTGACAGTTGGTCTTTAACTCTTGCTAAAAAATTCATTGCGACCCGCCGATCAGAACGATCGGCGGGTTTTTTAGGGGGAAGCGTCACAGCGTTTTTGCCTGATCGCGCAGCAAGAACTTCTGCACTTTGCCTGTCGAGGTTTTGGGTAGCGCACCGAAGATGATGGTTTTCGGAACCTTGAAGCTCGCAAGATGCGCCCGGCAGTGCGCGATAATCTCAGCGTCGGTGGCGTTGGCCCCGTCTTTCAGAGCGATGAAGGCGCAGGGGGTTTCGCCCCATTTTGCATCGGGCCGCGCGACCACGGCGGCTTCCAGTACTGCCGGATGCTGGTAGAGTACTGATTCGACCTCAATCGTCGAGATATTCTCTCCGCCCGAGATGATAATATCCTTCGAGCGGTCTTTCAGCGCGATATACCCATCCGGGTCGAGCACGGCGAGGTCGCCGGTATGAAACCAGCCACCCGCGAAGGCTTTTTCCGTCGCAGCGGGGTTTTTAAGATAGCCCAGCATCGTGATATTGCCGCGCAGGAAGACTTCGCCCAAGGTTTTGCCATCGGCAGGCACAGGTTCCAGCGTCTCGGGATCGGCAACCATTAGCCCGGCTTGTAACTGATAGCGCACCCCTTGGCGGGCTTTCAGGCGGGCGCGTTCTTCAACCGGCAGCGCGTCCCACTCTTTTTTCCAGGCGCAGGCGACCACGGGGCCATAGACTTCGGTGAGGCCATAGACATGCGTGATCGAAAAACCTTGTGTTTCCATGGCCTGAATCACGGCGGCGGGCGGCGGGGCGGCTGCCGTCATCAACTCTACCGTATGGGGCAGCGGGCGGCGCTCCTCCGGTTTGGCATGGATCAGCATAGTCATAACGATGGGCGCGCCGCAGAGGTGTGTTACGCCATAATCGGCAATCGCTCTGTATACGGCAGCGGCTTCAACCCGGCGCAGGCAAACATGGGTGCCTGCGTGCAAGGTGACTGTCCAAGGAAAGCACCAGCCGTTGCAGTGGAACATCGGCAGGGTCCATAAATAGACCGGATGCTGGGGCATCGACCAAACGATGGCATGATTGATCGCGTTGAGGTAAGCGCCGCGATGGTGATAGACCACGCCCTTCGGGTCGCCCGTGGTGCCGGAAGTATAGTTGAGCGCCATCGGTGCCCATTCGTCGGCAATCGCGGGCGCAGAAAAGCTGGCATCGCCCTCGGCAAGCCAAGCATCGAACGCGGTAGCGCTGAGGCGCGGGCCGGGGGCCTGGGCGAGGGGATCGAGAACATCAATCACCGTTGGCGGCGTGTCGAGTTGGGCGAGGGCGGCCCCGGCCAGCACGCTGAAATCGCTATCGACGATCAGCAGTTTGGCCTCGCCGTGTCGAAGCTGAAAGGCAATGGTGGCGGCATCAAGGCGGGTATTGAGCGCGTTCAGCACGGCACCCAGCATCGGCACGGCATAATGCAATAGCAGCATCGGCGGTGTGTTCGGCAGGATTGCCGCTACGGTATCGCCCGCCTTAATCCCGCGCGCGGTCAGTTGCGCGGCTAATTGCCGAACCTGTGCGTGCATCTCCGCATAGGTCCAGCGCAGATCACCGTGAATAATCGCGGTTATGTTTGGGTAGGTCGCCGCCGTCCAGCCCAAAAAATCGACCGGCGTTAGGGCGGCCCCATTGGCCGCACAGCGCATCAAGCCGTCGTTTGTCATGGTACCCTCTCCCCCGGTTTGCCCCTCCTGCGACGTGTCGCGCGGTATCCTTGCCGCGCATGACGCCTCTGAGGCTATGATTAGGGGTGATCGAACCATAGAGTTGCTCAGGAAAATAGAAAATTATCGAGTGCGGTGTTTAGAGCATTTTTCGTTCGCATCAGCTCCCGACAAACGCTCTAAACTTTCTTGCGTTCAGCAAAGGCTGGTCGCACGCTCGCAACTGCCAAATTTCTAAACAGTCTCTAACGATAAGGGCCGATCATGCAGCTTAAAGATCATGTGGCGCTGGTAACGGGTGCAGCTTCCGGCATTGGCTATGCCATTGCGGCGGCGTTTATTGCGGAAGGTGCCAAAGTACTGCTGGCCGATGTAGACACCGCTAAGGGGGAGGTTGCCGTTGCGAACCTGGGTGCGGCTGCCGCCTTCATCCGCTGCGATGTGGGCGATAAAGCCTCCGTTACGGCAGCGGTGCGCGATGCGGTAGCGCGCTTCGGGCGGCTGGATTGTATGGTGAATAACGCCGGGATTATCCATACGTCGGATTTTCTCACCTTGGCCGAAGAGGATTTTGACCGCGTGTTGCGGGTAAACCTCAAGGGCGCGTTCCTGTGTTCGCAAGCCGCAGCGCACCAAATGGTAGCGCAGAATGCCGCCGATGGGCTGGCGGGTAAGTCCGCGCGGGGGGGCACGATCATCAACCTGAGTTCCGTGAATGGCATCATGGCCATCCCCAACCAGACGCCTTATAATGTCTCGAAAGGTGGCGTAAACCAGCTTACGCGGAACACCGCTCTCGCCTTGGCCCCCCACAACATCCGCGTTAATGGTATCGGGCCGGGCAGTATTCTGACCGATCTTCTAAAAGTAGTGATGGATAATGACGAGGCTCGCGCCCGCATTCTCTCCCGCACGCCGATGGGCCGCTGCGGCGAGGTGGCGGAGATCGCTAGCATTGCGGTGTTCCTCGCCGGGGCGGGATCGAGCTATATGACCGGCCAGACGATTTATGTGGATGGTGGCCGGATGGCGCTCAACTATACGGTGCCTGTTCCAGCGTAATACGCTCTCTCACGCTAAAATTTAATCTTCCCGGCGCTATATCAGCTATGGAGAGGCTGCGGTGTCGGCTATAACTAGCGCCTGAAGCAGAAGGCTTGAGGCGAAGCATGTATAACGATCCAATTGACCCCTATAAAATTAAAGTCTACGAGATTTTTCGCGAGCAGATCTTCAGTGAAGATTTTTCGATTAATCGCCGCGTATATGCGGCGATTATCACTCAAATTGTATTTATTTCTCTTTGGATGTATGCGAGATCTCACCCCGATTTTCACCCTCAAGGCAATATCCCGCTGTTTCTCGCCATCGCACAGGCGCTTGCAGCGTTGCTAGCGTTCATTGCCATTGTGTCGGGTTTTTTGGAAATTCGCCAGAGCAAGCGCCGCTATCGTAAGCATTACGCCTCGGCAACGGATGCGCTGATTACGCCGGTTATCGTCACGTCATCGCGCGTTCACACGCTCTCCCACATCGTCGCGGTGACAACGCCGATTGTTTTTCTGCTGCTGAGTTTGTTTTTCGTGTACCGCAGTCTGTAAGTCCTAAAAATGCTCCGGGCGCAGCACCTGAACGTCCGATAGGGTAACGATCCCGAACCCATCCCCTAAAATCCGCTGGCTGCCCTTAAGGATCGTCTCGGCGGTGGCCTCGGTGGTGATGACCATAATCAGGGCATTGCCATTGCCGCCCAAGGCTTCGCGCCCCCGCTCCCCATGACGGCCTCGCCCGATAAGATCGCGGATAACCGTATAGCCGGTGGCCCCACTGGCATCTATCATCGTGAGCATGACCGACAGGTAGGCGCTTTCGACGATCAACTCGATCTTCTTGCGCGGATAGATTTGCACCATCGACTAACCTCCCAAGGACCAGCGGGCGACGGCATAATAGAGCGGCACCCCCACCACGATATTGAACGGAAACGTCACCGCCAGCGAGAGCGTCATATAAATCGCCGGATCGGCTTTCGGCACGGCCAAGCGCATCGCTGCGGGAACCGCGATGTAGGAGGCGGAAGCGCAGAGTAGCATCAGCATCGTTACGCCCCCAACCGATAGGCCGAGCATTAGCCCCGCACTTAAGCCCGCGCTGGCGGAGACCAACGGCATGAGTAGCCCGAAGCTAATCAGCCCGACCGTAAGCCGTTTCAACGCCGCCCCGCGCCGCGCGACCGTAAGGCCGATATCGAGTAAGAAGAGGCAGAGCGCGCCCTTAAAGAGATCGCTAAAAAACGGCTTAACCTCCGCCTCACCGCGTGCGCCCGTGGCCCAGCCGATCAGCAACCCGCCGACGAGCAGCATTACCGAACCGTTGAACAAAACCTCCCGCACCAGATTGTCGCGGTGCGCGGTCGCTGGGGCGCTTTCGCCTACCGCCGGGCGCGTGCCCCGGTGGGCAAGGTAAATGCCGGTCACGATGGCCGGGGTTTCCATAATGGCGACCATTGCTACCACATAGCCTTCAAAACCAACGGCCTGTTGGTTTAAGAAAGTTTGTGCCGAGGCGAAGGTGACGATGCTTATCGAACCGTAATGGGCCGCAATCGCCGCTGCCGTCGGCTGATCTAGCTTCAACAGGCCCCGTAAGGCGGCATAAGCCGGCAGGGGCAGTGCGAGGCTGAGGAGGGCAGCCACCAGCAGTGCAGGGGCCGCCGACCATCCAGCACCACTCGCAGCCAAGCTCCAACCGCCCTTAAGGCCGATGGCGAGCATCAGGTAGAGCGACAGGCCCTTGGCGATGGCGGCGGGAACCTCAAGGTCCGATTTCACGGCCCCGGCAATCAATCCCAGCACAAAGCAGAGAATGACGGGCGAGAGTAGGTTTGCTAGGGCAGCATCGACGATCATGATTTTCCTGAGTTAAGCGGCATCGTCCTCATGCGCCCGTATATAAGTGATGAAGTCACGCACGTCCGCCCCTAATTTCTCTGCCGGGGTTAGCAGCCCTTCGGCGGCCCAGAGAACTTCGATGGCACCGGCACAGGATTTGATCGTGCCGAAAGTGACCGTACCAATCGCCTCGGTCACGCGGCTCATTTCGGTCGTGACTCCTTGGACGTTGAGGATAATTTCACCCGTCGTGACTTCTTGTTCTTCCACGGCAACCGCTACAATCGTAGCGATTTCGCTCACCTCGGCGATGGTTTTGCGAATGCGCGTCATCCCATCCATCGCCCCGGTGGTTTCATCGCGAATGCGGGCGATACGCTGGGCAATATCTTCGGTCGCGCGGCCCGTTTGCGCGGCGAGATTCTTCACTTCCCCGGCGACGACAGCAAAGCCTTTCCCGGCATCTCCAGCGCGGGCGGCTTCAATGGTCGCGTTGAGGGCGAGCAGATTGGTTTGCGCCGCAATTTGATTGATGAGACCAACCACTTGGCTGATTTCATTGGCGGCATCCGCCAGGCGCTTCACCTGTTCGGACGCATGATCAACGTCGGTCACGGCTTGGCGGGCGCAAGATACCGAGCGCGTCATATTCTCGCCGATGCCGCCCACCGACTTAGAGAGTTCCTTAACGGCGGTAGAAACGGTTTCGGCCCGCTCCAGCGTTGCGTCGGCGGCCCCCGCCACGTCAAGTGTAGCAGTCGATCCGGTTTCCTGGCGCGCAGCGGTATGTTCAGCCATCTCGCAAATTTCGCCTGCCGACGCGATGACCATATCGACAACGCCGATTACTGATTTCTCGAAAGTGCTGGCCAGCGTATCCATCCGCTCTTGCAGCGCTCGGCGGCTTTGGCGTTTGTCTTCGGTCTGCTGCATTTCAAGTGTGTTTTTATCAAGGGCATTTTGCTTGAAGAAGGTTAGGGCTTTAGCAATCGCACCCACTTCGTCCGGCCTGTCGGCCCCCACCACGTCGGTGGCAAGGTTCCCGCTTGCAATCTCCTGCATCGCTTGAGTAATACGGCTAAGGGAGCGGCTGGTGCGCCGGGCGATGATGAGCGCGATCAGCGTCGAAACGAGCACAGCCCCTGCCAGCAAACCGAGAAAACGGTTGGAGCCTTCTATACTGCTTTCATTCATCGCCAAAACGGTTGCTGAAATGCCAGCTTCCCGCTCTTGAATAGCGGTTTCCAGCAAAGACACGACGAAGCCATTCTGCTGTTCAGCATCAATCATCGCCGAATCAAGACCGGCGTCGGCGTTCTTAATCGTCTTAATAATGCTCTCGGCGATTTCGGTATAGGCTTTTTGCTCTTTGCGGATGATCTCGATCTGTTTCTGTGCTTCGAGCGACAGCCCCGTTAAGGCGGCAAGCCGATCAAACACCTCCGAAACGCCCTTCAGCTTCTCGCTATATTCGCTACTGATCTGGGTCAGCATGACTTCGGGCATATTAGCCATTTTGTAAGAAGCCAGCCGAAACAGTGCCGCATGGCTTTGCTGCACGACTGTTCCGGCTTGGCTATAGGCGCGGCTAACGGAAATGGCTTTCACCACCTGTTCGGTGGCTTCTTCTTTAGCCTGCACGAAAGAGAGGAAGACGCCCGCCATCGCGGCCATAAAAAGCGTCGCCAAAATCGGCGCGATCAGCAATTTTGTTAGTAGGCTCCGTCGATCCAACCACTGCATCTCCCACCCTCCACGTTTAATCAAATATCTGATGATTAGCCTACGCGCTTGCACGTCTAACGAACAAGGTCATCTCGCGACAGCACAGGGCGGCTATGTGAGAATTTTTGGGGGTGATATGACTCTTTTGCTTGACGAGACCCGGACTGCTGCCTATTTTGCGCGCTCCCAAAGGTGCCGGAGCAGTCGTTCTGGGGTGTTTTGGGAAAAGGTTTCATAGTGTCAAACCGGGTGACAGCCTTGTTTGACCCGATCAGATGAAGCTAAAACGGGACGATGGGGAAACCTGCCGTGTCTCGCTTTTGTGCTGATTTTGGGGATCGTTTAGGAAGGGCTCTGATGCCAACCATCAACCAGTTGATCCGTGCGCCACGCCAAGCGCCGCGCACACGTAACAAGGTTCCCGCGCTGGAAGCCTGCCCGCAGAAGCGCGGTGTGTGCACGCGCGTTTATACGACGACGCCGAAGAAGCCGAACTCGGCCCTTCGTAAGGTTGCCCGCGTGCGCCTTACGAATGGCTTTGAAGTGACGAGTTACATTCCGGGTGAAGGCCACAACCTTCAGGAACACTCCGTCGTGCTCATTCGTGGCGGCCGTGTGAAGGATTTGCCGGGGGTGCGGTATCACATCATCCGTGGCACGCTGGATACGCAGGGCGTCAAAGGTCGTCGCCAACGTCGTTCGAAGTACGGCGCGAAGCGTCCGAAGTAAGAGGGGTAGGGTATGTCTCGTCGTAGAGCCGCAGAGCGTCGCGAAGTCCTGCCGGATGCAAAATTCGGCGACATCGTGCTCACCAAGTTCATGAATTGTCTGATGTATGATGGCAAAAAGTCGTCGGCAGAAGCCATTGTTTATGGAGCCTTGGATAAGGCCGAAAATCGCGCTAAGGCCGAAGCCTTGAGCGTATTTCATGAAGCCTTGGGCAATGTTCGTCCGTTGGTGGAAGTTCGGTCGCGCCGCGTTGGTGGTGCCACTTATCAGGTGCCGGTCGAAGTTCGTACGGATCGCGCTCAGGCGCTGGCAATCCGTTGGATTATCGACTCGGCGCGTAAGCGGTCGGAAACAACGATGGTTGATCGTCTTTCTGGCGAATTGCTGGATGCCGCTAACAACCGTGGTTCGGCTGTAAAAAAGCGCGAAGATACGCACCGGATGGCGGAAGCCAACCGCGCGTTCTCGCACTACCGCTGGTAAGTCAACGGTCGCCCCACGCGAAGGACTTGAACTATGTCTCGTACCACCCCGATCGAACAGTATCGTAACATCGGCATCATGGCCCACATTGATGCCGGGAAAACGACGACGACCGAACGCATCCTGTACTACACCGGGAAGTCCTACAAAATCGGCGAAGTGCATGAAGGCACCGCGACGATGGACTGGATGGAGCAGGAGCAAGAACGCGGCATTACGATTACGTCGGCTGCCACGACTTGTTTCTGGAAAGAGCACCGCATCAACATCATTGATACGCCGGGCCACGTAGACTTTACGATTGAAGTCGAGCGTTCCTTGCGTGTTCTCGATGGGGCGTGCGCCGTGTTCGATTCGGTGGCGGGTGTCGAGCCTCAGTCCGAAACCGTGTGGCGTCAGGCCGACAAATATAATGTTCCGCGCATTTGCTTTGTGAATAAGATGGACCGTATCGGTGCCAACTTCTTCCGTTGCGTGGACATGATGGTGGATCGCCTCGGCACGCGTCCAATGGTGATGCAGCTTCCGATTGGCGTTGAAGCCGATTTTCTGGGCATGGTCGATCTGGTGAAGATGCAAGCGATCATCTGGAAAGATGAATCGCTGGGTGCTGAGTTTGAGTACACCGACATCCCGGCAGACCTTGCCGACCAAGCCGCCGAATATCGTGCGAAGTTGGTCGAAATGGCCGTCGAGATGGACGATGCGCTGATGGAAACCTACCTCGATGGCGTCGAGCCAACCGAGGAGCAATTGGCTGCCTGCATCCGCAAGGGTGTAGTGAAGTCTGTGTTTGTGCCGGTTTTCCTGGGGTCAGCTTTCAAGAACAAGGGCGTCCAGCCTTTACTTGATGCCATTATCGCCTACCTGCCGTCGCCACTGGATGTGAATGCCATTGTCGGTCGTAAGGTCGAGTCGGATGAAGAGGAAGCCCGCGCAACTTCGGACGAAGCGCCGATGTCGGGCCTCGCCTTTAAGATCATGAACGATCCGTTCGTCGGCTCGCTCACTTTCGTGCGCCTCTATTCGGGCGTCATGGAAGGCGGCTCCTATATCCTCAATACGGTGAAAGGTAAGCGCGAGCGCCTTGGGCGGATGCTGCAAATGCACGCCAACAGCCGTGAGGATATTAAGGAAGCCCGTGCTGGTGATATCGTTGCCTTGGCGGGTCTGAAAGACACGACGACGGGCGATACGCTCTGCGATCCAAACGCGCCGATTATTCTGGAGCGGATGGAATTCCCGGAACCCGTCATCGAAATCGCCGTCGAGCCGAAGTCGAAGGCCGATCAAGAAAAGATGTCGGAAGCGCTTCAGCGTCTTGCGAAAGAAGATCCGTCGTTCCGTGTGGCGGTTGATCACGAAAGCGGTCAGACGATTATTAAGGGGATGGGCGAGCTCCATCTCGAAATCATCGTTGATCGCATGAAGCGCGAATTTAAGGTGGAAGCCAATATTGGTGCACCGCAGGTCGCGTATCGTGAGACGATCTCCAAGAAGGCGGAAATTGACTATACCCACAAGAAGCAGTCCGGCGGTTCGGGTCAGTACGCGCGCATCAAACTCGTGTTCGAGCCGCAACAACCGGGTGAAGGCTTCAAGTTCGAGAACAAGGTTGTCGGCGGTTCTGTACCGAAGGAATATGTTCCGGGCGTGGTCAAAGGCATCGAAGGCTCGATGGATACCGGCGTTATCGCGGGCTTCCCGGTTATCGACTTTAAGGTGCAGTTGATCGACGGTGCCTATCACGACGTTGACTCGTCGGTTCTAGCTTTTGAAATCGCCTCGCGCGCCGCCTTCAAAGAAGGCTTGCAAAAGGCTGGCCCAAAGCTGTTGGAACCGATTATGGCGGTCGAAGTGGTAACACCGGAAGATTATATGGGTGATGTTATCGGCGATCTGAACAGCCGTCGCGGGCAAGTCAATGGTATGGATAGCCGGGGTAATGCCCGCGTCGTTTCCGCCATGGTGCCGCTGGCAAATATGTTCGGTTACGTGAATACGCTGCGCTCAATGAGCCAGGGTCGCGCCCAGTACACCATGCAGTTCCATCACTATGAACAGGTTCCCCAGGCGGTTGCGGACGAAGTCCGCGCCAAAATGGCGTGATCCGTTAGCAAGGATATCGATTATGGCGAAGGCTAAATTTGAGCGGAACAAGCCGCATTGCAACATTGGCACGATTGGTCACGTTGACCACGGGAAGACCTCGCTGACGGCCGCGATCACGAAGATTTTGGCGGAATCGGGTGGGGCA
>JAAFIC010000073.1 GCA_013298565.1 Alphaproteobacteria bacterium | reverse complement strand
CGCTCTTCCGATCTGGGGGCGTTTTTCTTACCCTGCTCGAACATATCGCGCACGCGGCTCGCGCCAACGCCAACGAACATTTCAACGAAGTCTGACCCAGAAATAGTGAAGAACGGCACATTGGCTTCACCGGCAATCGCGCGGGCTAGCAATGTTTTACCCGTACCCGGCGGGCCGACAAGCAGCACGCCTTTCGGAATCTTACCGCCCAAGCGCTGAAACTTCTGCGGGTCACGCAAGAATTCAACGATTTCGTTCAACTCTTGCTTGGCTTCTTCAATGCCCGCAACGTCATCGAAAGTGACACGGCCCACTTTTTCGGTCAGCAGGCGGGCGCGCGATTTGCCAAAGCCCATCGCCTTGCCGCCGCCAGACTGCATTTGACGCATGAAGAAAATCCACACGCCGATGAACAGCAGCATTGGGAACCAAGAAATCAGAATGCTCAGAATACCCGTGGGGCCGTCATCAATCGGGGCCGCAATAATGCGGACGTTCTGCTTGACGAGGCGATCAACCAAACCGGGGTCTTGCGGCGAATAGGTGGTGAAAGTCCGATTATCGGCGTAGCGCCCATTGATATTCGGCCCTTGAATGGTGACTTCCGTCACGCGGCCCTGTTGGACCTCGGACAGGAAATCGGAAAACGCAATCTGAGACTGGCCAGACCGTGTGGACGGGCTTTGGAACAGGTTGAACAGCGCCACCAACAACACGGCGATAATCGCCCAGAGCGCTAGATTTTTCCCGATATTATTCACGAAACTCTACCCTTTCCGCACCCGCCCCAAGGTTGCCCCTTGGAAGCATCCATCGTAATCCGTGACATGCCGCCTATTACCGCTTGGCGTCAACGCCCACGTTCGCCCCCTGCAACGAGGAGGCGGCGCGGTGCTGTCACCAACCGGGGAGTCTGCCCTGGTATCCCTGACAAGTGGGGCACGAGGGCAGGACAGTCAAGACGCTGAAATGCGGGCATTCCCGCCAAAAGTGCCGCAGGGGCCTGCGCCAACACCTGTGCGAGGTGGGTTTGTGGGCGTTTTAGCAGCGAAGAATGGCGTAAACGCGCCGTTTCTGCCGCGCCCAAGGCCCGCACCTGCCAACCTTCAACAGCAGCATAGGCCCGAAACCGGCCATCCCATCGCGCCGACAGATCGGCGGGTGGGAGCACCAGAGGCGGCGCGACACCGACGGCTTCTCGCCCGACCCACAGCACGCCCTTGGTCAGCACCCACAGCACGCCGCCGAGCGTGAGCACTAACCGCGCCTGCTCGCCCGCTTCCAATCGTCTGGCAAGCATTTGGAGGCCCTCAAAGCGTGGCGGATACGCAGCGCCCCCCGCCCAGGCGCACAGGCGCGCCAGGGCGCGTAGGCGCACCTCCGACGGCCCATCGCTGAGGGCTGAGGCGGGAACCCGTGCGATGCCTAAAGGGAGTGGCGTTACCCAGGTTGTTAGCCACTGATCGGCGAGCGCCTCCAAAATAACGCGATCGGCACTAAGGCGGGTTGCGGTTTCCGCCAACCGTGTTGCCAAAAACGGCGCGGCGGCTTCGGTCAAGACAGCCCGCCAGCGCACCCGGTCATAGGCAAGCGCGCCATTGCTGGGGTCCGTCACCGGGATCAGCCCCGCGTGCGTGCAAAACTCGATCAGCGCGGCTTTGGGCAGTCCCAACAGCGGGCGTAAGAGCCGCACGCAGGAGAGGGTTTGACACGCGGCCATACCGGCCAACCCGGATACGCCGGAGCCGCGCTGAAGCCGCAACAGCAGCGTTTCCGCTTGATCGTCACGATGATGTCCCAAAAGCAGATGGAGAATACCGATTTCGGCGCAAGCGGCCGTCAATAACCGATAGCGCAGCGCGCGGGCCGCTGCTTGCACGCCGCCAGTTTCGATGGGGGGAGCGTCGGCAGTCAGAATACGATGAGAAATACCGCGCTCTCTGGCCCATACCGCCACCCGCTGCGCTTCCAAGGCTGCCTCGGGCCGTAAGCGATGATCGACAGTAAGCGCCAAAACGCTGCCCCCGCGCGCCCGCGCCCAACTATCGGCCAGCAGCATCAGCGCCAAACTGTCGGGACCACCCGAAACGGCAACGGCAAGACGTGGCGCGCGCTCGAACGGCACAAAGTCCGCCATCGCCGCCGCAAACGCCTGGGGAAGCCGCGCGTCGGCCCCCGTCATCGCCGTAAAATCACGCGCCGCAATTATTGCGGGCGCGCTCTTCCTGCACACGGCGCTTCAAAAACGCCGAGGCGGTTGGGTATTCGGTGTTGAAGCGGTTAAATGACGCACAGGCTTCCTTGGGCTTATTCAAGTTGGCTAAGGCCATGCCGAGCTTCATAAGATTATCCGGCGCTTTATTGTTCTTCGGATACTTCTGGTATCCTTGAAAAAACAGGGCCGCAGCTTCCTGATAATTGCCGCGCACGTAATAGGTTTGCGCCAGCCAGTGCTGGGCATTTCCTGCCAACTCATCATTCGGATAGGTTGCGATAAAACCGCGTAAGGATTGTTCGGCTGCGGGGTAATCCTGCTTCTGAATAAGCGCGAACGCCTGCTCGTAGGCTTCCTTCGGGTTTCCGGCTTTCACCGGCGCCGTCGCAGGCGGTGTAACCGCCCCTGCTGCGGGACGCGCCCCCGATTGCGCCTGTTGGCCGGGCGGCGTGAGCGCAACGGGGCCGTTCGGGTTCGCAGGAATGTTGCCAAGATCGCGGGGAGGCGCACCAGAAGCGACGGCAGGGGCCTGGGCGGGGGCCTGAGCGGGGGCCTGAGTAAGGGCTTGAGCGGGGGCCGCACCTGCCGGGGGGGCCGGGACACTCGCCTGACGGGCCTTCTCTAGCTCCGACAGGCGGAAGTCCACATCGCTGGCCTGCCTGTCGGCGCGCTGACGCAATTGCGTCACCGTCGCCGATAAATCCTCGATCTGGCCTGTGAGTTGCCGAATCTGGGCTTCAAGCTCCGAAATTCGCACGGTCAGTTGTGCCGTAATCGGGATTTCGCCCGCCGGTTGCTGCTGGGCGACGGCAGGGGCCGACAGCGCCAAGGCACCGATAACGGCAAACAGTGCGAGGGAAGAGAGAAACCGCGACGGTCCAACCATGACGAAAGCCCTTTACAATACTCCGAAACCGGGAGCTTACCCCCGCTTTCGGGCAAAACGAAGACGGGGCGGCACTTTTAAGCGCCGCCCTATCCTAGATTAGCGCGGCACGGAAACGGCTCGACGGTTCTTCGCCCACACGGCATCACCGCGACCCGTGGTGGAGGGCCGCTCTTTACCGTAGGAGATAACCTGCAAGCGGCTGCCATCAACGCCCAAGCTCGCTAGAAACTCGCGTGCCGACTGAGCACGACGGTCGCTTAGGGCAAGGTTGTATTCGCGCGTGCCGCGTTCATCCGCATGGCCTTCGATAACGAAGCTCACCAACGGGTAGCGCTGCAAGAACTGGGCTTGCGCGCGCAACGTGTTTTGCGCGTCTGCCGACAGCGTGTATTGATCGAGACCGAAGAATACCCTGTCGGTACCGCCAGCGCTAAAGCTGCGCTGCCAATCGGCCTGGGCTTGCGCCAATTGCGCCGCACGATTTCCGGCAAGCGAACCGGACGTAATGCCGCTACCGCTGCCGCTACCTGAAGCGTTGCCGGGGGTCTGGCTGGTTCCCGTCGGGCCACCGTCGGGGGTGGACTGGTCCGAGCAGGCGGCAACAAACAAAACCGCCGCGAGCGGCAAAGCAAATTTCAAGATCATGGGAGATCATCCATTGAAAAAAGAAGACAGGAGGGGTCTAGCCAACAGATCACTCGACATCCCTGAAGCGTGACACACTCTGGAATCGCGCGACACCGTGGCGAGATTTAGACACGTTTGGAACCTAGGTGCGTTTTTAGCCACATGTTGCGCTTCTGCACCAGTGCAAAAACCGAATCACGCCTATGCGGAAAGCTCCCCAAAAAGCAAAACGCCGCACTGTTGCCAGTGCGGCGTTGCCATCCAGCCCCAAGGGGCGTTGGATTACTGAACGGCTGGGACCGAAACGCCACGACGGTTCTGGCTCCAAGCGGAGTCGTTCGAGCCGACCACTGACGGACGTTCCTTACCATAAGAAACGGTCGTGAGACGCGAGGCCGGAACGCCGAGGGCGACCAGGTAATCCTTAGCGGCATTGGCGCGGCGTTCGCCAAGCGCCAAGTTGTATTCGCGGGTGCCGCGTTCGTCGGCATGGCCTTCGACGGCCATGCGAACCGAAGCGTACTGCTTCAGCCAAGAAGCTTGGCGTTCCAGCGTACGACGCGCATCGGCCGACAGGTCAAACTTGTCGTAACCGAAGAACACGCGATCACCGACGTTAACGCGGAAATCTTCGATCGAACCCGAACGGATGCTGCTCGAAGTCGGACCCTTTGACACGGTGGTAGTCGTCGGGGTAACGCCGGAAGTGTTGGTTGGCTTGTCGGATTCGCACGCGGCAAGCAATAGGGCGGCAGCGGCGATGGGAAGGAGAGCGATACGCATTTTGTGACCCCTCAGCTCTGAAGGCTGTAGTTGAGTGATGCGAAGGGAAGCCCCTCGCCTTCTCCAAGATGACCAAGGACGCACAAAAATGCTGCCCTGCACAACGAGGAGAAACGAGGCGGAATATAGGCAGCTAACCCTAGGGAATCAAGGGGTCTAACGGCGGTCTATCGGTCCCCAAGCTGGATCGGAGGCATTCGTTGGGGTCGTGACCTCTCGCAAATTGCGACCCGTTATATCGACGGACATCAAACGCGATGCCCCGCCCCGGCCCTGGGCATCGGTGGGCGCTTGCCGAAAGAACATCAACACGCGCCCATTGGGTGCCCAGGTAGGGCCTTCATCTAAATAGGATTGTGCGAGAATCCGCTCGCCCGTACCATCGGGGCGCATGATCCCAATAAGGAACTGCCCCCCTTCGGATTTGGTGAAGGCGATATAGTCGCCCCTGGGGGACCAGACAGGTGTGTTGTAACGGCCACGGCCCGGTGATATTTTTTGCACACCCGAGCCATCGGCGTTCATCACGTACAAAGCGGTAACGCCGCCCCGGTCGGAGTTGAACACAATCTTAGTGCCATCGGGCGACGCCGAGGGCGATGTATCAATGGCCGGGCTATCGGTAAGGCGGGTCGCTCTGCGGGTGCGAAGGTCCATCATATAGATTTCGGAGTTGCCGTTTTCAGCAAAGCTCATCAACACCTTCTGCCCATCGGGCGTGAAGCGCGGCGCAAACGTCATGCCGGAGAAACTGCCCAGGATTTCCTGCGCGCCCGAATCCAGATTGTATAAGTACACGCGCGGAATATCGAGACCGGTTTTAGGATCGGCGACATAAGCCATATACGTCAGCTCGCGCTCGGTGGGCGAAAAACGCGGCGTGATCGCGCGCACGCGCTTCTGATCGGTCAAGGTGCGGTAGCCGAACCCATCTTGATCCATGATCGCCAACTGCTTGAACGGCTCCGTCGCCGGGCCGGTTTCGGTCACGAAAACGATCTGCGTGTCGAAATATCCATCCTCGGAGGTGATGCGCTTATAGATCGCGTCGGCAATCTTATGGGCGACCCGGCGCAAACCATCGGTTCCGGCACTAAACACCTGCCCTTCCATCTGCGCTTCGCCGAACACGTCCCACAGGCGAAACTCAACGCGCATCTGATTGCCTTGCAGCGTGACCGCGCCCGACATCAGCGCCTGCGCGTTAATCAAGCGCCAATCGGCAAAGCGCGGGGCCGTGCCGATTTGATCGGGCGTCTGCACGAAGGCTTTCGGGTCGATCGGCTTGAACAGCCCCGAACGCTCCAGATCGTCCGACACGATGCGGGCAATATCCGCCCCCAACCGCGCATCGCCCGCGAGATTGCTGATAGCGATGGGCATGGGTTGCGGGTTGCCATCGCCCGTCACAATCCTTGGTTCGCTTCTTGTCGCTTGCGCGAAAGCGACCGGGGCCGCCATGAGCAGAGCCGCAACCAGAAAAAGCGAGGAGCGAAGTATTGCTCGGCGGAGCGACGCACGCGGGGAAGCAGAGGCTTTCTGTCTCATTGGCCCATATCCTTTGGATCGAAACTGACAATAAGGCTGAACTCACGGTCTGATGTAAGCGGAAATTTGCTACACGCTGGGTTCATTGGCGCACGGAGAGCGGCGACGGCCGCAGCCTGATACTCTGGCGAGCTTTTAACGGAGGACGGTTCGACTAACTCAGTTTGGAATACAGAACCGTCTGGCTTGAGATAGAGTCGGACGTTCACGATCAAGGTTTTCGCGTTGGCCAGGCTCGGATCGAAATTCCAGCACGGCGCAAGCGTGTCTTTAATGGCAGCTTGCTGCTCGGCTGTAAGGGGATTGGCCAAAACGGTTGTAGGTCGCGGCGGCGTTCTCTTCACTAATTCAATGGATTTTGATGCCATTGAGGATTTCTCAACACGATCTACCGAGCAACCAAGCATCAATGTCGAAAGGCCACTCATTAGGGCGCAAGAAATTACTGCTCCCCTCATAGCGCCATGTCCTTAGGATCAAAAATCACAACGATACTCTCATGCAACCCCGGCGGAAGCGGCAAACGGCTACACGCCGGGTTGTTGGCCGCACGCAACGCTATATTCGCTGCGGTCTGATGCTGAGGCGAACGTCGTGCAATCGAGGGATCCTCTAATTCCGTGCCTCTCACAGTGCTGTTAGGATTCAAGTAAATCCTCACTGCGATCACCAGAGTTTTCGCATTCGGCAACCCCGGATCGAAATTCCAGCAGGGTTTTAACGCCTGACGCACCCCATCCTCCTCCGCCCGCGATAGCGGACGGTTCGGGTCGCTCGGGCCGACCGAACGGGGCGCAGCGGCGGCTGCCGTTTGCGTTGGGCGCGCGGGCGTGGCGGGAGCCGTGGGTTTTTGCGCCGTTGGCACGGCTTTAGAGATCAAGTCAGCGAAATCAACTGGCTTCTCAGCGGGTTTAACGTCCGGCTTCGGCGGAACTTTTGGCGCGTCTTTGGGTTGAGGAATAGTCTTGGCCATCATGTCCAAGAAATCTTCCTTCTTGGGTTCGGGCTTCGGCTCCGGCTTGGGTGGCTCGACCTTCTTCACCTCTTCCTTTTTCGGCTCGGGCTTGGGTTCCGGTTTCGGCTCAGGTTTTGGTTCCGGCTTGGGTTCCGGCGGCTTCGGGGGAGGCGGCGGTTTCGGCGGCTCCGGTTTGGGTTCGGGCTTCGGCTCCGGCTTTGGCTCAGGGGGTTTTGGCGGCGGAGGCGGAGGAGGAGGCGGTACTGGCGCAGGGTCCGGCTTGGGCGCGGGTTGCTGGGCAGGCGTGGGCGTGGGATCGGGTTTCTGCTCTTTCACGGGCGGGGGCGTCGGGTTATTCGGCGCGGCATTGGGCGTGGCGGAAATCGTGATGACCTCAACCTCAATGATCGGCTTTACCTCCAGCGGCGGCGGCGCGACTTGGGGCAGACCGAAGATCACCAGGATCAAGATCAACCCATGCAACGCTGACGCAAGAATAATGGCCCGATTCATCGCCGCCGCGCCCCTACCCGCCCTGCTTGGGCGTAGGCTTCACCGGCGCACCGGAGGGGGCCTCGGCAATCAGCGAGACTTTGGCGAACCCAGCGGAGGCGACGAGGCCCATCACTTCCATCACGCGGCCATAGGCAATGCCCTTATCGCCGCGCACATAGATGGGCGTATCGGGTTTATTCGCGGTAATAGCTTGTAGGCGCGGGGCTAACTCCGCCTCCTGCACTTCCATTTCTTGAAGATAGATCTGGCCTTTAGCATTGACGCTGATGGTCAGCGGTTCGATGCGCTCATTGAGGCTCGCCGCCGAAGTTTTGGGCAGATCGACGGGTACGCCAACGGTTAGCAAGGGGGCCGCCACCATGAATACGATGAGCAGCACCAACATTACGTCCACCAATGGCGTCACGTTGATTTCGGACATCGGCGTGTGAGATCGGCGCCCACCGCGCCGACGTGGCCCGCCCCCATTCAAAGATGCACCCATTATTCGCCCGCCTCAGCAGCATCCATCTGCCGCGACAGGATAGCCGCAAATTCCGCCGAGAAATTCTCCAGCCGATTGGAGTACCGCGCTAGATCGCCAGAAATCTTGTTATACGCCAACACGGCGGGAATGGCCGCAACCAAGCCGATGGCCGTTGCAAACAAGGCTTCGGCAATCCCAGGGGCCACGACCGCCAAGTTCGTGTTCTTCGAGGTCGCAATGGCCGAGAAGGAATTCATGATCCCCCACACAGTGCCGAACAGCCCGACAAACGGGCCGACCGAGCCGACAGAAGCCAGAAACGGCGTCCACTTTTCCAGCCGTTCCATCTCCCGGCCCACAGTAACGCCCATCACCCGCTCGATGCGCTGCTGAAGGTTGCCCGTGGTCATACCCAAGCCGCGCTGGGCCGAGCGCCGCCACTCGCGCATCGCCGCCACGAACACCGCCGACATCGGGTCGATAGGCCGATTGCCGATACGGTCGAAAAGCTCGTCCAGGCTGCCGCCCGACCAAAAAGCCTCTTCAAACTGATCGGCCTGAACCGTCAAACGGCGCAGGCGGATAAGTTTATCGACGATGATCGCCCAACTCCACACGCTGGCAAAAACGAGCGAGAGCATGACAAACTTAACAACCCAGTCGGCCTGCAAAAACAGACCAAGCATCGACAAATCATGGGCGGGCGCAATCGCCGCAACTGCATCGCCTTGCATTCTCTTCCCTTACTCCCCCGTAGAACGGTCCAGATAGAATGGGCCGCAGGCCGTCCGAACTGTGTCCGGCACCCGCTGCGGATTGAACTGCGGGTCCACGCACACTAATCGCACCAGAATTGTGACCAAATGACGGCTATCTGTGTGCTCCCAGCGCAACACGTGCTGTTCAATTTCAAGGCTGGCGCCACCGAACTTGATAACGCGGCTTCGCACTTCCAGCGCATCATCCAACCGGGCGGGGCCGCGATAGTCGATTTCAGCCGAGCGCACAACAAACAGTGTGCCGTCTTCGTCATACAGTTTTTGTGGCACAATTCCCACAGCGCGCAGCATTTCCGTGCGCGCCCGTTCGGCGAAATTCAAATAATTGGCGTGATAGACCACACCGCCCGCATCGGTATCGGCATAAATCACCCGCAGCGGCAAGCGGTGCCAGCCGGAGGCGATTTCACCACAGGTTGGGGCGAGGGGCGCAAACGCAACATCGTTCATTCGGGTTCGTCTCCGAGCAGGCTGAGTTGCGCTTCCAAACCGCGCGGCGGACTGCGCCCCAGCAGTTTCCAGCCGTTCGGGGCCAACATGCGCCCGCGCGGGGTGCGCTGGATTAGCCCCAACTGCATCAGGTACGGCTCGATCACCTCTTCGATGGTATCGCGCGATTCCGACAGCGCCGCCGCCAGCGTTTCCGCCCCCACCGGCCCGCCTTCGTAAGTATCGGCGATACACGCCAGATAGCGCCGATCCATCGCGTCCAGCCCCGTTGGATCGACGTCGAGCCGCGTCAGCGCCGCGTCGGCAGCAATGCGGTCGATGGGCGAAACCCCCGCCACCGAGGCAAAATCGCGCACGCGCCGCAACAAGCGCCCGGCAATGCGCGGGGTGCCGCGCGAGCGTTTGGCAATCTCGAACGCGCCTTCTTCGGTCAGCGGCATCTCCAGCAACCGCGCGCCGCGCACGACGATGGAGGTTAGCTCTTCCGGGCTGTAGAACTGCAACCGTAGGGGAATACCGAAGCGTTCCCGCAACGGCGTCGTCAGCAGGCCCGAGCGCGTCGTTGCCCCCACGAGGGTAAAGCGCGGCAGATCAATGCGGATGGAGCGCGCGGCGGGGCCTTCGCCGATAATCAGATCGAGCTGAAAATCTTCCATCGCCGGATACAGAATTTCTTCCACTGCCGGGCTAAGGCGGTGGATTTCATCAATGAACAGCACGTCGTTCGGCTGCAAATTAGTCAGCAGCGCCGCCAAATCCCCAGCTTTAGCGATAACCGGGCCGGAGGTGGCCCTGAACCCGACGCTCAGTTCCCGCGCCACGATCTGCGCCAGCGTGGTCTTGCCCAAGCCCGGCGGGCCGAAGAACAGCACATGATCCAGCGCTTCCCCCCGCCCCCGCGCCGCTTCAACGAACACCTGCAAATTCTCGCACACGGGCCGCTGCCCAACGAAATCCTGCAAGCGCGCCGGGCGCAATGCCGCTTCCCCGCCTTCGGCAACAGAGGGGTCGAGCAACGGGCGGCGGGTTTCGGGATTCTCGCTCATGCTGGGCTAAGAGCTTTCAGACCGGCACGGATCAGGTCCGCCAGAGTGGGTTCAGTACCCGTGTCGCGTTGCTGCTGCGCCAGCTTGATAACCGCCGTAAAAGCGTCTGACCGACCATAACCGAGATTAACCAGCGCCGAAACGGCTTCGGCTTCCACAGAACCATTGGTTTCAACCGCAGGCGAAACGCTTGGGGCCGTTCGCGCCATCGCGCCCAAAGCGAGGCCGGCCACCTTATCTTTCAGCTCGGTCAAGAGCCGTACCGCCAGCTTCGGCCCCACCCCATCGGCACGCGCCAGCGCGTTTTTGTCGCCCGACGCAATCGCCTGAACTAATTGATCCGGCGTTAGCACGGTTAGCAGTGCCAGCGCGACCCGCCCACCGACGCCCTGCACGGTTTGCAGCAGCCGGAACCAGTCACGCTCGGCGGTGTCGCGGAACCCGTAGAGTAGCAGCGCATCTTCCCGCACCACGGTCTCGATGTGCAGTGTCGCGGGTTGGCTCATGTATAGCGCGCCCAGCGTCCGCCCGGACGCCGCGACAAGATAACCGACGCCGTTTACATCAATAACGGCATAGCCCGCGCCTAAATCCCGAACAATGCCCTGTAACCACGCAATCATCGGCTTCTCGCCAGCAACGCTAAATCAATACCGCCCATGCCCCGTTTTGTGTGCGCGTCACTAACACGGCTTGCGGTTTGCGCGTGATGAGCGTGGCAAATCGCCACCGCCAGCGCATCGGCGGCATCGGCACCTGGCAGCACAAGACCCGGCAGCAGCTTGCCGACCACGAACATCACTTGGTCCTTATCGGCAGCCCCCGCGCCAACGACCGATTTCTTCACCGATTTCGCCGCATATTCCGCCACCGTCAGCCCCGCCCGCGCTGGCACCAGCAGGGAGACCGCGCGCGCTTGCCCAAGTTTCAGCGTGGAGGCGGCGTTGGTGTTCACGAAAGTCTCTTCCACCGCCGCGCAATCGGGTTGGTATGTGTCCAGCACTTTTTGCAGCCCCTCATAAAGCTGCGCTAAACGGTCAGACAAGGCGGCTTTCGGATCGGACGTGACCGTTCCGCACGCAATCCCCCTCAACCGCGAGCCTTGAGCTTCGATCACGCCCCAGCCGGTGCGCTGTAGTCCCGGATCAAGGCCCAATACCCGCATCGGTTTAGCCCGCCAGCTTGGTGAGCTGTTCCTCGGAAATGTCGTAATTGGCGTAAACATTTTGCACGTCGTCGCTATCGTCGAGCGTATCGATTAGCCGGAACAGCTTTTCGGCCACCTCGTCCGATATCGGGTTCAGCGTTTGCGGCGCCCAGATGAGCTTGGCCGATTCAGGCGCGCCGAAGGCGGCTTCCAGCCCGTCGCGCACGGTCGCAAGATCGTCGGTCGCGCAGGTAACATCGTGCCCATCTGCCGAGCTTTCGACATTCTCCGCCCCGGCATTCAACGCCGCCTCGAACACCGCATCGGGCGTGCCAACCGAAGCCGGGTAGTGAATTTGCCCCACTCGGTCGAACATAAAGCTGACCGAACCGGTTTCCCCCAGCGCCCCGCCGGATTTGGTGAAGGCCGAGCGCACTTCAGACGCGGTGCGGTTGCGGTTATCGGTCATCGCTTCCACGATCACAGCAATACCGCCAGGGCCGTAGCCCTCGTAGCGCACTTCATCGAAATTGGTATCGTCACCGCCACCTTGGCCGCGCTTGATCGCCCGGTCGATGGTGTCTTTCGGCATATTGGCGATTTTCGCCGCCGTGATCGCCGCCCGCAGGCGCGGGTTCAGCAACGGATCGGGCGCGCCGGTTTTGGCCGAAACGGTGAGTTCCCGAATCAGCTTGGTGAAAATCTTCCCGCGCTTGGCGTCTTGCGCGCCCTTGCGGTGCATGATGTTCTTAAACTGAGAATGGCCAGCCATAGGTCCGCTACTCTTATTTTAGGTCTGTCGGTAATACACTGAGATTGGGGCGACCCTAGACCATTCCGCCGCTAAAGGGAATCGGGGAAAAAGCGGGAGAGGGGAAAAGCGGAGATTCAGCGTTTTTCTACCGCTCCAAATAAGACGCTGACGGATTAGCCGTTTCAGAGTCCGGTAGAGTCATGGCTCGGCGCAGCAGGGCATTAACAGCGCTTTGCCAGCCCGGCCCGGTTTGCCGCAGGGTCGCGAGAAGGTCAGCATCTAACCGTAAGGTCACGCGCTGCTTCGGATCGGCTTTCTTTGGGCGACCGCGTTTGACGAGCCTGTCGCCGATATAGGTATCGGCATGACCGAAAAAGGCTTCGGTCAGGGGTGGGGCATCATCGGGATCAACCCAATTACTCACTTTTGGCGGGAGACCCCCAGAAGGCTTTATCATCGTCATGGGCGTACCTCATAC
>JAAFIC010000072.1 GCA_013298565.1 Alphaproteobacteria bacterium | reverse complement strand
GCGGCGCAGCCCTGAGAAGAAAATCGCGGCGCAGCCCTTATCTTAGCAAGGTTGAAGCCGCGCAAAATGTTCGGTGCAAATGCTGCTGACGAACTCCGTCAGCAATCGGCCCGACGCCTCTTCATCCAACCCGGTGGCGGGCAGCATTTCCAGCAGTTTTTCGCGCGGGTCCAACCGTTGCACCGTTAGCGCGCCCGCGCGATCAAAACCGATTCGCAGTTTTTCGCCCTGGGGCTGCCCATCAATGAACAGCACGAACAGGACCGAGGAGATAAACGGCTCCGGCCCGCGCTGGGGGATGTCCCGCAGGTGAATGCGCGCCTCTTCCAACGCATCGTTCACATCGTGCAGCGCGTGCTGCAACAGCGGCAGGTGATGGGTGCGCCACTGCTCGCGGCACCGCAGCAACTCCGCCGCCTCTTGCTGGGCAGCAGCGTGCGCGGCTTGATCGCGCGCCGAGATAAGCCCGTCGAGACTTTTCTTCTGGGCGATGATCGAGGCCAGAAGGGCGTGATAAGGTTGAGTCATGCGCGTATTCCCCTGTCATCCACGCCGTTATCACGCACTATCATGGACAGAGTATGTGCAGCGCGGTAAGCATGAAGAGCGGAGCCATGCCAAACAGCGGAGTCCTTACGGACTGTTGGTAGCCGGGCACCCTGCCCCCATCTCCTCCTCAACAATCCGCCAGGGCGGACAGAAGAGCCGAAGGTGAGACTATGAAAGGCTGGACCTTGGACGATATTGCTTGGGAGCGTTTCCAGGCAAATTTGGTCGATCCCGATACGGTTAAGGTTGTCAAAGCGGCCGCCCTGGTCGAACATAACGGCTGGGACTACGCGACCTACCTCAAGAACATTTTCCGCGACGATCCCGATTTTTGCGCCGCAATCGACGCCTGGGCCGCCGAAGAAGTGCGGCACGGCCAAGCCCTGCGCCGTTGGGCAGAGTTGGCGGACCCTCAGTTCAATTTCGATCATGCGTTCCATACGTTTGTCACCGGCTATCAGTTGCCCCTTAACGCGCAAGAATCGGTGCGCGGTAGCCGCGCGGGCGAGCTGATCGCCCGCTGCATTGTCGAATCCGGCACGAGTTCTTGGTACACCGCGATTAAAGACGGAAGCCGAGAGCCTGTCCTGCAACAAATTTGCGCCGCTATCGCGGGAGATGAGTTGCGTCATTACAAGCTGTTCTACGAAACGCTTAAGACCTACCTTGAAAAAGATGGCCTGGGGCGCTGGCAGCGGCTGCGGGTGGCCGCAACCCGCATTACAGAAAGTGAAGACGACGAGTTGGCCTACGCCTATTACGCGGCGAATGGCACCGATACGCCCTATGATCGCAAAACCAGCAGCCGCGCTTACGCACGCAGGGCCTACGCCTTCTACCGCCCGCACCATGTCGATCGGTTCATCGCGATGATTTTCAAGGCCGTCGGCCTCTCCCCACGCGGCCTGCTGCACCAGATGGCGACGAAAGCCGTGTGGGTCTATGTGAAAAATCGCACGCAAAATCTGGTGCGCGTCGGGGCGTAAAAAGCGTTCGATCCCCACGAAAAAGCGCCGATCCTTCAGAGAATCGGCGCTTTTGCGTGTCTGAAAATAGCGCGGCGGACTACCCCACGCTCTCCATCTGCCGCCGCCGCTCCACCGGGGCTTCCGGCAGCAGGCTGCGGGCATGACCGACACAGCGACCACATTTGACTTGGCAGCCATGCACTTTATAGAGGGCCGCGAGAGTGGCCGCACCGCTTTCACGGGCACGGACCAGATCACGCTCGCTCAAGGCATTACAGACACAAACGATCATGCGGCCCTCTTGTGTGCAGGGTCTTAGCCCTAAGCGTTTAGCTTTTTAGCGGCTCGACCTGATGTTGCAGATAGTTTTGCAGGCCAATCTGTTCGATAAGCGCCAATTGGGTTTCGAGGAAGTCGATATGCTCTTCGGTATCGACCAGAATTTTCGTTAGCAAATCACGGCTAACGTAGTCCTTACTCTCTTCCAGATAGGCAATCGCTTCGATCAAATCGGCGCGCGCTTGGGTTTCGAGGCGCAAGTCGCCCGACAGGGCTTCCGGCACGTCTTCGCCAATCAAGAGCTTACCCAAGTCTTGAAGATTGGGCAGGCCCTCTAGGAACAGAATCCGTTCGATGAGCCAATCGGCGTGGCGCATTTCATCAATAGATTCTTGGTAGGTTTTATCACCAAGCCGCGTAAATCCCCAGTTCTTGTGCATGCGTGCATGCAGGAAGTACTGGTTGATTGCCGTTAGCTCGTTATAGAGAATCTTGTTCAGGTACTGAATTGCTTGCCGATCGCCTTGCATGTCTGCCTCGCTTGTCTTGGGAACAGGCAGGGGGATGCCGGCGGGTACCCCCTGTTCCGAAGAGCTTAGCGCCAACCGGCGCGATCCGCGACCTTCAAGGCTTCCGGCGTGGCTTCGCCGAGCTTGGCGAGGTTCAATTTATCGGTTTTGAACTTGCCGAAGCTGGCGAGAATCGGATCGGCCTCCACATCGCCGCGCACCGGAAACTCCATCGTACCTGCCGACATGACCTTCTGCGCGTCCTTGCTGACCAAGAACTCCAAGAATTTTGCCGCATTGGCCTTGTTCGGTGCGTGGGCAGTGAGGCCGACGCCCGACACGTTGATATGCGCGCCACGATCATTCTGATTCGGGAAGACGAGAGCGATTTTCTCAACGATTTTCTTATCGGCATCCGAGCCGCTTTTCAGGCGGGCGTAGTAATAATGATTGGTGAGGGCTATATCCGCTTCACCCGCAGCAATCGCTTTAATCTGGTCGGTATCGCCGCCTTGCGGCGTGCGGGCGAAGTTTGCAACGAGGCCCTTGGCCCAGCTATCGGCTTTCTCCACGCCGTCATTGGCGATAATCGAGGCGATGAGCGACAGATTGTAAACATGGTTCGAGGAGCGGGTGAGAACCTTGCCCTTAAACTTCGGGTCCGCCAGCGATTCGTAAGTGGCAATATCGGCGGGCTTCACCTTGTCGGTGTTATAGGCGATCACGCGGCTGCGAAGCGCGATGCTGAACCACTGGCCATCGGGATCCCGCAGGTTAGCCGGAACCACTTCGTCCACCACAGCGGACTTCAGCGGCTGCAACAGCTTATTATTCTTCAGAATGTAGAGATTGGCGGCATCGACCGTAATCACCACATCGGCGGGCGAGTTGGCTCCTTCGCGCTGTAGGCGCTGCACCAAACCGTTAATATCGCCCTGAACCACATTCACCTTAATGCCAGTGTCGGCAGTGAACTTGTCGTAGGTTGCCTGATCGGTTGGATAGTGGCGCGAGGAATAAACATTCACTTCCGACGCCGTTGCGAGCGCGGTACCCGCCAACCACACGGCAGTAGCTGCCAGCGCGACGATCTTAACCCGCTTCATCATCTTCATCATATCAGACCTCATTTTATCGTACTGAGACGCATTCTCAACAAGGCTTGACGATGCCACTGTTGCGAGCGCGTTGCAATAGCATTCTGAACTCGTTGAAAAGATGAACCCGGCGGCCCTAGGGCGCGCGCTGGACTGGCAAGGGATAGCGGGCGCGGCGTTAACCGCTATTGGGCTTTCGGCGCTATTGCTGCGCCGGGCGCGCCGGGCGCGTCGGGCGCTTCGGCCAGGGTCAGCCACAGCGGATTCTTGAGCTTCGCCACGAACGCCGCGTGCTGCGCCAATTCCTCCGCACTTGCCGCATGGGGGCGCGGTGGGCGGGCGGGACGATCTGGGGCGCTGAGGGGCACCAGCGGGCGGGTATTCGCCTCCTCCACCTCCAGCGCCGACAGGTTCAGCCCGCGCTGCTTGCCGCCCAGCAGTTCCACATAGACTTCGGCCAGAAGCTCCGTATCGAGCAAGGCCCCGTGCTTAACGCGGTGGCTATTGTCGATCTCGAACCGCCGACACAGCGCATCCAGGCTGGCGGGGGAGCCGGGGAACTTGCGCCGGGCAAACACGAGCGTACAAAAAGCCCGGTCTGGGTTGATCGGCGGCTTCTTGCAGCGCTTCAACTCGGCATTGAGAAAGCGCATATCGAATTCGGCATTATGGATCACGAGGCGGCTATCGGTGCCAATAAACTCCAATACCTGATCGGCGATTTTGGCAAACGGCAGATGCTGGGCCAAAAACGCCCCCGACAGGCCGTGAACCTTAAACGCATCCTCCGGCATATCCCGTTCCGGGTTGATGTAGAGGTGCAGCGGCGGGCGGCTGGTGGGGCTGCCGTCTTGTAACTCGATACAGGCGATTTCAACGATCCGATGCCCGGATGCCGGATCAAAGCCGGTGGTTTCGGTATCGAGGCAAATTTCGCGCATAAGCCTTACGTCCTGCTAGGGGAGACCGAAGAAGCGAGCCGACGGGCGGCGGCGCGGCACGGAGATGCTTCAGCATGGCGAGCACCCACCGCCGCGTCACGGCCCGCCCGAGGCCAGTAGGAATGATATAATCCGCCCGCCGCCGTTTGGCGAGATCCGGCCATTGCTGCGCGCGGATTGCATCCAGCCGCGCCAGCGTCATCCCCGGTCGCCGCAACACCCGCGCCGCCTGCACCTGCGCCGGGGCCGTCACCACGATCACCCGGTCGCAACTCTTATCAATGCCCGTCTCAAACAGCAGTGGAATGTCTAAAGCCACGAGCCGATGCCGCGCGGTGCGTTTGAGAAAATTCAGCCGTTCTGCCGTAACACGCGGATGAATAATCGCCTCCAGCCGCCGTAAGGCCACAGGATTGCCGAATACCGCCGCCCCCAGCGTCGGGCGGCTCACCTGCCCATCCATCACCACGCCGGGAAACGCCGCGTCAATCGCCGCAATAACGGCCCCATCCGCCCGCAGCAACCGATGAACCACCGCATCCGCATCCTGCACCGGAATCCCAAAAGCGTGCAGTAGGGCGGCGGTCGCCGATTTGCCCATACCGATGGAGCCAGTGAGGCCGAGGATGAGGGGGCGGGTCAAATTTTACTTGAGTAAGCCTCTTGGTAAATTTTCATCAGAATGGAGGAAGATTTGGCGCGCCTTTCGTGCGCGTTGTTAAATATTTCATTTTTATTTTCTTGAATTGGCGCTTGATCATAGTTTTCTCGCCAAATATTGGCTTTTGCATACTCTGCAACGATATCTCTATATAGCTTGTCGTACGGGCGCATCTTTTATCTCCTTTCAAAACTTATCTTTATTGCCGGAGCATGGACCCGTCATACGCATCACCACCCTAAGGCATCCTTCTGGGCATCGCATTGCGATTGAAGAATCGCACATTAAGCTCCGCTGGGAAATAGTGTTTTCGCTTGATCCAGACAAAACCTTCTGATCTCGAAATCACGGCCACATCCACAGGACCACCAACTGACTCGGATGGGCGAGTCACCCTCTCATTGAGAGACTCAAGCATTACTAGGTTTTCTGCCAAACTTGCCAACTCATCTTTTGGAAGAAAAGCAATAGCCTTCATTAAAGGGTTATGATGCTCCTTACCTATAATCGAAAAAATATCGCTATCAATTGTATCAATAAAATTTTTTATTATATCATTCGCATCAGAATGACTAATTACTTTTGAATCCTCTAGAAATTTCCCAAGAGAATTTATTTTTTGATGTATAGATTTCCGAATACCGTCATAAAGATTTGGACTTATACCTAAATTGAAGGTTTTAACCATATCGTTAATTGCAAAAGCAGAAATATGAGATCTATTTCTATGATCTATTTTTATCGGATTTTCAGATTTAATAATTAAGCTATTTAATATAAAACCAAAACATTGAAATTGAAGCATTTGTGGGAAATAATCATTTTCTCCATATCCAGCGATCACAATTCCTGTATAGCCCATGTACTGATCGTATAATTTAATAAGCGCCTCAATAACGCAATCAATAAAATTTTCTATATCAATATTATATCCACCATACCTTTTCTTTAAATTTTCTCTTAAAAAATCCCCGTGAGATGATTTGATAGAATCTATAATATTTACGGAAAATGTGCTCTCAATAGGCATGTTTTGCAATATTAATAATTCGTCTTTAATCCAAACATCAATCTGATCGTCTTCAATTTGAGATGCGTTTTGATCTGGAGTATTTTTAATTCCATCTATATATTTTTTGGAAATGTCTAAAAGTAAATGATTGAGGTACTCTCTTTTCACATCATCCGGGAATAATAAATAATTTTTGGATAAATATTCCAAAAAATGATCATAACAATCACTAACAGCATTAAATTTTAAATCAATTGCACTTTCACGAAATGCCTTTATTACTATTTCCCAAGGAACATGTAAAATCTCTGCGGAATTATATACCATAATCCCAATTGGATAATGTCTAACTAGCTCAAATACTTTGTTGGCGCCTTTTAAGTATTTATGGTTTGCATAATACCCATTATACTCTGAAATCGTTACCGCGCTATCAGCTGCAAGCACAACGGCATGAGTGTTTAAAATTGCCACTTCTGATGTCATGATTCACTCCACTCTCAAAAAAATAAGATGTTATTGTAACTCAATTCTTATGGCTAGGAAACTATCGTCAATCCCCTCACACCAACACCGCCGCCCGCAGATCATCGTCCACGTCAGGCTCCGTGCCGAAGAAGCGGTTGAAGGCGGGTTTCGCTTGATAGAGCAGCATCCCCAGGCCATCCACCGTGCGATAGCCCCTCGCGCGCGCTGCGATCAACAGGTCGGTGTCGAGCGGACTATAGACGAGATCATACACCGTCGCGCCGGGGGCGAGGCCATCGAGGCTGAGCGTGTGCGCGGGCTGGCCCGTCATACCAAGGCTGGTGGCGTTGACCAGCAGGGTTGCGCCGTGCAGCGCCTCCTGCGCGCCGTCATCGCCAACCGCGTGCAGCGTAAGACCGGGGCGTTGGAAATGCTGAATGAGCGCTTCAGCGCGGGCTTTCGAGCGGTTGATAACCCGGATTTCCCGCGCGCCCGCTTCCGCCAACCCATACAGCACTGCCCGCGAGGCACCGCCTGCCCCGAGCACAGCAATCGGCCCGGCATCGGCCCGGAAATCTGGCACTGCGCGGCGCAGATGTTCGGAGAAGCCATACGCATCGGTATTAGTGCCGAGAATGCGCCCGTTCTGGAAAACTACCGTATTCACCGCCCCGATAGCGCGGGCGGCATCATCCATCTCATCCAACAGCGGCAGCACGATTTCCTTATGGGGAATCGTAAGGTTGCAGCCGGTAAAGCCCATTGTCGGCAGTATCGGCAAGCAGGCCGCTAGGTCTTCCGGGCGGATCGGCAGGGCGACGTAGCTGCCTGGAATACCATAGCGCTTCAGCCAATGGGTATGCAGCTTGGGCGAGCGGGAATGGTGGATCGGCCAGCCGATAACAGCGGCGAGTGTCATAGCGGCCCCACTTTATGCCCGCGCAGAAACGCCAAAAGCGGCAGCATCGGTAGCCCTTGGATCGTGAAAAAATCGCCGTCGATCTTCTCGAACAGGTTCAGCCCCAAGCCTTCGATATGATAGGCCCCAACGCTGCTGAACACGCTATCGCCAGTCAGGTCCAAATATGTTTCCACTTGGGCCGGGGTGAGCGGGCGCATCGTGAGCGTGGCCACCGCCCGATGCGTCCAGATCGACGCGCCATCGCGGTGGAGGGCAAGGCCGGACACAAGCTTATGGGTGCGGCCCGCAAGGCTGAGAAGCTGGGTTGCAGCACCCGCGCGGGTCTCCGGCTTATCGAACCAAGTGCCGCCGCAGTCCAGCATTTGATCGGCCCCCAGTACCAGTGCCCCCGGCAGGCGGCGCGACACGCGCTCGGCTTTGAGGTGCGCGAGTTCTTGGGCGACATCGGCGACACTGGCCCCATCCGCGCGAAGAGATTCCTTCACCATCGCTTCATCGACGGCGGCGGGAACGGCTTCCACCACAAGGCCGGCATTCTGAAGAAGTCTCAACCGCGTGGCACTGCCGGACGCGAGAATCAGGGGTGTGCTCATGAGGTTTTCGGCCCCTGGTTGATATGGGTGTGGGGGTGAATCTCGCCGGGGTGCTCCCGCTCTTGCAGCAGTTGGATCACGGCGGCGGCGGTTTCTTCGATAGAGCGGCGCGTCATATCAATGATCGGCCAGCCTTTTTCCTCGAACAGGCGGCGCGCGGCGGTCACTTCGGCACGCACGCGGTCGATGTCGGTATAGGTCGTGCTTTCGTCGTGGGAGAGTTGCTTCAGTCGATTGCGCCGAATTTGCACGAGGCGGTTGGGATCGTTGGTTAGCCCGACGATCAACGGCTTTTTGCTGGCAAGCAACTGTTCGGGCAGCGGCACGCCTGGCACCATCGGCACATTGGCGGCCTTATAGCCCCGGTTGGCGAGATACATGCAGGTGGGCGATTTCGACGTGCGCGACACGCCAACCAGCACCACATCGGCCTCTTCCAGGTTCCAATAGGCTTGACCGTCATCGTGATTTTGCGTGTAGGTCATCGCATCAATACGGCGGAAATAATCATTATCGAGCGTATGCTGCTTGCCCGGCTGCTTGCCGCCCGACATGCCAAGGTAGGAGCCGAGCGCGCCGATCACCGGATCGAGAATCGGGATCAACGGCACTTTCAGCGTGCGGCATTCGTCTTGCAACTGAGCGCGCAGCTTATCGTCCACCATCGTGAACAACACGGGGCCGGGCTTGGCCGCAATGCCCGCCAGAACCTTGGTCATATGCGCCACCGAGCGCACCAGCGACCAGATGTGCATATCCGGCTCCACCCCCTCGAACTGCACCAAGCAGGCGCGGGCGACGGCGTGGACCGTATCGCCGGTGGAGTCGGAAACGAGATGAATCGGGATGGTGCGGGAAGTGGCGGGGGCCATCGGCGGATCACTCATGCAGCAGCGGTCCTTCGGGTCTAGCCTCTTTAGGGCTGCCGCTCAAGCGTGCGTGCTTCCGCTTCCAGCCGCGCCGTTGCGGTTTCGATAACCTCCTCCAGTGCCGCCATAAAAGGGCCGCGCGCTTCGGGTGAGACCGTGAGGGCGGGGAGAACCTCGAACACCACTGTGCCGGGATACTTGAGGAAGGCTTTACGCCCCCAGAAGAGGCCGGAGTTCAATGCCATCGGCACGACGGGGGCACCGCTCAAGCGCGCGAGATGCTGCACGCCGGAGCGGTAGGGGTGGTGCGTTCCGGGGTCCGTCCGCGTGCCTTGCGGGAAGATAATCACAGCGCGGCCCTGGGCCAGCACTGGCAAGGCCGCGCGCCCAACGCTTTTCATCGCCTTCTGCCCCGCGCCGCGCGTTACCGCGATCTGCTGAAAGCGCCACAGGTAGTAACCGAACACTGGGACGAACAGCAGCTCACGCTTGAAAATAAAGGCCGGGCGCGGCGCAAGCACATGGAGCGCCATCGTCTCGAAGGCCGATTGATGTTTGGCCGCCAGAATAAAGCCGCCCTTCGGCAAATTCTCCCGCCCGCGCATTTCAAAGCGAATGTTGCAGATCACGCGCAGCAGCACGAGGCAGCCACGCACCCATAAATCGACAACCCACCACGCGGCAGCGCGCGGCAGAAGCGTGATCGGCAGCAAAAGAACCGCCGTCACACAAAACCAAAGCAGGAAACAGACGCTGAAGAGTGTGGAACGCAGAACGATCATGCTTCCCTCGAATGAAGTAAGGCGCGTGCCCAGGCACGCAGGAGTTTATGATATTCACTGAGCAGCAGAGCCAACCCATCGGCCCGCATCCACGCCCCCTCGGGAAAGCCGGGCGGGAAAACTGGGTGCGGAATAATGATTAAATCGGGCGCGGCACGGTGCAGCTCGAACAGGCTCCGGGGCATATGGTAGGCGGCAGTAACAAGACGGATAGAGCGAATCTGCACCGCCCGCACCCACGCCGCCGTTTCCGCCGCATTGCCCAAAGTATTGGCCGCTGCATAGCCCAAGATTACGCAACAGTCGATCTGGGCTTTGCCTAACGGGCCGAAGCCTGCAAGCTCCTCCGGCTCGACCTCCGGGTTCACGCCGGAGATGAAGACTTTGCGCGCCAGCCCCTGCGCTTGCAGCTTAAGCCCGGTCGAAAGGCGTTGCCGTCCGCCAGTCAGCACCACAATCGCCTCGGTTGGCGTTTGATCGGCTGAGCTGCTGCTCGGAACCTGCGTAAGAAACACCCCAAAGCCCGCGCCATAGACGAGCATCAACGCGGCACCCAGGGCAATGACCCGCCGCAGCCGGATCATACCGAGGCTCCAAGATCGGCCAGCGCGTCGGCCAGGGTCGCAAATGCAAGCAGATCGGGGCGCGCACGGGCGGAGGCCGCGCCTTTACCGGTCAGCACGAACCGGAAGGCCACCCCCGCCGCCGCCGCCGCTTCGGCATCGGTGAGAGCATCGCCGATAAACAGGGTTTCTGCGGGGGAGGCTCCGTGCTGGCGCATCGCCTCTAGCAGCATACCAGGGCGGGGCTTGCGGCGATTACTGAGGCCGTCGCGGGCATCGGGGGCAATGTGAACCGAGGCCAGCCGCCCGCCAGCCCGCGCAATCGCCATCACTAGCTTGGCTTGAAGGGCGCAGAACTCCCGCGCCGAAACCTGCCCGCGCCCCAAAATTCCCTGATTGCTGACCAGCGCCACCGCTCGCCCGGCTTGGCTATAGGCCGCGAGCGCGGCTATCGCGCCTGGAATAAGCACCAGATCGTCGCAGTGGCGCACGCTCTCGGGCCGATCTTCATTCAGAACACCGTCTCGGTCGAGCAGCAGCAGGCGGGGATTGCGTGTCATGATACCCCTTACGGCAACCGCGCAAGCCCGCGCAGGGCCGCAAGATACGCGGCACCGGCGGCTAAAATCGAGAGGGCAAACGGCAGCAGGATAATCCACACCCAATCGAGCGCCGAAAGTTGCACGCCGCGCAATAAAGCCGGAGCCTCGGCGGCACTGGTAAGAAACATCGGTAAGAGCAGCAAGACCACCACCGCCAATAATGCGCCAACGAACGCCCCCAGCAGCGCCCGCCCCATTGTTTGCCGCGCAAGACCGCCCGCAATATAGCCATCGCGCGCCCCGATAAGGTGCAGCACCT
The DNA here is from genome assembly GCA_013298565.1 of Alphaproteobacteria bacterium. Taxonomy (GTDB): domain Bacteria; phylum Pseudomonadota; class Alphaproteobacteria; order Elsterales; family Elsteraceae; genus Elstera. The sequence goes on along the minus strand of JAAFIC010000072.1, from coordinate 1,612 downwards.
CGATAACATCTTGCTGAACCGCGAGCGACGTGCGCGTGGCGAACAATACCGTGAGCACCGCCGCCCCGCCAATCACGGCCAGCACGGCTGCCGCCAGCCAGCGCGCCGCTGTCGCAGCCCGGCGTATCGGCTCCAACCACGTCAGATGATCTTGATAGCGCGTACCGGGAACCGCCTTCAGCGCCTCCCGAAGCCCGTCTTGCGAGACGATTGCAGGATCGACGGTAACGGCGATCAAGCGCGGAATAGGCAATTCCGCCGCGCCCGTGAGTTCACCCAGCCACGGGGCGACCAAAGCCGCACCTGCCGCTGCCGGAAGCGGTTGAGCGAGCAGCACCCCCGGCTGCGCCAGCAATAGCTTGGTCGCCGCTTCGACCCGTACGGAAACTTCTGCCGCATCGGGGCCAGGGAGCACCTGCACTGTCGCCGAGCCGGTAACCTCGCGGTCCCAGGATTGCGCGCCGCGATTGACCGCTAAAGCCCCCGCGAGGGCAAGCAGCGCCAGCAGCGTCATAATGGCAACGATAGCGGGCAGAAAGCGCCCGCCTTCATCGGCCCGCAGTGGCAGCGGATGGCCTAAACCGGGGAGACGCCCGGACACGAGGGGCATTTTCATGGCGCACCGCCGCTAACGTCCGCCCCGAGCGCACCGCCGCTCAAGTCGGCCCCAAACGGGTTGGACCCAGGGGGCAGCAAATGCACTTCGCCTCGCTCCACATGCAGCACGGGATGGGGGAAGCGGCTAATGAGTTGCTGATTATGGGTGGCGAACACAATGGTTGTCCCAACCTTATTCATCTCTTCAAAAAGATGCAAAAGCCGCACAGCAATGCGATCATCGACATTACCCGTCGGCTCATCGGCCAACAGCAGATCGGGCCGGGCGATGACAGCGCGGGCGATGGCAACCCGCTGCTGCTGCCCGCCGGAAAGCTGGGCCGGGCGCGCGTTCACCTGCTGCTTAAGCCCCACCCAACTGAGAAGTTCGGCCACATGGGCGTCAATCTCTGCCGAACTATGCCCGGCAATCCGCAGCGGCAGGGCAACATTCTCCAGCGCGGTCAGATGATCGAGCAGGCGAAAATCTTGAAACACCACCCCAATGCGGCGGCGTAGGTCTGGGCGCTCGGCGCGCGGCAATGTCACAACATCGCGCCCAAACAGCGAGAAGGTGCCGCGTGTCGGCTTTTGCGCCAGGTACATCAGGCGCAAAAGCGTGGTTTTACCCGCACCGGACGCGCCCGTGAGGAAGTGAAACGAGCCGGGGGCTAGGTGGAAGCTGACATCGCGCAGGACTTCCGGCCCCGTGCCATAGCGCATCCCGACGTTATCAAAGGTAAGCATGTCTCTCCCGGTGCCGCCACGATTCTCGCCCGTTGGTGCAAGAGGGCAGGAAAAATCGCTGGGTTTCAAGCAATTGTGCAGAAAGCCGACGCTGATTTCTTGCCGTCAGCGCCATCGGTTCGTATAAGTTAGGCAACCGAAATCGGGTAAAAATGCGATGATATTGAACTGTCCCTCCTGTGCGACCCGCTGGACTGTCAATGCGACCGACCTGGCCAACCCTGGTCGGATGGTCCGTTGCTCTAACTGTGGGCATACGTGGCACCCC
>JAAFIC010000071.1 GCA_013298565.1 Alphaproteobacteria bacterium | reverse complement strand
GTGAAATTGCCGATAAGCCCGGCGTGTCGCTGTATCTGCCGATTGTGAACAACGCGCCGCAGTTCGACCAAGTGCAGGTTAATCTCATCAATATCGGGGTCGATTTTCAAGGCGCGGGCGGTGCCCCGTTGATGGACCTCAGCCGCTTCAAGCTGGGTGCCGTTAAGCCGCGCGGACTGCTCACGCTGGATTTCGCGCAAAGCGAGCCGGTGACGGCTTATGGCGGCGGCTTTAGTCTTGCCGATATTCAAATCTCCCTCGCCCCCAATACCGCCGTTACGGGAGCCAAGGTCAACCCGGTCGCGCAGAACCTGATGGGGTCCGGCGCTGCCAGTGCCAGCGGCGACAATCCTGCCGTAAACCCCGGCTTCTCGGTTCAAGCGGGCTGGCTGAATACCGGCAGCCTGGGCGTTCAATTCTACAATAGCGGGGCCGAACCCGCGCCAGAACTGTGGATTCCCGTTCAGCGCAGCTTCGGGCCGGTCCATGCCGACCGCATCGGCATTGGCTGGGACAATAGCACCGATGTCGGCAGTGTTATGTTCGATGGCAGCTTATCGCTCGCGGGGTTGGTGATCGAGTTGGTCGATCTCTCGGTTTCGGTGAATTTCGCCGATATTACCGATTTCAGCCAATATAGCCTGGACCTTGGCGGGCTGGCGGTCAGCTTTACTGGCGGCAGCGTTTCGGTCGCGGGCGCGCTCTACAAGCAAGCAAAGCCGCTGCGGTATGATGGTATGCTGCTCGTGAAATTCTCCACCTTCAGCCTCTATGCCGTCGGTTCCTTCGCGCTCGTGCCGATTAATGCCGACGACCCCGATGGCGAGACCGCTGTTTCCTTCTTTGCCTTCCTCAATATCAATGCTCCCCTGGGCGGCGTTCCGGCGTTCTTTATCGAAGGGTTGGCGGGGGGTTTTGGCGTTAATCGCAACGTCATCGTTCCCGGTGCGGGCGATATTATTAACTTCCCGCTAATCCAAGGCGCGATTTCTGCCGACTACTTCGGTAGCGATGCCTCCCCCGCCACTGCCTTGCAAAAAATGGGCGATGCCGTGCCGCCGATGGTGGGGGCCTATTGGATCGCCGCCGGGTTCAAATTCTCGAGTTTCAAGCTGCTGACCGTGTTTGCCATGCTCATGGTGCGCTTCGGGCGGCAGTTCGAGATTGATCTGATCGGCCTTGCCCAAGCCACCCTGCCGCCGCAAGTGCTCCCCAGCAAAGCGCTGGCCTATATCGAACTTGGCGTTGTCGCGTCCTTTAAGCCGGAAGAAGGTGTGGTTTCGGTTACGGCGCAGCTTACCACCAACTCGTTCCTGCTCACGCAAAGCTGCAAGCTCACGGGCGGGTTCGCTGCGCTGTACTGGTTCGGCAAGAACCCGAACGCGGGCGATTTCGTCGTTACCCTCGGTGGCTATCACCCGGCCTTCACGCCGCCCGACTATTATCCGACCGTGCCGCGCTTGGGCTTCAACTGGCCAGTGATCGAGGACGATTCGCTGTCGGTCAAAGTCTATGGCGGGGCCTATTTCGCGCTCACGCCGTCGATGATGATGGCCGGGGCTGAAATGAAAGCGAGCTTTAAGGCCGGGCCGCTGAGTGCGTGGTTCGAGGCCGGGGCGGATTTCCTGATTGCTTGGCAGCCGTTCTACTATATGGCGAACATCCGCATTAGCGTTGGCGCGGCCCTGACCATGGAGGCGCTTGGCGTCAAATGTACCCTGTCTGCCGAACTGGGGGCGATGCTGGAGCTTTGGGGACCGGAGACCGCCGGGAAGGTAACGGTCAACTGGTACGTCATTAGCTTCACCATCCCGTTCGGCAATCAAGACGGGGACCAAGCCAGCACTAAGCCGCTCGATTGGGATAATTTCGTTCTGCTGATGCTGCCCTCCCAACCAGGGAGCGAAACCCACACCGCATCCACGCCAGTAATCCTGACAAGCCAGATCACCACGGGCCTGGTTGGCACCAGCAACGACGTGCCTTTGGTCACGGCCCGCCCGCTGGAAATAACTCTGGCGACGGCCATTCCCACCAATAGCATTACCGTTACCGGCCTTAGCACGACGATCAACGGTTCCGCCATTGGGGTGCGCCCGATGGAAGTGACGGAAGTAACAACCCCGATTACCGTGGCGCTGAAAGCCTATAACGCCCAAACACAAACCTGGGACGTGTACCCGGTTTCGGCCAGCCAATTCGCGGCAGTGGGCGTTACGGGGCCGACGCCAGGGGCGCTCTGGTCGCAAGAAGCCTTCAACCCCGGCGGTCTGCCGACGGCAGAGATGCTCGATAGCTGCGTGACGGGCCTTACCCTCACCAGCCAACCCGATACGAGCGTCGATCCCACCCCGGCGATGGACCTGCTGCAAGCCTTCGCCTTCGATCAAGCGCCGATCCTGAATCTGCCCTTCGCTCAAACGCCGAATTTTACCGCAGCGGCGGGGCAATCGCAGGAAAGCGCTTACAGCCAAGTGATGCAATCGGTCATGGCGGCCCCGGTGATCGCAACCCGCAGCGGGATTTGGGAGGCCGTTATCGCGCACGGGCTTCAGGCCATTCCGGCCCCGAACTTGGCGATTTTGGCGCAATATATAGATCAAATCTACGTGGCCCCGCCCGCCATTGCGGCGCTGTCGGTCGATGTCGCGCCCGCGCCCACCAATCCCGTTAACCAGACCGTCCAGACAACGCGAACGACGATGCGACCCATCGCGGCAGCAAAACCAATGGCTCCCATGCGGCCCGCGCGCCTGCTTGGCAGCGCCACGGCCTATGCGCGGTCTTCCGCGCCCCTATTGGCAGCGTGGCGAGATGCTCCGGTCGAAGCAACCGATATGGGTCTGCGCGTTCCTGCCGCGCCGGGGTGCCTCTCCGTCGTCGATCTTGGAACGGCGGCGCCGCGCCTCTCGTTGGATGCGGGAGCCAAGTTGCGCCTGATTGAACTCGACCGTTTGGGCCGCGTGCGGGCGGATCGCCGCCTCACCGACGCGGGGCCGCTCGATCTCGATACCGCAACCACGCATCTGGCGGTTTTGGGCGAAGGCAGCACGCCCACGGGATCGGTGAGTGGGTGGCATCTCGACTCCAGCCTGTTCCAGGCGACGCTCGGCACGCTGATTGCGCCGGGGTGCCGCGTTCGGCTTCAGGCTAGCCCGCGCCTGCGCTTACGGCAGGTGGAGGTAACGCGCGGGCTGCTGACGGCGCGCACGGCCTTGACCCGCAACCGGGTTCAGGCTCCCCAGCAAACTTTACGCGCCGGGTGGGTGGAAACGCTGTTCCCCGACACCCCGAAGACCATTGCCATCACGCATCGCGGCCCGCTGCCGGAGGTTCGGCTAACGCTGCGGGCAGGGATTGTGCCCACCGATCTCGGCGTGCCGGTTCAGCCGACGAGCACCCTTACTCTTGGCGGAGACGGTGAGGCGACGGAGTTCCTCTCGCTGTTTACCGTCCCAGCTGTAACGGCTTCGGAAGAACTTGGAGTCTGGGTGGCTGATGGGAGCGGATTATTGGGGGTTTATGGCCTCCCGACCGCCGAAACCAGCGCCGCCGCGCTAAAAGCCAGCCTAAACCCCTCCAGCTTGGGCACACCGCTCCCCCGCGCCGCTGCCTATCTCGCCCCAAGCGGGCTTAAAGCTGCTGGAGCTACCCCCTCTCTTCACGTTCTTGCAGCCTGATCGCCGGGAGATAGCGCTATGACATCCCTTGCCGTTGCCTCCGCCGACGAACCCCTCGCCCCCGGTCAAATTCGCTTCTATCAGGCGACGCTGCCACCGCTGACCGCCAACAGTTACCAGTTGACGGCTGCACAGCAGGTGGTCGGCCTGGGGGACGGAAAGCCCACCCCGACCTACGACATTACGCAACCGTTCACGGTTACGGCCCCCCGCTTCCGCCTGCCCGCCGATACGATCCAGATGAGCTATCCGCCGGCCAATGCCACCGGTAGCTTCGACGCGGTTCTGCCGAATATCGTGCTGCGGGACCGCGTGTTGCCGTGGGTCCGAACCCTCGATGGGGCCAGCCCGCCGCCGCCAACCGTGCCTGCCCCCTGGATGGCACTGATAACGCTAACGGCGCAAGAGCTTGGCATTCCCAACAGTGTGCAAACCCCGGCACCCACGGTCGCGGGGACGGTCGCCAGTCTCGTCTCGCCAGGGTCGGGCATTTATGGCCCGCACCTTGGCACACTGCCCGACGATATACGGAACGAGCCGGTTTTAACCCTCACGCTCGATCTGCCGTTGTTTCAATCCGTCGCCCCAACGCTGGCCGATTTGCCCTATCTCGCCCACGTCCGCGAAGTGAATACCGACCATAAGGAAATCCTGGGCTTAACCGAAGATGGGTTCTTTGCCGTTGTCGTTGGCAATCGTCTGCTTCAGCAACAGCAGGTCAACTATCAATTTCTGGTCTCGTTAGAAGGTTTGAGCGCGGTTCTACCGCCTAATGCCTCGCCGGAAGGTTACACGCAGGTGCGCCTAGCGGTGCTGGGGTGGTGGCGAGTGACGGCTTTACAGAGTATCGGCAACTTCATCGAAATCATGCAGGCTTTGCCGACCAACGGCGGCGTGTCGCTGATCCAATCGGTCTATACCCCCTTTACCGGGGGCGATTCCTGCCCCGTTTCCGGCCCGGTCACGCCAACGCAGCGCGCGGCCCAGGCCCTGAACTTAGGCTATGCGCCGCTGGAAAGCACAATGCGAATTGGCGAGCACGCGACTGCGTGGTTTCGCGGCCCCGCGTCCCCCGTACCGCTCACGCTCGATCCCCTCGGCCCGTATCTGCGAAGCGACGCCGCGATGCGCTACGATCCCGCCACGGGGATTTACGATATGTCCTATGGGGCCGCCTGGGAAATCGGGCGCTTGCTGGCGCTCTCCAGCAATGCGATGGCCCAATCGCTCTATCTCTGGCGGCGTTCGGTGATGCAATCGCTGTTTGGGGCGACCCAGGCCGATAGCCTCTCGTCGCACCTCAGCCGGACGACCGCCGCCGCGCGAACCCTTACCGCCGATACGGCCCGCAACGGCACGCACCGCGCGCTGGCCGATGTTCTGGTTTCAATGAACGTGCCGGGCGCGCTCGCTCAAGGGCAGCTACCGCAGCGGATTGCCCGCCCGCAGGTTATCCCGGATCAACCGCCCGCCGGGCGCTGCACACTCGCACAGCAGGCAGACAGTGTGCAGCGCGCCGATCCCATTGGCCGCCTGCTCGCCCATGTCTTCGCGTCCTAACCCCGCGCTGCTTTCCGCAGCCCCGCAGCCGAGGCCAACTATGCCCCTTCCCGCCCCCTCCCATGCGTCGCCCCCCATCCCCGCCGCCGCTATTACCGCGATGCGCGATCAGCTCACGCAGAACGCCGCCAACGGCACTCTGCCGGCGCTCCCGGCTACTGTTGCTGCCTGGTTGGCGGAACTGGTGCTGCTCCACGGCGTGCCGCTCGAATACATCGTTCCGAACGCAGCGCTGCTGCCGACGGAATCGGTGCGGTTTTTCTATCTCGATCAAAACTGGCAACGCCGCCTCATTGATGGCGCGCTCAGTATTGGGCTTGGCAGCAGTGCCGATGCTCTGACCCTGCTGGCGACCTACGAGGATAGCGTGCTCGATGCCCTTAGCCTCGCCTCCGGTGTGCGGGGGCAGCGGCGGGGCAAGACCGCGCGGGTGGAAGCGGGGGCAGCGACGGGCACCATCACCGGGTTCCTGCTGCGCTCCTCGGTCGTGTCGGGCTGGCCGGGGATGGAGGTTTCGGCCTATGCCAACCCCACCAGCGCCGCCCTGCCCCTGCTGCGGCTAGAGCGGATCACCAGCGATATTATGCTCGGGCTGATCGACGGGCTACCGAGCGAGGTCAATTTTCTGGAGCCGCCTGAAGGGCTGCATTTCGGTGTTATCCCCAGCAAGGGTAGCGAGACCGTCTATCTGCGCGGGCTGGGCTATGGCGATTTTAGCGCCGGACTTCAGATGACCAGCGCGCCTGCGGTTGCGCTCACGAAGGCCGGGCGCGCGGCGGGGGTGTTCGATATTGCCGCCTCGGTCGCCAGTCTCGTGACCGCGCTGGAAGCTCAGAAAGCCCTGTCGCCCGCAGATCCTTTCACCTCGGCAGAGTTTGCGATCCAAATGACCCGAGGGGCCGGGTTGCAGATTTTTCAATGGCCTACCGGCGCAGGAGATACCGCATGAGCACCCCCTTCGTTTGGCAAGGCCCGAGCCTGCTCACCCCGCTGACCGTCGAAGCGCTTCTGGTTGGCGCACCGAACCGCAACAGCACGTGGGCGTCGCTCCAGATTGCCTATCAAAATGTCCCGCTGGGGGGCGATCCCACGCCGCTGCCGTTTGCGACACTGCCGCAAAGCAGCACTCCCGGCACGGGGGCGCACCTTATGGCCGTGCTGCCGAACGGCCTGCGTCACGCCCTGAATGGGCCGAACGGGCCGGAGTTTCAGCCGATCCCGAACCGCTGGCTAATCTTACGATCGGTCAGCGGCGCGGGGGCCGCCCCCACGCAGCGCGCCTGGGTGTTGCAAAGCGATTTCACGGGGACGGGTGGCACGAACCCCTGGCCAGGCGCAACGGTCGAGTCTAACAGCACCTTTATCGGCAAAGCCTATGATATTGCGGCCTGGACCGAGCCGGGCGGCCCGACGGTGCCAATTCTGCGCTCAACCGCGCCCGGTAGCCTCTCTTGGTTGGCCTGCTACGCCAATATCGGCAATGTCATGGCGTTCTACGATCCTTTGACCGATATTGCGAGCGGCACCCTCAGCTATGCCATGCTCGGCTGGTATCAGCCTGCCAGTTTCGATCCGCTGCTGGGCGTGACGGAGGCCAGCCCGAACGGGTTTACCGATGCCGCCACTTGGGGCGCGCTGATGTCGGCCTTGAGTTGCGAGATTCCTGGCGGGGAGCCTGGCCTTAGCGCCGCGCAAAGCGCCTGGCAAACCTGGCTTACCGCCCATCCCGACATAAACGATAGCAGCCTGCCCCCAGCGCAACAGAGCTATGCGGCGCAAAACGTGTGCCACGGTCTCGTCTATGGCCTGCCGTGGAGGGGGGCGGCGCAAAGCTATCTGCGCGCGCCAATTCTGGGAACGCCGGAGAAGGTAACGGTCGCGGTCGGCAGTACCGGCATTGAGGCGATAGCCGCGTGGATGGCCGTGGTCTTAGGCAATCCCGCTGCCGAAGATTTGCTGCTGGCCCTGGGGGAAGATTTGATCTTCTCCTACGCCAGCGACCCGTCGCAGTTCGCGCAAGAATCCCTGACCCGCCGCTACAGCAAAACCGTGGGGGAAACTGCCTGGATCGTGGCCTATGTTACCGGCCAGCAAGCGGGCAACCGCGATATTCTGCAAAGCATTCCGCTGACCGGGGCGCAAACGGCGGCCTTAACGCAACTCAACGCCCAGCAAGCCGCCCTCGATGCCACCACGCGGACCTATGAGACCGAACTGTGGGAGCTTTTCGCCCTGGTTTGGAAGAATAACTCTAACCCCTATAGCAGCCTCATCACCAGCAAAGTGACCGCGTTGCAAGGGCTGCAAACCCAGCAAACGACACTAACCGCCGCGCGTGACGGCACGCTGGTCGCGCTTCAGGGATTGCTCGATCCCGCCGTCTATACGCTCTCCTCCGCCCCAACCCCGCGGTTCATGCGGAAGGAGGCGCCAACCTTGCTGATTGCCGGGGCCGTTTCCAGCACGCCCTATCAAACACAAGGGCTGTCGGATCTGCTGCCCTGCCGCTTTACCGGGCAAACCCTGATTGGGCTAGAGGTCATTGATCCCGCCAACGGCCTAACCGCCCTTACCGAAGTCACCGCCGCGCAAATGCTGGCGGCAACGAGCGTGCCAAGCGGGACCGCGCTGCCGAAGGAATATCAGGATCTCGTCGGCGAGTGGATGTTGCAAGATACGGGCAATGCCGCCTGGATGGCCGCGCTGCTGTTCGCCAATGCGGGAGTGACCAAGCCTACGCAAGCGCAACTGGCGGGGCTGACCAAGACAGTGCAAACCCTGCAAGGGCTGCCCGGCAATAGCAGCCTGTCCGGCCCGCTCTCGGCGCAAGCCTTGGGGGATGCGGCGGGCTTTGTTGGCACGATGCCCCCCGCCCTCTGCTCCCTACCCTATTCCCCGGCGTGGGTGCCGCTGTTTATCGACTGGCGCAGTGGTTGGAGTCCCAGTGCCGCTAACGCTGCCGACACGCTCACTCCTTGGTCCCTCGATGACGGACAATATGCCTATCAATGGACCGGCGCAGCGATAACCGCGCAAACCGATACTTATTCGGGTCGCACGTTGCTGAATACCGACGTGGCACAGCAGTTTACCGCCTCGGTGGAAGCATTCGTGGCGTCGCCCGAATTAGGCGAACTGCCGAGCTATCAGAAGAGCCTGCTGACCCAAGCCGCCGCCGTTCTGCCGACCTACGATGTGATTACCCAAGCAATCCCCGAGTTTAGCGCGGCCCTCGTTACCCGCGCCGGAGCGATCACCGGCCTTAGCTATTCAAGCGGCGATACTGGGTTCGATGCCACGGTGAACGGCTATCTCGCGCAGTCGCAATCCCTGGTGCCAATCCCCGGCACTCTAAACCAACCGCCGGGGTTTTATCCGTTGAGCGCCGGGCATATCACCCTCCAGCGGCTGTGGGTTGTCGATGCCTTTGGGCAAGCGCTGATTCTCGCTAACGATGGTCAAGTGCTGCCGATCCGATCCAGCAGCGTGATGACCGCGCCCACCCAGGGTTCGGATAATCTTGCGGCCATTCAAATCGCCCCAACCCTCGGCACTGGCACGCGGCTAACGCTAGAGACGCTGGACGCAACCAACGATGCCATCCTCTCGAACGCTGCCGACGCCACATCGCCAATTGCCGGGTGGTTGTTGCCCAACCATCTGAACAATAGCCTTCAAGTCTTCGATCCTGACGGGACTGCGTTGGGCGAGATTGTGCCCATCGTAACCGATACGGGCGAGGGGTTGCGCTGGGACGCCGCCCCCGGTCTCAATCTGCCGTTGGGTGCGCTGCCCGCAATCAATAATCCCCATGTCGCCAATTTCGTGACAGCGCTTCTCGCAACGCAAGCCGCAAGCGGGCAGCAGGCGCTCACCGATTTGCTCGATGCGATCGACACGAGCCTGTGGGCTACCGCCCCGCGCGGCCAGCCGGTCGATATTACCACTGCCGCCCTTGTCGGCTGCCCGCTCGCCATCGTCCGCGCCTCGGTGGCCCTGGAAGCCTATGGCGATCTGCCGTTCGATCAAGCCTGGGCGGCTACGGGGATTGATACCGATGGCGGCCTCAGCCAAGTGCCGCTGCAAACCTACGTTGGCGATCTCACGCTCAGCCAAAACGGCGTGGTCGGCTTTTTCCTCAACGATGATTACGGCCTGTTTCGCCCAGCGCGCGGCTATCAGGCAGAATCTGAAAAATCGGGCCTGGGCGGCCTTCGGCAAAGTCTTGCAGCAGGGCGCGGGCTAACCTCGTTGCTAACGCAGACCGAGGCGGCACCGCGCGCGGCACTCTCCGGTTATGTCAGCGATACCCCCGCATTCCCGCTGTTGCCGACCGGACCCGCCAGCCTTTTGACCGTGATTATGGACCCGCGCGGTTGGCTTACCGCTCTCAACGGCCTGCTACCCATCGCCGCGACCGCACTGCCGCCGGGGCCGGTTGCCCAGGGTCTTGCCAATCTCGACGCCGTCTTTCGCATCGGCCCAATCCTCTGGGATGCCCAATCGCCCGATATTCCCCTCCCCGCCTTGGGAAGCGCCCAGTGGAGCTGGATTGGCCGAACCGAGGTGGGGGTGTGGGAAACCCAGACCAATCTGCCAACCACAGTGCGGCAAACCATCATCCCACCCCGCACGCTGGCGCTCCGGGAAGGCTGGCTGACCCTGGCCGATTTCCTCTCCGACGGCGCACAGTCCCCGCAGGTTCGTGCCCGCCGCCGTTAGATTTCCCGCGCCCTCCTTTGATTTTTGAGAAAGGAAAGATTATGGCAACCCTGTACACCTATTCCCTCACACCGACGACGCTCGGTTGCGGTGCTACCGCGAATTTGACCCTGACCATCGTCAACAGTGGTGCGGCCCAAACGGGCGGTCGCCAGACCATCGTCCTTCAAATTCCTACTGGAACGGGCGAAAACGCGCTGACGCCCAGCATCTCAGGAATTTCCGTCACGGCTAGTACCGCCACCACGCAAGCGGGTTGGGCAGGAGCGATCCTTAATGGCCGGAGCGGTTACTCTCTTAAGCTGCAAGGGCCGCCGCTGGCGGCAGGCCAAGTTCTCAATTTCGGGATCAACACGGTCGCGATCAACACGGCACCGGGCACCGTAGTGCTGCCCATCACCGAGCAGTTCACCAATCCGATGGGGACAACCAGCCTTATTCTGCAAAAGCAGTTTCTGGATTTGCAAATCCTCTCCTTCGCCCCGGAAGATGCGTTCACCTCCGTCCCCGGCGAAACCACTCTGGATTGGACCGTGCAAGGCGGTAGCTACACAGTGCTCTTGCCCAATAACGTGCAACGGCCCACTCAAGGCACCGGGCCGTTCAGCGACAAATATCCAGTATCAATTACCGTCGGCCCTTCGACGCAGTTCACCTTGCAACTCTGGACCGATAATCATCAATACATCACGGCCAATGCAACGGTTTACGCCGGAACGGTAAGCGCGGCGCTAACCAATAATAGCCTCGGCCCCGTCGATCTTACCGCGCCGGTTACGTTCAACTGGTCGTCGAACTATGCCGTCGCCCCGCTCTACCTATCGCCAACCCCGAGCGGTACCTCGAAGGTGAATAATAGCGGCACGATGACGTTCGTTCCGGGGAGTATGCTGACGAATAACGCCAGCAGCCTCACGGTCACACTACAAGCAAACGGCTGGCAAAGCCCGGCCCAAGCCGTTACCAGCGTCTTCTTTAACCCGGTCCAAATCCTGTGGTTGCGCTATAGCGATAGTACGAAAACGGCAGTAACCTGGGGCGCGAAGAATTATATCTCGCGCGGAACCAGCCTTATTCAAACCGCCGGAGTATGGACGCTCACCGCAGCCGGGCCGGGTGGGCCTATTCAACAGCAGCTAGGCCCCGTGAGCGCGGTTCAGGTTCAGCTCTTCACCGCGACACCAAGTTCGCCCCAAATCGGCGATACCGTCACCCTTAGTTACAGCACCGCCAATGCGCTCGGCCTTACCCTGAACGGCGCGGCAACCCCTTGGGATGCTACCACTCAAAGCGGCAGCACGAGCTTTCCCTATGCTGGCCCCAGCCTGCTGACCTTGGTGGCGACAGGGACAGGTAATACCTCCGTCTCCAGTCTGTTATCGCTTCCGTTCTAAATATCTTTCCCGAGAGATGATTTATGCCAGACACGGAAATGCCCCCGGCGACCCCAACGCGCGAGAGTGTGAGGGCCGAACTTTATGCGCTGATCGAGGCGCAATTCCCCCGCGTCGTCGCGCCGCTGACGGATGATTTTCATTTTTCCGAGGGCGGTGTGGCATCGCTGGAAGTGATGATGCTGGTGTTCGATGTAGAAGAGACATTCGACATCGCCCTCGTCGATGAGGGTCTCGACGATTTCGAGACCCTCGGCGAGTTGGTCACGCTGGTGCATTTGTTAGTCGCGCGCAAAGGCGGCCAAGCATGAGCGCGCAGCGGCGGGCCGATGGCAATCACCGCGTCGTCGTCACCGGCATGGGGGCGATCCACGGCTTCGGCCACGGCGTTGCTGCGCTTTGGCAGGCGGTAGCAGCGGCAGAGTGCGCGATTGCGCCCACCACCCTCGCGCGCGGCAATCAGCAGATCACGGTTCCCGCCGCCCGCATTCCGGGCTACCGCGACCGCGATTATTTCACTGAGCTTCAGGTGGCCCTGCTCGATCCGTTCGCGCAATATGCGCTGCTGGCCGGGCGGGAAGCCGTGGCCGATGCGGGGCTGGCGGGCGACACGGACGGCTGGCGCGACGCCGCCGTTATCGTCGGCAATGGTGGCGGTGGGGAGTTAGCGCGGGAGGACGCCGGGGCTTATCTCTTCACGCGCGGCGGCACGCGGGTTCACCCGCTCACGGTTCCCCGCACGAACCATCAGGCCGTGGTCTCGCATCTTGCCGCCGATACGCAGGCGTTCGGCCCCGCGTATGTAATTTCAACCGGTTGCGCCTCCGGTACGCACGCGCTGGCCCAGGCAACGTGGATGATCCGTCACGGGCTGGTCAATCGCGCGCTGTCCGGCGGCTGCGAGGCGAACGCGATTTTCTCCGTCGCGTGCGCCTTTACGGCAGTTCGCACGGTTGCCCGCGACACCAGCCGCCCTTTCTCTCACGGACGGACGGGATTTTCCTTCGGTGAAGGGGCAGGCATTCTCGTGCTGGAAAGCTTGGAAGCCGCCCACGCGCGGGGCGCACGCATCCACGGCGAAATTCTCGGCGTTGGCATGAGCATCGACCCAGCCGATCAAGTTCACCCCAGCCACCTGGGGCCGACTCTCTGCTTAACCCGCGCGCTGAAAGACGCCGGGCGGGAGCCGGGCGACATCGCCTATGTCAACGGGCACGGCACGGGCACAGTGCTGAACGACCGCGTGGAAAGCGCCGCCGTGCGTGATTTCTTCGGCCCTCACGCTGGCCGCCTCGCCCTCTCCTCCAGCAAATCGCAGCTTGGCCACAGTTTCGGCGCGTCGGGAGCACTGGAGGCGATTATCTGCCTCAAGGCCCTGCGCCATCAAACCTTGCCGCCAACCGTAAACTGGCTCGGTCCAGACCCCGATTGCCCGCTGGACCCGGTGGCGAATAAAGCCCGCTCGGCCTCTCTCGAAACCGTGCTCACGCAATCCTTTGGCTTCGGCGGCGTCAATGCGGCGCTGGCCTTGGGGTTGGGAGGGTAATCTCCATAATCAAAAAACCCCCCGCTTTTTGGGCGGGGGGTTTTCATAGTCTGGTTGCGGGGGCAGGATTTGAACCTGCGGCCTTCAGGTTATGAGCCTGACGAGCTACCGGGCTGCTCCACCCCGCGTTTATTTGTTTGTCCTATCGCGCGTTGCGCTACTTGAGGACGTGTTTTATTTGTCCTATCGGCCCTTGGCCTACTTGAGGACGTTTATTTTTGAGAATGCG
>JAAFIC010000070.1 GCA_013298565.1 Alphaproteobacteria bacterium | reverse complement strand
CTCGCTAATCATAAACGCCGGGATCAGCACGTTGCCGATTTCAAAGGCGCGCCGCAACTCGCTAATCATAAACGCCGGGATCAGCACGCGCAGGGGCGTTTGTGCGGCGGTTTCTACAGGCGGCGTGCGGGCAAGATCGAAGAACAGCCGCAGATCTTTCTCGCGCACATGGCGGATCATGAACCCGTGAAACGGCTCGATTGTGCGATCAAAGGCTTGGGCTTCGGTAATTTCTTCATTCATCAGCGGGCGCAAGCCTTGATTATAGGCGCGCTCTAGGGTTGGCTGCATAATGAAGCCCGTCAAAAACACCGCGAGCGCTACCATGACCGAGTTCGGCGGCGACTGCGGCATCCCAATCGCGTTTCGCAGCAGCGATAGCACGATGACGATGCGGGTGAAAGATGTCACCATCATCAAAATCGAAGGCGCGAGGCTGATGACCGTTAACGTCGCCAGCGTCTGAATGATCCGGCCTGTGGTGCTGCCCCCGCCGTCGCCAAGGTCCAGCGTTAGGGCTTGGGCCATTGCGGGATCGGTCCAGAGAATGCCGAGCAGCGCCACAAACGTCACGAGACCGGAAAGCGCACCCCATTTGGCGGCAAGGGCGAGAGTGGAAGCCTGAGCGCGGCGCATCCTAGGTCTCCCGGTCTGCGGCTAGAAACGGGTTTTTCCGGGTTTTATCGGCAGTTTCCGGCAGCAGCGCGGGAGCTAGGGCGGCGGTTGCAACCGGTGCCGCCGTCGAGGACAGCAGCGCCTCGTGCGTGGCCCCCAGCAGAATCAGATGATCGGTTTCATCGTGGCGGATCAGCACCAGTTTGCGTTTCTGGTCGAGCGGCATCACCTCCACCAGGGTGAGACGACGGCCTTTACCCCGAAAACCCGCCGTGGTGCCCAGCCCTAGACGTTTCGCAACCCAGACCGCCACCACGATCATCGCCAAAACGACGAGCAACCCAACCACAAAGCGGATATAGCCGTCGTTCATCACATCGGCACCCATATTCATCCCTCGCCTTGTTCGGGTTTGCGGTAGGCTGAGATCGCGGAACGGTGTTTGGCTTTCGCCTCAACCTGCTCTTGCGTGCTGCTGTCGGCCATACGCTCGCTCAACTGGCTGCTGAGTTTTTCGAGCAGATCGGTCATCGCCCCCATCCGCTTCAGCACAGGATCGGCAGCGGGGCCAGTAATTTTCATCGTGGCACCGCACAGCCGCTCGATTTCCTCATCCAACCCCGCGAGATCGACCGAGCCTTCCTCTTCCAGCGTCGTCAGCGCTGCTTCCAGCGCCAGAATAACGCGGTTGAAGCCCTCTATGACGGCTTGGGGATCGAGCGAGGGCGCGCGCGGGGGGGTAGGTTTCCGAGGGGCGGGGGAGCGGGCGGGAGGTTCGGTCACGGTCTGTCTCTGGTCCAGTTGCCCGATGTGGCGGTTAATAGCGGTTCGGTTCGTCTAACGGGGCGTCGTTCATGCCAGCGATGGGCGCACCGCTTAGTCGCGCATTGGCTTGATAAAGGTATCTTAGAACCTCCGCAACTGCCTCGAAACAATTGACGGGGATTGGACAATTTAATTCTACTGCCGAGAGCAATTCGGCAAGGTCGCGATCTTCGCGCACTTTCACGCCGTTGGCGAAGGCGATTTCGAGAATCTTCTCTGCAATCGCCCCGCGCCCAGAGGCCACAACCTTCGGCAAGTCGCCCTTCTGATAGTTCAGGGCAACCGCAATCGGACGGCGCTTTTTACCCTCGGCAAAAGATTCCGAGGGTCGGTCTGGGGAATCATTCATCGCAACACATCCTTCATGCGAAAAGTCAGCTTTCAACGCTAAAATACTGTAGACAAACGCTTTGACCAAGCATAAACCTAAGTTTGAAAGCTGGCGTGAGGTTTGCTTGCAGGGGGCTACGGCTTAGGGCAAAATTTCCAGGGCTTCTGATGGGGTGGTAGGCGATGAGTGACAGCAAAACCAATCTGATGCAGTTGATGGCTCGGCGCATGGATTATCTCGGCGACCGCCATAAGGTGCTGGCCCAGAATGTTGCCAACGCCGACACGCCTAACTACCGCCCCAGCGACCTGCGCCAACAGAATTTTCTTCAGGCGATGAAGGAGGCCAATTCGCGCCAACCCCTCGCCATGACCCAACCTAACCATCTGGCCCCCGTCAGCCCGCAGACCAAGTTCGCGACTGATAAGGAGAAGAAGCCCTACGAAACCTCGCTGAGTAAGAACGGCGTTGTGCTCGAAGAGCAGATGATGAAGATGACGCAGAACCAAAGCGACTACACCCTGAATGCCGAACTTTATAATAGGTACACGGCTTTGTCCAAAATGGTTCTGCGCGGCCAGTAATCGCGCGGCAAAGGTTCAGTGATTAGGCGAGAAAAAAGGGGCTAAGTTCATGAATCTTAAAGACGCAATGCAAATTTCCGCCGCTGGGATGCGCGCTCAAGGCGAGCGTCTGCGGGTGATTTCGGAAAACCTTGCGAATGCCGATTCAACGGCCCAAACGCCCGGCGGCGAGCCTTATCGCCGCAAGATCATGACGTTCAAGAACGTGCTCGATCGGTCGATCAACGCCGATATGGTGCGCGTCAACAAAATCACGCCTGATAGCAAAGATTTCGAGCTGAAGTATGATCCTAGTCACCCCGCAGCGAATGCCGAAGGCTATGTGATGCGCCCGAACGTGAGTTCGCTCATCGAACTCTCGGACATGCGCCAAGCCCAGCGCTCCTACGAAGCAAATTTGTCGGTGATCGAGACCTCGAAGGCCATGCTATCGCGGACCATCGGTCTGCTGCGGACAACCTAAATTTTTGCCTCTGAGAGGAATATGCCATGACAACGACCAATCCCGCCTCCGCCGCCGCCGCTTACGGCAGCACCGTGCGCGCTCTGCCCAGCCTAGACAGCAGCGCCCGCCCGATGGGGCCGAACTTTTCCGAACTCGTCGAGAAGGCCGGTCGCTCGGCAGTCGATACGATGTATAAGGCGGAAGGCCAAACGGCGAAGGCCGCTGCCGGGCAATCCCCGGATATTACCGAAGTCGTCACGGCGGTTGCCAATGCCGAAGTCACGCTGCAAACGGTTGTCGCCATCCGCGACCGTGTGGTACAGGCATATAACGAAATCATGCGGATGCCCATTTAACGCTCGGTTGGCGTTTTAGGGGCGTTTTGGTCAGTAAGGTCGCCGCCCGATGAATGAGGCCAATACTCTCGAAGTTGCGCGGGAAGCCGTGCTGGTTTTGCTTCAGGTGTCGGGGCCGATCTTGATCATCTCGTTGGTAGTTGGTCTTATAATTTCGCTCTTCCAGGCGCTGACGCAGATTCAGGAAATGACGCTGACCTTCGTTCCGAAGATCATTGTGGTCTTCATCTCGTTGCTGCTGCTGTTCCCGTTCATGCTGGCAACGATGCAGGGCTTCATGGAACGCTTGGTTGACCGCATCATTTCGCTCGGCTGAACGCTGAGATGCGGCTGTTTGAAAATCTCCTTATCGGCGAATTGTTCGCCTTAGCGCTCGTGTTCGCCCGCATTGGTTCGGCCCTAATGGTGCTGCCACTGTTCGGCGAGCAGATTATTCCAGCGCGGGCGCGGGTGCTGTTCGCCCTTGCCGTGACAATGACGATTACTCCCTTTCTCGCCCCTTCCTTACCGCCCTTGCCGTCCACGATGGGCGCTTTGGTGATTTTGGTCGTCGGTGAGATTTTGATTGGGGTGTTCCTCGCGCTGCTGGTGCGGATTTTGTTTACCGCGCTAGAAGTCGCCGGTACGGCCATTGTGTTTCAAATCGGCTTATCGAGCGCGACCATCTTCAACCCAATGATTTCGGAACAAACCTCTGCCGTCGCAACCTTTTTAGGATTGATTGCGCTGGTCATCATGATGCAGACCGATATGCACCATTTGATGCTGCGTGGCATTGTCGATAGCTATGGGTTGTTTAGACCGGGGGAGGGCATTTCCGTAGGTGACGCCTCCGAATCGATCGTGCGTGTGGTTAGCCAGGCGTTTCGGATTGGTATTCAGATGACCGGGCCGTTTTTCGTCGTCATGATGATGATTAACGTGGCGCTCGGTTTGTTATCGCGCTTAATGCCGCAGTTGCAGGTTTTCTTTCTCGCGCAACCAATTCAAATTATCTTTGGGTTTATTCTGCTTATCATTACACTAACCTCCATTATGTACCTGTTTGTTGATACTGTTGGGGTTGCCCTTCAGAGGATGCTGACGTTGGGGGTGCCATGAGTGAAGAAGATGATGCCTCTAAAACAGAAGAGCCATCTGCCAAAAAGCTGGCAGACGCGCGCGAGAAAGGCAATGTTATCCAGTCTCGCGACGTGGTTAATTTTGCCATGCTTGGGGCTTCTGCGCTGGTTTTGACCGCCTTCGGCGCCATGATGAGTGGTAAGATTGCGAACATTGCCCGCGCATTTTTGGAGCGTTCTTGGGATATTCGGATTGACGATACAAATTTTACTGTTTTGATTGGTGAGTTAGTTATTGCGATTGCGATTAGTTTAATATTTCCACTCATTATTCTCATGGTTGCCGCATTCGGGGCCTTTTATTTACAATTTGGTTTGCTGGTTTCAACCGAGTCTATTACCCCAAAGCTGGAAAAAATTGGCTTAATCAAAGGCTTTGGCCGATTATTTTCGATGCGAAACCTCGTTGAGTTCATCAAAGGCGTGACGAAGATGATCGTCATTGGTGCGGCGACGATTTATTTGTTGTGGCCAGAAATGCAGAGTATTGATCGCTTTGTTCTTACAGATGTTGGCGATACATTAGGTGAAATTAATAAACTTGCCTTGAGTGTTGTTTTCTTGGTCGTTGCCATTGTCGCCGTCGTTGCAGGGTTGGATTATTTATATCAACGCTTTGCTTTCATGAAGCAGATGCGAATGTCGAAGCATGATTTGAAGGAAGAGTTCAAAAACCAAGAAGGCGATCCGCACGTTAAAGCCAAACTACGGCAGATCAGGATGGAAAAAGCTAAACAGCGCATGATGGCCCAAGTGCCGGAAGCAACGGTTGTGATAACCAACCCAACCCATTACGCGGTTGCCTTGAAGTACGACGATACGATGCCCGCGCCAAAAGTGATTGCTAAGGGCGTTGATGCTGTTGCTCTACGCATTCGTGAGGTCGCCACTGAAAACAGTGTGCCGATTGTCGAAAATCCACCCTTAGCCCGCACGCTTTATGCGTTAGTTGAACTCGATAAGGAAATTCCGCCGGAAACCTTTAAGGCAGTCGCTGAGTTGATTTCCTTCGTCATGCGCCGCAATCAGCGCGGCGGCGGGCTATCCAAGCCGCTTACTGCCGGAATTACCGCCGCCACCAGCCTCGGTGGTACGGTAGATCCTTCTAGTCGTGAGCCTTCTGGCCGGGGGCCTAATCCGCCGCCTGCCCGCTAGAGGGAGGGGGAAGCCTGATGGGCCTATCTTGGTGGAAAATGCGCGCGGCAGTGCTGCCTCAGCAGGTGGTTACGCTACCGCCGTTACCCCTGCCGACGGTGTTTGTGGTCGAGGGTATCATTCGCAGCGCTAACCCTGGGTTTCGGCGGCTGTTGGGCGTAACGAACCCGCTGGACCGGCCCCTATTGTCGTTCATCTCGGAGGGGCAGGAGGCGGTTGCCCAGGCTCTTTCCGGGGGGCAGACCGTACCCGCGCCTGTGGACGTGGATCTGATTGCCGAGCCGGGGCGGGAGACGCGCTGCGCCGCGCGGTTTTATTTTGAGCGTTGGTCGGCAGAGGCTGGGCCGAGCGGTTGGCTGCTGCAAGCTGTGGATATTTCTGATCAAAAAGAGTTGGAGAACCGCATCGTCCAATCGCAGAAAATGCAGGCTGTGGGCCAGCTTGCCGGCGGTATTGCCCATGATTTCAATAACCTGCTGACGGCAATGATCGGTTACTGCGATCTCTTGTTACAGCGACACCGGGCAGGCGATGCCTCTTTTGCCGATATTATGCAAATCAAGCAGAACGGTAATCGTGCGGCGGCCTTAGTGCGACAGCTTCTGGCCTTTTCGCGGCAACAAAAACTGGAGGTATCACAACTTGATATTTCCGATATTTTGGCTGAACTCTCGCATCTGCTTCGCCGCTTGATCGGGCAGGGTATCGAGCTTGACCTGCATCATGGCCGCAATTTGGGAATGGTGCGCGTCGATCCGGGGCAGTTGGAGCAGGTTATCATCAATCTTGCGGTCAATGCGCGCGATGCTATGCCGAACGGGGGCCGTTTAACCGTGGCAACCCAGGTAGAAACCGTGAAATTTGCCCGGCGCATGGGGCATGAAACTATGGCTCCTGGCGATTATGTGGCGATTTCCGTGAGCGACACTGGCTCGGGCATGTCGCCAGACGTGCAGGCCCGTATTTTCGAGCCGTTTTTCACCACCAAGCCAGTTGGCTCAGGCACTGGCCTGGGGCTTTCGACCGTCTATGGCATTGTTCGCCAGACGGGGGGGTTCGTGAAGGTCGATAGCGCACTGGGCACTGGTACCACCTTTACCATTTATCTGCCGCAGATGGCCCCGGTCGAAGAAACATCCCTTCTCCCAGAGCGTCGCGACAGCTTGCCCGCCGACGTTGCGCCGCCTGAAACCGGCTCGGGCGGGCGGGGGGCGATTTTGATTGTGGAAGATGAAGACCCAGTGCGCGCTTTTGCCGCGCGCACTCTTCGCAGCAAAGGCTACCACGTAACCGAGGCGCGCTCGGCGGAAGCTGCGCTCGATCTTATTCGCGGCGGTCTTGCCCGCCCGGACCTGCTCATCACCGATGTTGTCATGCCCGGTATGGATGGGCCAACGATGGTGCGGGAGATTTGGCAGACTTTTCCGAACCTGCCGGTCATGTGCGTTTCGGGCCATGCTGACGACGATTTGCGCGATCAGCTTAATGCGCTCGGCGCGATCGTTTTTCTGCAAAAACCTTTCAGCCTTAAGCAGTTAGCGGCAAAAGTTGCCGATCAAATACCATCAAATCTCTAAAAATTGTTCTAACAATGTTCTTGAAGAATGGCTTTGTTCTTGTTATGGTCCGGCATAGGGCATTCCCTGGCATCCCCGCTTTGGTTTGGCCCGCGTTGCATCGCTGCGATGGCTGTGAAATAACCGGGAGGCACTCATCATGACCGTCGCGCAACTGCGCCTTATCGATAAAGATAGCATGGATAAGAACAAGGCTTTAGAAGCCGCCCTCGGGCAAATCGAACGCGCCTTTGGCAAAGGCTCGATTATGAAATTAGGTCAGCGTGACGCTTCGGTTGAGACCGAAGTGATCTCGACCGGCTCTCTAGGGCTGGATATTGCCCTTGGGATTGGCGGATTGCCGCGCGGCCGCATCGTCGAGATTTACGGGCCGGAAAGCTCGGGCAAAACCACGCTGGCGCTGCACGTGATCGCCGAAGCGCAAAAGGCAGGCGGCACTTGCGCCTTCATTGATGCCGAGCACGCGCTTGATCCAAGCTATGCGCGCAAGCTGGGGGTAAATATTGATGAATTGCTGATTTCTCAGCCCGATGCGGGGGAGCAGGCGCTGGAAATCGCCGATACGCTGGTGCGTTCTGGGGCGATTGACGTGCTGGTTATAGATAGCGTTGCGGCCCTGGTGCCGCGTGCCGAGCTTGAAGGCGAGATGGGGGATTCGCACGTCGGCTTGCAGGCGCGGCTGATGAGCCAAGCGCTGCGAAAGCTGACCGGCACGATTTCCAAATCGCGCTGTATGGTGGTCTTCATCAATCAGATTCGCCAAAAAATCGGCGTGATGTTCGGCAGCCCCGAGACCACGACCGGCGGCAATGCGCTGAAATTCTACGCCTCGATTCGTCTCGATATTCGCCGTATCGGGTCGATCAAGGACCGCGAAACCGCCGTAGGCAATCAAACCCGCGTGAAAGTGGTGAAGAATAAGATGGCACCGCCGTTCCGCGTGGTGGAGTTCGATATTATGTATGGCGAGGGCATCTCGAAGGTCGGCGAGTTGATCGACCTGGGGGTGAAGGCCGGGATTGTCGAAAAATCCGGGGCCTGGTTCTCCCATGAAGGGCAGCGCGTTGGCCAGGGGCGTGAGAACGCGAAGGTCTTCATGCGCGAAAACCCGGCGATTGCCGATGTGGTGGAAAAAGCCATTCGCGCCAATGCCAAGGGCGTGGCCGATGCCATGATGGGCGCGCCGGAAACAACGGCGGAGTAACCTGTCGGCTGGCGGAAATGAGGCCGATCCCTTTGATCGCGTCGTTTCCGCCTGCGGCATGGACAAGCCCATCACGGGCGCGCTACATACAACTCAAGGCCCTGCGTGTGTCAGTTAAGCGGGCCGGTCTTAAGAACACCGCACCGTCAACGGGAAGACCATGCAAAGCACTAACGACGTTCGCGCTAAATTCCTCTCTTATTTTGCTAGCCAGGGCCATGCGGTCGTGGAGTCAAGCCCGCTCGTTCCCCGGAACGATCCTACCTTGCTGTTTGCCAGCGCGGGAATGGTCCAGTTCAAGAATCTGTTCACCGGAACGGAGAAGCGCGATTACGTGCGCGCCACCACCGCGCAAAAATGCTTGCGCGCGGGCGGCAAGCATAATGACCTGGAGAATGTTGGCTATACCGCCCGTCACCATACGTTCTTTGAAATGCTCGGTAATTTCTCGTTCGGTGATTATTTCAAGGAACGGGCGATTGAGTTGGCGTGGAATACGGTCACGCGCGAGCTTGGTTTAGACGCCAAGCGCCTGATTGTTACCGTGTACCATACCGACGACGAAGCTCACGGCCTGTGGAAGAAAATTGCGGGCCTTAGTGATGATCGTATTATCCGCATCGCGACCAGCGATAATTTTTGGTCGGCGGGCGATACCGGCCCCTGCGGCCCGTGCTCCGAGATTTTCTTCGATCATGGCGATAAGGTCTGGGGTGGGCCGCCGGGCAGCGCCGATCAAGATGGCGACCGCTTTATCGAAATCTGGAACCTCGTGTTCATGCAGTTCGAGCAGCAGGCCGACGGTACGCGCCTGCCGCTGCCGCGCCCATCCATTGATACGGGTATGGGGTTGGAGCGCTTAACGGCGGTGCTTCAGGGTAAGCACGATAATTATGACATTGATTTGATGCGCGCGCTGATCGAAGCGTCGGCCCAGGCCGCCAACTCCGATCCCGATGGCGCGCACAAGATTTCTCACCGCGTCATCGCCGATCACTTGCGCGCGTCCTGCTTCCTGATGGCCGATGGGGTGTTGCCGTCGAACGAGGGGCGTGGGTACGTGCTGCGCCGCATCATGCGCCGGGCCATGCGCCATGCTCATATGATTGGCTGCCGCGATCCGCACCTGTGGCGCTTGGTTCCGGCACTGCAAAAGCAGATGGGCGAGCATTACCCGGAACTCAATCGCGCCAGCACGCTGATGACCGAAACCTTAAAGTTGGAAGAAACCCGCTTTAAGGCCATGCTGGAGCGCGGTCTAAAACTGCTCGAAGACGAAACCAACCGGCTCGGTGAGGGCCAAGCGTTGGCGGGCGATGTGGCTTTCACGCTCTACGACACCTTCGGCTTCCCGCTCGATCTTACGCAGGATGTGCTGCGCGGTCAGGGGCGCACGGTTGATACGCTTGGGTTTGAGGCGTCGATGGAGGCCCAGCGCACCAAAGCGCGGGCGGCTTGGTCAGGGTCTGGGGAAGCGGCGACGGATAAGCTATGGTTCGAGTTGCGCGATAGCCACGGTGCCACCGATTTTCTCGGTTATGCTACCGAGGCGGCGGAAGCCCAAGTGCTCGCGATTATTGTCGATGGTGCGCCGGTCCAGAGCGCTGTCCAAGGCACGAGCGTGGCGGTGATCGTCAATCAAACGCCGTTCTACGCTGAATCGGGTGGTCAGCAGGGCGACCAGGGCGAGATTAAAACCCTTGCGGGCGGCCACATGCGTGTTAGCGACACGCAAAAGCGCGTCGGCAGCCTGTGGGTTCACCTGGGCACGGTCGCGGCAGGAAGCCTGTCGGTAGGGGACGGCGTAACCTTAACGGTCGATGCGCGCCGGAGAGATCATCTGCGCGCTAACCATTCCGCGACCCATTTGCTGCACGAAGCCTTGCGCCGCCGTTTGGGCGATCACGTCACGCAAAAAGGCTCTTTGGTGGCAGCCGAGCGGTTGCGCTTTGACGTGAGCCACCCCAAGCCGCTGTCGGCGGAGGAAGTGCAGGATGTCGAACGGGATGTGAATGCGCGCATTCGCCTGAATACCGATGTCAATACGCTGCTGATGACGCCTGATGACGCCGTAGCAGAAGGGGCGCTGGCCCTGTTCGGCGAGAAATACGGTGATGAAGTCCGCGTCGTTACGATGGGCGGCGATAGCGCGCGCTTTTCGGTCGAGTTGTGCGGCGGCATTCATGTGCGCCGCACTGGCGATATTGGCGCGTTCAAGATTGTCGGCGAAAGCGCGGTCGCGGCGGGCGTGCGCCGGATCGAGGCGATTACCGGGCAGGCCGTGTTGGATCATCTCGCCCAGCAGGAAGCGACCCTGGCAGCAGCAGCGGGAACCTTGAAAACCACGGCAACCGAGCTTCCGGCCCGCGTCGTCGCTCTCGTTGAAGAGCGGCGGCGGTTGGAGCGGGAGTTGCTGGAGGCGCGCAAGGCGCTCGCGTCGGGTGGCTCGGCGGGGGCTTCGGCGGCTGAAACCATCGCCGGTGTGTCGTTCGTCGCGCGCCGGGCCGATGGCGTTCCTGCCCGCGAGTTGAAGGGTATGGTCGATCAGTTGAAGCAGGATATGACCGAGGGTGTTGTTGTGGTTGCGGCGGCGGACGAGGGGAAAGTTTCGCTGGTAATTGGTGTTACCGAAGCCCTCTCAAAGCGTCTTAGCGCGGTTGATCTTGTTCGGGTCGGGGCGGAAGCGCTCGGCGGTAAGGGCGGGGGTGGTCGCCCTGATATGGCGCAGGCCGGTGGGGCCGATGCGGCCTTGATCGAAGCGGCTTTTGCTGCGGTGCGGCATTATTTAGGGGCGTCGGCAGCCCTTTAGAGCGTCTTGCGTAAAGGTTGACGCAAGACGCTCTAGTTTTATCTTAGCCCTCGCCGGGCAGGCGCATCCGCGCCCTTGGCCGCAGCCTCAATGGCTGCTTTTAGAACTGCGTCCGATTAATCGCACGCAGCTCTAAGTCGCTGCAAAAAAAGGAAGGGGAGGATTTAGTAATCCTCCCCTCTTATCCAAAAGTTTATCTCGCAAGTGCCGCAAATTTACCCTTCGGCAGAAAGTTCCCTAATCGCCTTTAGTTGGTTGAAAATCTGCGACACGGGTAGCGCACTTAGACTATTCGAGAGATTATTAAGGCTTTCCGCTAAATTACGAGTTTCTTCCTCCATGCGGACCGATGCTTCTTTCAGCCGTGCGGCACCTTGTCGCATCGCCTGAGTAGAGGCTGCGGAGGCAGCCGCAGAGGCTCTGAGACGGGCAATTGTAGCAGAGAGATTAACTCGACGATGACGGGCCGGGTCGATATTATCATTAGAAACGACGCGCTTTAGTCGAAACTCGACCTGAATAATTTCAGCGTTCATCGTTATGGTCCACTTCTGGATAAAACGGCCCGACGATTGTAGGGAGCTGTATTAAAATCGCTGCAAATGCGAACAAGAGCAAGGAGAAAGTTTCTATTTTTTTTATTTTTACTGATTTTCTTTTAACTTCAATGACTTTCAGAAAGACACAAGACAATCGTGTGATGATAAATCAGTTAGCGCTTGCAACATAAAAACTCTCGATCAATGGGCCAAGCCTGCCGACAGGCTGATAAACAGGGGAGGGGAAAATGTACAGCTTAATGACACCGCAGTTGGTGCTGATGGGCGGCGGTTCGCGTCGCGAAACTGCGAGTGTGCTGAACCGTTTGGGGCTTCGGCACCCGTTGATTGTAACGGATACGTTTTTGGTGAAGACCGGCGTTGTGGGCGAGATTGAAGCCACGTTGCGCGCGGCAGGCTTGGCGGTTGGTATTTTCGATGAAACTGTTCCCGATCCCACTGTTGAGGTCATCGAGGCGGGGGTGGCTCGGCTGAAAAGCGAAGCGTTCGATTGCCTGTTGGCGATTGGTGGCGGTAGCCCGATGGACACCGCTAAAGCCATGGCGGTGCTGGCCAAAGGTGGCGGCGCGATGCGCGATTATAGGGTGCCTGCTAGCGCTGATCACGCTGATTTGCCGGTAATCTGCATTCCCACCACCGCCGGAACGGGTTCGGAAGTAACGCGCTTTGCCGTGATTACCGATGCGGCGACCGACGAGAAAATGCTCATTATGGGACTCGCGTGCCTGCCGCGCGCCGCCATCGTCGATTACGAACTGACGTTGACCAAACCGCTGCGCCTTACCGCCGATACCGGGATTGATGCGCTAACCCACGCTATTGAAGCCTATGTGAGCCGCAAGGCCACCCCGCTCAGCGATGTTTATGCGCTAGAAGCCATGGGGGTAATCTATCCGAACCTGCGCGCTGCTTGTTTCGAGCCTAGCAATCACGCTGCCCGTGAAGCGATGATGCGCGGTGCAACGCTGGCGGGCTTGGCTTTTTCTAATGCCTCAGTGGCGTTGGTTCACGGCATGAGTCGCCCGATTGGGGCCTTCTTCCATGTCCCGCATGGGTTATCGAACGCTATGCTGTTGCCTGCTGTCACGGCTTTCTCGGCTCCGGCGGCGCTGGGGCGGTACGCAACGGTTGCACGCACTCTCCGGCTGGCATCGGCAGAGGCAGGCGATCAGGCGGCGGTTTCGGCGCTGCTGGAGGCCCTTGCCGCCCTCAACCGCGACCTAACCGTGCCGACGCCCGAAGCCTATGGCATTGATGAGGCGCGCTATCTGGGGCTAATGGAACGGATGGCGGAACAAGCGTTGGCCTCGGGGTCGCCCGGCAATAATCCGCGCGTGCCCACGGCAGACGAGATCGTGACGCTCTACCGCGCCGCCTATCGTTAGCCCAGGAACGCTTCAATCTCGGCGCGTGGGGCGAAACTCGGTTGCGCGCCTTCCGTAAGGCACGCGAGGCTTCCGGCGGCAAGGGCGAAGCGCAGGGCTGCGGTGGGCGGCTCGCGTCGGCTGAAGGCGGCCACTAACGCGCCAACGGTGGCATCGCCCGCGCCTGTGGTATCTACGGGCGTGATGTGGCGCGCGGGTTCTTGCACCAGCCTATCACCGAAGCGGGCCAACGCGCCGTCTGCCCCTAAAGTGATGACAATATCGGCGGGCCAGCACCGGGCGGCACCCTCTGGGGTCGATTCGCCCGTTAAGGCGGCGGCCTCGCCTTCATTGACGATGAGCAGATCAATAATCTCGGCCAAATCGGCAGGAAGATCGGGCGGTACGGGCGCGAGGTTCCACACTACGCGCGCGCCGCTGTTCTTGGCAGTGCGGGCCGCGCGGAGGGCTTCGGCAAAGGGCAGTTCGCCCTGCAACAGCAGAATATCCTGCGCGCCCAGCGTCGGGAGCCAGGCGGCGGAAGCGGCACCATTGGCACCAGAAGCCA
>JAAFIC010000007.1 GCA_013298565.1 Alphaproteobacteria bacterium | reverse complement strand
CACCAGCATCTGCGCCCAATCGAGCAAATAGGCTTCTAACGCCATGACCCGCCCCTTAACAATCCCGATTTCTGACTACTTCACCCCAAGCAAATCCTGCACCATCGCCAATTGGATTTCAGCCGCCGTCACCATTTGGTCGATGGGAACGCTTTCGTTGGCCGCATGGCCTTGCGCGCCCGCGCCAGGGCCGAAGTTGATGATGTCGATACCGTCATCGGCAAAATAGCGCCCGTCCGAAACGCCCGTGGCATTGAGAAAGCGCGCGTCGATACCCGTTACGGCTTTAATGGCTTTTTGGAATGCGGCAACGCCCTGCCCGCCTTCGGGAGCACGAAAACCGTTCGTGCCGCGCAGAAGCGCGATGCTAACGGTGCCTTCAGGCTCGTCGATAGCCTCCACGATGGCTTTCATTTCGGCAAAAGCGTCGGTGACTTTTTCGGTGGGCAGCACGCGGCGGTCGAGTTCTACCCAGCAGAAGTTGGGGACGACATTGGTGTTATGCCCCCCCCGGATCATACCGATATTATTGGTGGAGAGCATCGCCCCGTCGCGGCGGGCAGCAAGGCGGGGGGATAGAATTGCCTCAAGCTGGCTCAGAACGCGCAGCATCCGCAGGATAGCATTATCCCCCGCTGCCGGATTGCCCGCGTGCGCTGCCGTGCCGCTGGCCTCGATCCGCACCCACATTACGCCGCGTTCGGCAGTGATAAGGTGATTTTCCGTCTGTGCGCCCAGCACCAACACTTGCGGCTTCACCACGCCGATTTCGCGCAGGTAAAACATACCGTCCGGCCCTAGGTTTTCTTCGTCCGCAACGAAGGTGAAGCAGACCTCGCCTTTAGTCGGCCCGCCACGCCGAGCAATTTCTTCGGCCAGCCAGATTTGCACGGCCATATTGCCCTTGCCGTTACCCGCGCCAAGCCCGTAGATCAGCCCGTCCTTTTCAACGGCGGTGAACGGGTCTGTCTGCCACATCGCCCGCTCGCCAACCGAAACCGTATCGGCATGGGCGTTGAACACGAGGCGCGGCTCGCCTGCCCCTAGCTTGGCGACAACATTCGTATAGCCCTGCGCGTCGGCCTCGGGCGAGCGCGCCAGGACTTCGACCCTGTAACCCGCCCGCGTTAGCCGTTCGGCAGTATAAGCGTTGATCGCCCGGCAATCACCTGAAGGAAAGGGGCTGGGGCGGGCGATGAGATCGGTCAGGATCGACACAAGCGCGGGGCGGACGGCGGCGGGATTGAAAATCATGCGTCTCTCGTTCGGTTCAAGTATTGGCCAGGGCCAGCAGAGTTTCGGCGAGCACGCGCGCGCCCGCAACACAGTCTGCCGGGGTGGCCGATTCGGCCTCATTATGGCTCACCCCACCGAGGCACGGAATGAAGATCATCCCTGTTGGGCAGAGGCGTGCCATGAATTTCGCATCGTGGTTCGCGCCGGAGGGCAAGGACTGGTGAGAGTAGCCGAGCGCTTTCGTAGCCACCGCAACCTGATCCACGACCAACGCATCGAAAGCCACGGGCGGCCCCGTAAAGGTTTCGCGCACGGCAATCGCACACGGCCCGGCATTGGCTTCCAGCGTCGGCGCGACCAGATCGCCCAAGCGCTGCACAGTGGCGGCATCCGGGTGGCGGAAGTCGATTGTGAAGAAAACCTTGCCCGGCACGGTATTCGGCGAGCCGGGGGAAACTTCCATCCGCCCCACGGTAAAGCGCACCTGATCGTCGGGATCGGTCATCACAGCGCGCAAGGCTTGAATGCCGTTCAGTGCCGTCATCAGCGCGTCTTTGCGTTGGGCGCGCGGTGTTGTGCCTGCGTGCGCCTCGCTGCCCGTGATTTCGACGGCAAACCAGCGCGCACCCTGAATGCCAGTGACGATACCGATGGTATCGCCCGCCGCTTCCAAACGCGGCCCCTGTTCGATATGGGCTTCCACATAGGCGTGAACAGGAAAACCGAAGTTCCGCGCTGGCCCGATTTTCGGCAGGGCCGCAATCGCCTCGCCTACGGTTGCGCCTGTTTTATCGGCAACAGCCAACATTTCAGCCAGCGGCATTGCGCCCGCGAACACGCCAGACCCCATGCAGCCCGGCTGAAACCGCGCCCCTTCCTCGTTCATCCAGCCGACGACCTCTAGCGCGCGGCGGGTTTGCACCCCGGCATCGTCTAAGGCTTCCAATACCTCGAACCCGGCCAGCACACCATAAGCGCCATCGAAACGCCCGCCCGTCGGTTGCGTGTCGAGATGGGAGCCGGTCATCACGGGCGGCAAGCTGGGATCGCTCCCCTCGCGGCGAATATAAAGAGTGCCGATAGCATCTTCGGACACGCTGTAGCCGCGCATTTTCGCCCACACGGCCAGCATCACCCGCGCCGCGCCATCTTCCCGCGTGAGCGCCAACCGGCATACGCCGCCTTTCGGCGTCGCGCCAATCGCGGCAAGATCGCGCAAGCGCGACCACAGCCGCGTTTCGCTCACATGCTCCGCCAGTACCGCTCTTGTCATCTGTCCCTCTCACTCGATACCGTTGCGACTGTTATTTTTAGGCTGACACGGAAAACCCGGCGCGACAATTGCTACCCTTTGCTATCCGTTGCGTCCCGTCCCTCCGGTCTGCTCCTCCGCTCTGAGCCGTATAATCTATGCAGGAACAACGCCATGAGTTTTTCGAGTGCGCCCTACCCCCGCGATATGATTGGCTACGGCCTAAACCCGCCGCACGCTCGGTGGCCAAACGAGGCCAAGATCGCGGTGAGCTTCGTGCTGAACTACGAGGAGGGCGGCGAGAACTGCGTTCTGCACGGGGATGCCGCTTCGGAAGCGTTCCTATCGGAAATCATCGGCGCACAGCCAATTATCGGCGCGCGGCACATCAATATGGAAAGCATTTACGAATACGGCAGCCGCGCCGGAGTGTGGCGACTGCTGCGGCTATTTCAAGAGTTCGATATGCCGCTGACCGTTTACGCCGTCGGCATGGCGCTGGAGCGCTACCCGCAACTCGCCGAAGCCTTCGTGGGGTTGGGCCATGAAATCGCCAGCCACGGCTACCGCTGGATCGACTATCAGAATATCCCGGAAGATGTCGAGCAGGCCGATATGCTCCGCTCGATTGAGGCTATTAAACGCCTAACCGGCAGCCGCCCGCGTGGCTGGTACTTGGGCCGCTGTAGCCCGAACACCCGCCGTCTCGTTGCCCAAGAAGGCGGGTTTCTCTACGATAGCGATAGTTACGCCGACGATCTGCCCTATTGGGACCGCAGCCACGGGCGGGCGCAGTTGATGATCCCCTATACGCTGGATGCCAACGATATGCGCTTTGCCACCGCTCAAGGTTTCCACACCGGCGACCAGTTTTTCGCCTATCTGCGGGATGCGTTCGACGCGCTGTATGCCGAAGGCGATACCGCCCCTAAAATGATGTCGGTCGGGCTACACTGCCGCCTTATTGGCCGTCCGGGCCGAGTGATCGGCTTGCGGCGGTTCCTCGATCATATTGCTCGCCACTCAGGGGTGTGGGTAACGCGGCGCATCGACATCGCCCACCACTGGATCGCCACGCATCCTGCTTAACAATTGTTCATTTGGTCAAAAAATGAGGCGCGCTTGCGGCGTGACCCGTGAAAACGCGCAGGCTGACGATCTTTTCACGAGTGGAACGGATCTTGCCCTAAGAAGCCGACAGCCCAGCTTCCAGCAGGGGCGCGACCGATAAGGAGAGGCCGGCATGGCTCAGGTTCAGGGACGGCGTGGGGTTACAAAAGGTCTCATGCTCGCAATTTTGCTAGGCTCGGCCCTGGCAATGCCCGCTGTAGCCCAAACCGCCGTTAAGGTAACACTGGATTGGAAGTACCAAGGCCCAACCAGCTTTTTCCTGATGGCGCTGGATAAGGGCTATTATAAGGCCGAAGGGCTGGATGTGACCATCGACTCCGGTCAAGGGTCAGCGGGGGCAGTCAACCGTGTCGCCTCCAGCGCTTACGAGCTTGGGTTTGCCGATGTGAACGCCCTCATCGAGTATAATGCCGCTAATGCCGATAAGGCGATTAAAGCGGTGATGATGGTCTATGACTTCCCACCGTTTGGCGTCTATGCGCTGAAGAGTAGCGGGATTACTAAACCTGCCGATCTCGTCGGTAAAACCCTCGGCGCACCTGTATTTGATGCCTCTTATAAGCTGTTCCCGGCCTTTGCACAGAAAGTTGGCATTGATGCTACTGCCGTGCCACGCAAGAATATGGATCCGTCGTTGCGCGAGGCCATGTTGGTACGGAAAGAGGTGGATTTCATCTCCGGTCACTATTTCTCCTCGTTTCTGGACCTTAAGGCCAAGGGCGTGAAGGCCGAAGATATTGTAGCGATGCGGTATTCAGACTTCGGAATGGATTTCTACGGCAACGGGCTGATTGCCTCGCCGAAGATTATCGCGGAGAAACCAGAGGCGGTGAAAAGCTTCATTAGAGCCACCCTTAAGGGCCTGAAAGAAATGATCGCCGATCCGAAAGCCGGGATCGCCGCGACCAAGAAAAAGGATCCATTGATCGAAGAAGCACTGGAAATGGAACGCCTGGAACTCGCGATTAGTACCAATATCGTTACTCCCAACGTCAAGCGCGACGGTATCGGCGGCGTCGATATGGCGCGGCTGAAGCGCTCTATTGATCAAGTGGCGCTGGCGGCAACCCTAAAAACCGTGCCGACCCCCGAGCAAGTGTTCGATGCCTCCTTCCTGCCGCCTGCGGCTGATCGGAAACTATGAGCGAGCCGTTCATTCGCATTGAGGGCGCCGATCTCACCTATGGCGAAGAGGGCGGTGTTCTCGCCCTCCAAGGCATTGATCTTACAATGCAGGAGGGCGAGTTTCTGGCCGTCGTCGGCCCCTCCGGTTGCGGGAAATCGACCCTGCTGAAGCTCATCTCCGGCCTGCGCCCGCCCTCTGCCGGATCAGTGACGGTCGCGGGGCAAAAGGTAACGGGACCGCTGAAAATCGTCGGCATGGCGTTCCAGAACCCTACACTGCTGCCGTGGCGCACGGCGCTCGAAAACGTGCTGCTGCCGCTGGAAGTGGTAGAGCCGCATCGGCGTAATTTTCGCGCAGATCGGCGGAGTTACGAGAATAAAGCCCGGCAACTCTTAGCAAAAGTTGGCCTGACCGGGTTTGAGGATCACTACCCCTGGCAACTTTCGGGCGGAATGCAGCAACGGGTCTCGCTCTGCCGCGCGCTTATCCACGAACCGGCGCTGTTGATGTTGGATGAACCCTTCGGCGCGCTCGATACGTTCACACGCGAGGAACTGTGGGACGCGCTGCAAGCCTTATGGCTGGAGCGGCGCTTCACCACCCTGCTCGTCACCCACGACCTGCAAGAGGCCGCGATGCTGGCGGATCGAATCATCGTTATCTCGCAACGGCCCGGTAAAATCGCCGCTGCTTGCGAGGTCAATTTCCCTCGCCCCCGCTCGCTCGATTTGCGCTTTTCTCCCGATTTCAATGCTTTGCTGCACGAAATTCGCGCCAAGATTGATGTTGCACGGCAAGTCCCGCTATCCTTGGGGGCCGCATGACCGCCCGGCAGCGCAAAGCCTTCCGCATGGCGTTACCGTGGCTTTCCGCGCTCGGGCTATTCGTGCTGTGGGAGTTCGTGTGCGTCGTTTTCCAAGTCCCTGAAAGCATTCTGGCGACACCAACAGCCACGCTGAAAGCCCTCGTTCAATATCGCGAGGCGATTTGGCTGAATGCAGGCCAGACGCTTTTCACCACGCTGGTCGGCTTTGGCCTTGCGGTGCTGTTCGGCCTCGCTCTGGGGGTCGCAATCGGGGCAGCACCGCTGCTTTATCGCGCTCTCGGCCCGCTGCTGATCGGCTTTAATGCTATCCCGAAGGTAGCCCTGGTGCCGATTTTGGTCATGTGGTTTGGCATTGGTACGGTTCCAGCGATTATCACCGCCTTCCTAATCTCTTTCTTCCCCATCGCCGTAAACGTCGCCGCCGGAATTGCAACGCTAGAGCCGGAATTGCAAGACGTTCTGCGCTCGTTAGGCGCCCGAAAGCGCGATATTCTATGGAAAGTAGGGTTGCCGCGTGCGCTACCTTATTTCTTTGCGTCGTTGAAAGTGGCCATTTCCTTAGCCTTCGTTGGCTCGGTGATTGCCGAAACCGTCGCCGCAAACAATGGCATCGGTCATTTGATGTTGGTCGCCTCTTCGTCCTTCCGCACGCCGTTGCTGTTTGCGGGTCTAGTGGTGATTGCAGTCTTGGGAATCATCATGTATGCGGCTGCGGTCGTGATGGAGCGGCGGCTTGCCCATTGGGCGACGCGCGGAACTGATGGGGGTCTCCACGGCGGTGGTTGACCGAAGGGTCAAATCGGGACAGGATTTAGAATAATTTGGAGAACGGGATGCAGACGCCAATCCGCTTCCTCATGGGCCGACTGATTCAAGAGGTTGTCGTCTCTGACCCGACCCTAACCGTGCTCGATTGGCTGCGCGGCAGTGCCCGTCGCCCCGGCACGAAGGAAGGCTGTGCCGAGGGCGATTGCGGTGCCTGCACGGTTACTATCGGCACACTAGCGGGCGGGGGCGTGACCTATCAGGCCGTTAACGCTTGCATTCAGTTCCTCCCCATGCTCGATGGCAAGGAACTCGTGACGGTGGAAGACCTTGCCACCTCAGACGCCGCTCTGCACCCAGTCCAGCAGGCGATGGTAACGGAACACGCCAGCCAATGCGGTTTCTGCACACCCGGCTTCGTTATGAGCCTCTATACCCTCTATCAGTCACGCACCACGCCCCCCGCGCGGGAAGAGATCGACACGGCGTTAGCCGGAAACCTGTGCCGTTGCACGGGCTATACGCCGATCATCGCGGCGGCGGCGAGCATGTTCAACCTGCCCCGCCCCGCTGCCGAGCCGCCCGTGGCCCTGCTTCAGCAACTCCAGCGCGGCGAAGCACTGTCGATTATTAGTGATACGGGTCAACGGTTCGATGCGCCGGTGACGCTGGATGCCCTAGCCGATCTGGTGGAACGGTTCCCCCAGGCGGACTTGCTGGCGGGTGCCACCGATATTGGCCTGTGGGTTACGAAACAGCACCGCTCTATGCCGCATCTGATTTCTGTCGGTGCCGTGGCCACCTTGAAAGAAATCGAGGAAACGCCGACAGTTATCCGCTTTGGTGCGGGGGTTAGCTTTGCCGACTCCCTGCCGTATCTTGCCAAAATTCACTTAGATTTAGAGCGGCTGTTTAAGCGCATCGGCTCCGTTCAAATCCGCAATAGCGGCACCTTGGGCGGCAATATCGGCAACGGCTCGCCGATTGGTGACTCGATGCCTGCGCTCATTGCCCTTGGGGCGACCGTCACCCTACGGAAAGGCTCCGTAGAACGGTCGTTGCCGTTGGAAGATTATTTTCTGGAGTACCGTAAAACCGCCCGGCAGTTGGGGGAGTTTATTGTTTCGATTTCGATCTTAAAGCTGGAAAATAACTCTCGTTACGGAACCGATAAGATTTCTAAGCGGATGGATCAGGATATTTCAGCCGTCTGCGCCGCCTATCGGCTGGAGCTTGAGGGCGGGATTATTACCGCTGCCCGTCTTGGCTTTGGCGGCATGGCCGGGGTTCCGGCGCGGGCGCGGGCGGCAGAAGCGGCGCTGCGCGGCAAACCGTTCGAGGAGACAACAATCCGGGGCGCGATGGACGCACTTGCGGAAGATTTCAGCCCCCTCAGCGATATGCGGGCGTCAGCAGCCTATCGGCTTACCGTCGCGCGAAACCTGCTGCTGCGCTTCTACTTGCGGGAGACGGGCGCAGACGATCAGGAGGCCGCTCAATGAAGGACGGTGCCCTCCCACTCGCCTCTACTCCCCCCGTTCCCACCGTCGGCACGTCCCAGCCCCACGATGCTGCCTGCCGCCATGTGCGCGGCACGGCACCCTATATCGACGATCTGCCGGAGCCAGCTGGGTTGTTGCACGCAGCAATCGGCCTCAGTCGCCACGCGCACGGACGGCTAAAGGCACTCGATCTCGCCAAAGTTCTCGCCTTTCCCGGCGTTATCGCCGTGTTGAGCGCGGCGGATATTCCTGGCGAGAATAATGTTGGTCCCGTGGTGAAGGACGACCCGATTTTGGCGGAAAGCCTCATCGAGTTCCACGGTCAAGCCCTCTTCGCCGTGGCTGCCGACACCCTGCACGCAGCGAGAAGGGCAGCCCGCCTGGAGGTGGCCGAGGTCGAACCGCTCCCAGCGATCCTAACCATTGGCGACGCGATGGCGGTCGAGAGTTTCATTCTGAAGCCGGAACGAATGGCGCGCGGCGATGCGGCAACCGCTATTGCCGGGGCCGCGCATCGGTTATCCGGCACGCTTGAGATGGGTGGGCAGGATCATTTTTATCTGGAAGGTCAAATCTCCCTCGCCATCCCCACCGAGGAAGGCGGGGTTTTGGTTTATTGCTCCACGCAGCATCCGTCGGAAGTGCAGCATCTCGTCGCCCACGCCCTCGGCATTCCCGATGCCTTAGTAACGGTCGAAGTTCGGCGTTTAGGCGGCGGCTTCGGCGGTAAGGAAACCCAGGCCGCGCAGTTTGCCGCGCTCGCCGCCCTGTTCGCGCTCAAAACCGGGCGGCCCGTTAAGCTGCGGCTCGACCGCGACGATGATATGGTGATGACCGGCAAGCGCCATGACTTCCGCGTGCGCTATCAGGTTGGGTTCGACGCAGAGGGCCGAATCGAAGGGCTAGCGGTCGAGCTTGCCGCGCGCTGCGGTTATTCGGCAGACCTGTCGGGTGCGATTAACGACCGCGCCATGTTCCATATCGACAACTGCTATTATCTGCCCCATGTGGCGGTGGATTCATACCGATTGAAGACCAACACGGTCTCCAATACCGCCTTTCGCGGCTTTGGGGGGCCGCAGGGGATGCTAGCGATTGAAGCGGTGTTGGACGACATTGCCCGTGTGCGCGGTCTCGATCCGCTGGCGGTTCGCCGAGCAAATCTTTATGGGCCGGGGCGCGACGTAACCCCCTATGGACAGACGGTTGATGACGGCATCGGCCCGCGCCTGATTGCCCGACTAGCGGAAAGTGCGGATTATGCCGCGCGGCGCGCAGCGATTGCGCGCTTCAACGCCCAAAACCGCTTTGTTAAGCGCGGTTTGGCCCTAACCCCGGTGAAATTTGGGATTTCGTTCACGACCACTTTTCTCAATCAGGCGGGGGCCTTGATCCACGTCTATACCGACGGATCGGTGCAGGTGAACCACGGCGGGATCGAGATGGGCCAGGGGCTCTATCAGAAAATCCGGCAGGTTGTAGCCGATTGTTTCGGTATCGGTTTGAACAGAATCCTCGCGACGGCAACGACCACTGGGAAAGTACCGAACACCTCCGCTACCGCCGCCTCCTCCGGGGCCGATATGAACGGCAAAGCGGCGGAAGCAGCAGCGCTGACCATTCGCGGGCGGCTGGCAGCCTTCGCGGCGCAAAAATATGGCGTGCCGGAAGCGGCGGTTTGCTTCGTCGGTGGGCAGGTGCAGGCAGGGGAAGCGCGGGTCGGGTTTGCCGATCTCGTCCGCGCGGCCTATCTTGCGCGCGTCTCGCTCTCCGCAACCGGCTTCTATGCCACACCAAAAATTCATTTCGACCGCGCAACTTTCAGCGGCAGGCCGTTTCTTTACTACGCCTATGGCGCAGCGGTTGCCGAAGTCGAAGTCGATTGCCTCACCGGGGAAAATCGGTTGCTGCGGGCGGATATTCTGCACGATTGCGGCACCTCGCTAAACCCGGCGCTGGATAAGGGCCAAATCGAAGGCGGTTTCATTCAAGGCATGGGCTGGCTCACGATGGAAGAGTTGGTGTGGGACGCGCAAGGCCGCTTACGGACTCACGCCCCTTCCACGTACAAAATCCCGGTGTGCCGCGACGTACCGGAGGCTTTCACCGTAACCCTGTGGGACGAACCTAACCGGGAAGATACGATCCACCACTCCAAAGCCGTGGGCGAACCCCCCTTGATGCTGGCCAATGCCGTATTCTTCGCCCTGCGCGATGCCGTGGCCGCGACTGCCCCCCTGCCCGGCCCCCTGCCCGGCGGCCCCGTGCCGCTGGATGCGCCCGCGACGCCGGAGCGGGTTCTAACGGCCATCATGACCCTCTCCGGCACCGCATGAGGGGGTTCTTTGCTGCTTTGGCTGATTGGGAACGCGCGGGCACGCCTCTCGTGCTCATCACTCTGCTCGACGCCCAAGGCTCTACCCCCCGACAAGCCGGAACCAAAATGGCCGTGAGCGCGGGGAAGGTTCTCGGCACAATTGGCGGCGGCGCATTGGAGTTCGAGGCGATTGCCCTGGGCCGGGAGCTTTTGGTAAAGCGGGCCGCCGTGCCGGTAACGCGAAAATGGCCGCTGGGGCCAACCTTGGGGCAATGTTGTGGAGGCAGCGTAACGGTGAGTTTCGAGCCGATTCTCCCCCCCGCTCTCACCCTTGCGCTGTTCGGCGCGGGCCATGTCGCAAAGGCGCTGGTGGCGGTACTTGGCCCGCTGCCCCGGCGGATTGATTGGATTGATGCCCGCCCAGATGAATTTCCCGAAAGCCTGCCGTCGCAGGTCGCCGTCCATGTTACCCCGCACGCGGCATCAATCATCCCGAGCCTGCCTGCTGGATGTTTCGTGCTCGTAATGACCCACGATCATGCGCTAGATCTGGATATTACCGCCGCCGCCCTCGGGCGGGCCGATCTGCCCTATGTTGGCCTCATTGGTTCGGCCACAAAGAGAGCGCGGTTTTTGAAGAGGCTAGCGGCGATTGGGCTTGCGGAAGCTGCGGCTACTCGCCTCGTTTGCCCCATCGGTCTGCCCAGTACGG
Organism: Alphaproteobacteria bacterium; assembly: GCA_013298565.1. Classification (GTDB taxonomy): domain Bacteria; phylum Pseudomonadota; class Alphaproteobacteria; order Elsterales; family Elsteraceae; genus Elstera. Next base: position 59,837 of record JAAFIC010000007.1, on the reverse strand, counting down.
GCGGCAAAGACCCGCGCGAAATCGCCATCGCCACGGCAGCGCAACTGCTGCAAATTGCAAGCGGCGCGCTAGTTCCGGCAGTGGGTTTCCCCGCAACGGAGGAACACGACCATGACCGTTTCGACCGCTGACATCGCCCGCCGTATAGATCAAGCGTTGGGAACCGAAAAAGCCGACGTGGTGATTAAGAACGTCAGGCTGCTCGATGTTGTCTCAGGCACCTTGCACCGTTCCGATATAGCCCTCTGCGGCGACAAAATCGTCGGCACGTTCGATACCTACTCCGGCGTGCGCGAGATCGACGGGTCCGATCAGGTGGCCGTGCCGGGGTTTATCGACGCGCATGTGCACGTGGAATCCTCCCTCGTCACGCCTGGCGAGTTCGACCGCTGCGTGCTGCCGCGCGGCACGACAACGGCGGTGTGCGATCCCCATGAAATCAGCAATGTGTTGGGCGAAGCGGGCCTGCGCTATTTTCTGGAGGCGTCCGAGGCGCTGGTGATGGATTTGCGCGTACAACTCTCCTCCTGCGTTCCTGCGACGGGGTTAGAGACTTCCGGGGCAACGCTGGGGGCCTCGGTGCTGCGGAAATATAAGAACCACCCGCGCACGCTAGGGTTGGCGGAGTTCATGAATTATCCAGGGCTGTTCGCCAAAGACGGCGACGTTTTGGAAAAACTAGCCGATTTTGCTGGCTCCCATATTGACGGACACGCACCGCTGGTGCGGGGGAAGGAGCTAAACGCCTATCTTTCCGCCGGAATCCGCAACTGCCATGAAACCACCAGCGCGCAGGAAGCGCGCGAAAAGCTGAGTAAGGGGATGCAGGTGCTCATCCGCGACGGCTCCGTCAGCCGCGATGTCGCAGCCCTCACCCCCATTCTCAACGCGCGCACTGCCCCGTTCTGCGGCTTTTGCACCGATGACCGCAACCCGCTGGAAATCGCCCAAGAAGGCCATATGGATCATTTAATCCGCACGGCCATCAAGCTCGGGGCAGACCCTGCGGACGCCTACCGGGCGGCAAGCTGGTCCAGCGCGCAACACTTTGGCCTGCGGGATCGCGGGTTGATCGCGCCGGGGTGGCGGGCGGATATCGTGTTGCTCGATGATTACGAAAGCTGCTCGGTTGGCCGCGTGATCCAAGCGGGCAAGCTGATTACGCCCGAAAGTTTTATGGGCCGCACACTGCCCGAAATCGTCGGCCTCAACTCCGTCAAGCTCGATCCCGTCACAGCATCGCATTTCGCTCATCCCGCCGCCGCCGCGACGCAGCCGGTGATCGGCGTGCTACCGGGCAAAATCGTGACGGAATTCCGCACCGCCACGCTGGCCTTCGGGGCCGATGGGCTGAAGGCCGATATAGCGCAAGACGTGCTGAAAATCGCCGTACTCGCCCGGCACGGGGTGAACCGCAATATCGGGCGCGGCTTTGTGCAGGGCTTCGGGTTTAAGGCCGGGGCGCTCGCGTCCTCAGTTGGGCATGATAGCCACAATATTTGCGTTGTCGGAACCAACGAGGCCGATATGGCCGCTGCCGTGAACCGCGTGATCGCACTGGGCGGCGGCTTTGTTGCGGTCAAAGACGGGGCCGTGCTGGCCGATCTGCCCTTGCCCGTTGCGGGCTTGATGAGCCTGCTGCCGTTCGAGGGGGTCGATGCCCAACTGCAAACCCTTCGCGCTGCTGTGAAAGCGATGGGCTGCCCGCTGGAGGAGCCGTTCTTACAACTGGCGTTCCTTCCGCTCCCAGTTATCCCGCATTTGAAAATCACCGACTTTGGCTTAGTGGATGTGGACCGCTTCCGGCTGATTGCGTAGAGCGTGCAGTAGTAAGAATTTTTTAACGTATGACATAAGTTGCCGCAGCCTTCGGGCTGCAAACCCGCTATTCTCTGCGCCAGATGTGCCTTGGCATTGGGATTGGTCTATGGATTTTTTCACTGCTGCCCCTACCGCCCCCTTCGGCGTTGCAGCACTTGTGTTAGTGGGGCTAGTGCTGCTGGAAGCCATTGGACTGCTCTTGGCGCTCAACCCCTCTGCCTTGCTCGATGATTTGATACCGCATGTTGAAAACGATGGCGCGGTGGACGGTTTGCTGGGGTGGTTGCACGTAGGGCGGGTGCCCGTGCTGGTCTTACTGCTCGTGCTGCTAACCGGCTTCTCCCTAGGCGGTTATGGCGTGCAGTGGATTAGCCTCAACCTTCTGGGCGATTATCTGTCAGGAACGCTCGCCAGCCTCGCCGCTGTACCGTTGGGGTTCCTGAGCGTTCGCTGGTTCGGAACGGCGCTGGGGCGGCTCGTGCCCCACGATGAATCGAGCGCGGTGAGCGAGGCCAGTTTTATCGGGCGCGGCGGGCTAATCACGGGTGGTATTGCCCGGCACGGGATGGCAGCGCAGACGCTGGTGAAGGATCATCATGGCCGCAGCCATTACCTGATGGTCGAGCCGGATAGGGACGGCGACCAGTTTGCTATCGGTACCCCCATTATCATCGTCGCTAAACAAGGGGCTTTCTTCCGGGGCATTCGTGACCCGCAGATCCAACCCATTCTAAAGCCTCCCCTTTCTTAACACTTCATCGGAGACGCCCCCGTGCTTGAAAAGATCCTCTTTTCGGACCTGACAGTCATTGCGCTCATTCCGCTGATTGCCCTAATCGGTATCGGGGCGGTTCTTGCCCGGCTGTATCGGCGCGCAACCAAGCAGTTAGCCTTCGTCCGCACGGGCCTTGGCGGGCAGAAAGTGATTATGGACGGCGGGGCGATTGTGCTGCCGGTGTTCCATGAGCTTATTCACGTGAATATGAACACACTGAAGCTCGACGTGTATCGGCGCGAGCGCGAAAGCCTTATCACCAAAGACCGGATGCGGGTCGATGTAAACGTCGGCTTTTTCGTCCGCGTGAAACAAACCGAAGAGGCCGTAAGCACTGCCGCTCAAACCTTGGGCGCCCGCACCCTAAGCCCCGACGAGCTTCGCACGCTGGTGGAAGATAAGTTCGTTGACTCCCTGCGCGCCACTGCCGCAACGATGACCATTCAGGAGTTGCAAGATAAGCGCCGCGATTTTGTTCAGGCCGTGCAAAATGCCGTAGCCGAGGATTTGGAGAAAAACGGGCTGGAGCTTGAATCCGTCTCGCTCACCAGCCTAGACCAGACCGATAAGCAGTTCTTCAACCCGAATAACGCCTTCGATGCCGAAGGCTTGACCCGCCTGACCGAGCAAACCGAAGCGCGGCGCAAGCAGCGCAACGATGTGGAGCAGGATACTGAAATGCAGGTGCGCGCCAAGAATTTGGACGCAAACCGTCAAAAACTGGCGATTGAAAAGGATCAAGAGTTCGCCCAGTTCAGTCAGCAGCGCGAAATAGAAACCGCGCGAGCCGAGCAAATGGCGCTGATTGCTACGGAACAGGCCAACCGCAACCTTGAGGCCGAAACCGTGAAGGTGGAAGCCGAGCGGCAAATCAGCCAAAAGCGCATCGAAGCCGAACGGCAGGTAAAAGCAGCGGAGATCGACAAGAACCTCGCCATCCGCACGCAGGAAATCGACGTGGAGCGGAACACCCAAGTCCTCACCGCCGAACAGCGCAAAGAAGTGGAAATCGCTCGGCAGGACACGCAAATCGCCATTTCGCAAAAGTCGCGCGACCAGTCCGAAGCCGAAGCCGCCGCTAATCTTGCCCGCGCTGAAGCGGCCAAAGCCGAGGAATCCGTTACCACCGCCCGGCAGGTGGCCGCCGCCGAGCGCGAAAAATCCATCCAATTGATCGAAGCCGAAAAGCTGGCTGAACAAAGCGCCATTGCCGTGCGCGTTTCCGCCTCTGCCGAAAAAGCAGCCGCGATGGACCGCGCTGACGCGATCACGATCGAAGCTAAGGCCCGGCAAGAAGCGGCCCTGGCCGATGCCGAAGGCCGCCGGGCGCTGAATGCGGCGCTCAACACGCTTTCCGCCGCGCAAATCGACCTGCAAGTCCGCACGCTGCTACTTCAGCAGTTACCGGAGATTCTGGAAAAAGCGGTAAAACCGATGGAACGGATTGATTCGATCCGCATCGTTCAAGTCTCGGGCCTTGGCGACGGCGCAAGCGGAAACAATAGTTTGGGCCAGAGCGGCGGTGGTTCAGGCGCAACCTTCCCCGAACAGGTGATGAATTCCGCGCTTCAGTATCAGATGGCAAAGCCGATAATCGACGCGGTTATGAAAGAGGCTGGCCTTTCTAACGCCGGTATTACCGGTATTGCCAGCGCGCTCGCACCAATACTCGGGCCGAAACCGACACTGCCGGAAAGCCCGCACGAATAGGCACTCCCCGCCCCCAACCCGGTGCGGGGAGTGCCTTCCGTACATCACCCCAGCGTCGGCATCGTAAACTGCGCGCCCGCCCGAATACCGGTGGGCCAGCGCTGGGTGATGGTTTTCAGGCGCGTATAGAAGCGCACGCCCTCCGGCCCGTGCATGTGGTGATCGCCGAATAAGGAGCGCTTCCAACCGCCGAAGCTGTGAAAGGCCATCGGCACCGGAATCGGCACATTCACGCCGACCATGCCCACTTGAATGCGGTTGGCGAACTCCCGCGCGGCATCGCCATCGCGGGTGAAAATCGCAGTGCCATTGCCGAACTCGTGCGCGTTAATCAAGTCCACGGCATCGCTAAAACTATCGGACCGCACAACACCCAACACGGGGCCGAAGATTTCTTCCCGATAAATCCGCATGTCCGGCGTCACATTATCGAACAAGCTGCCGCCCAGGAAGAAGCCATCCTCATAGCCTTGCAGCTTAAGGCCCCGCCCATCGACAACGAGGTTCGCGCCTTCAGCAACGCCCAAATCGATATAGGATTGCACCTTGGCGAAATGATCTGCCGTCACCAGCGGCCCCATTTCGGCGGCAGGATCGGTGCCTGGTCCGACTTTGAGGGCGCGCACGCGCGGCTCTAGCTTTTTCATCAAGGCATCGCCAACACCACCGACGGCAACCGCGACCGAAATCGCCATGCAGCGCTCCCCCGCCGAGCCATACGCCGCGCCCATGAGGGCATCGACGGCCTGATCGAGATCGGCATCGGGCATCACGACCATATGGTTCTTTGCCCCGCCCAAAGCCTGCACGCGCTTGCCGTGTGCCGAGCCGACGCGGTAGATGGTTTCGGCAATGGGGGTAGAGCCGACGAAAGAAATTGCCTGAATATCCGGGTGAACCAGCAGCCGTTCCACTGCTTCGCGCCCGCCCTGCACGACCTGGAACACACCGTCCGGCAATCCGGCTTCAGTCAGCAACGCCGCCATTTTCAGCGCGGCAGACGGGTCTTTTTCAGACGGTTTCAGAATGAAGCAGTTCCCCGTGGCCAGCGCTACCGGAGCCATCCACAGCGGCACCATGACGGGGAAGTTGAACGGCGTTATCCCGACGACAACCCCCAGCGCCTGCCGATTGGACCAGCTATCAATCCCCGGCCCAACCTGCTCGGTATAGTCGCCCTTCAACAGGTGCGGAATACCGCAGGCGAATTCCACAACTTCCAGCCCGCGCGTTACTTCGCCATCGGCGTCCGATAGAACTTTGCCGTGTTCGGCGGTCACAATCGCGGCAAGCTCCGCCCGGTCGCGCTCCAGCAGTTCCTTGAAGCGGAACATCACCCGCGCCCGGCGCAATGGCGACAGGCCGCCCCAGGCCGGAAAAGCCGCTTTCGCCACGGCCACTGCCGCATCCACTTCCGCAACACTGGCAAGGGCAACCCTGCCGCTCTGCTCGCCCGTTGCCGGGTTGAACACCGGAGCGAACTGGCCGCTGGTGCCTGCCTGGAGTTTACCGTTGATCCAATGCGAAATCTCTTGAGCCACTTTTCTCTCCCTAAACCGTTCCCCAAGATTGAGACTAGGTCTGGCTTCACCATAGCGTAACTCCCCCGCATTCCCGCAAGCCCTACAAGGGGCGCTTGACTACTGCAAAGCGGCCCAAACTCGGTTATCCTCTGGCCCATGATAAAAATTCTGGCCCATGATAAAAATCTTGAAACGCTTTCTTGAAGGGGCGAGCCGCTTGTGAGTAACCCTCTGCCCTCGTGGCTTCACCCTCTTTGGGTCCGCTTGGTCGTCCTGCTGGTCTGTGTCGGTTGGATAGCCGTTGAAAGTTTTTGGGGCGAGCCGTTTTGGGCGACGCTTGCGGTCGGCGTAACCGCGCTTTGTGCCTGGGAGCTTTTTGTGAAACCAGCGCGTCAGAACCGCACTCGGTGACGTATTGGTGGGACGCATGGGGGCGCGTGTATTTTGGACCTAAAGCCGCGCCTTCGTGCTGCGCGGGGTTGCCAGCAACAGGCTGGTTTCGCTGCCCGTAATGCCGGGGATAAGCCGAATGCGGCGCAATACAGTATCGAAATCGGTCAAGGTCGCCGCCCCCAACTCCACCACCAGATCCCAGCGGCCATTCGTGGTGTGAATCTCCGAGACTTCGGCAAACCCCCCCAGTGCGCGGATAACGCGGTCGCCCATCTGGCCCTCGATTTCAACCAGCATGATACCGCGTACCGGCAGTTCCACGGCGTCGGCACGTAGGATGACGGTATAGCCCAGCACTGCGCCGCTTCGCTCCAACCGCTCCATCCGGGCGCGGACGGTGGCGCGTGACGCCCCTAATTCCAGCGCTAAATCCGACACGCTCCGCCGCCCGTTGTGGCGCAGCAGTGTGATGAGCCGTTCGTCGAGATGATCCATAACCTTCCATTTCGGCAGAGTAATTAACCAATTTGGCTAATCCTATCATGATTTTTGCCAATATCCTGTATTCATAGTGCCAGGAAGGAATGATCTAATAAGGATGTTCACGAGTAAGGCAGAGTTCCAATGGCCCAAACCCCCGCCTCCCCCGCCGTTTTAGCCCACACTGTTTTAGCCTGCAAAATTCTTGCCGTCCCCGTTCAAGAGGGTGCCGGGCGCTTGGGGTGCGAGATGGGGCCTGCCGCTTTTCGTGCCGCCGGGCTTACGGGCGCGATCACCGAGCTTGGCCATAGCGTGCGCGATCTTGGCACGGTCATACCCGCCCAGCCGCGCGACCTGCATCACCCGAACCCGGCGCTAAAAGCGCTGCCGGACGTCGTAGCCTGGATCGAAGCGCTGACCGAGGCGGCGTATCAGGCCAGTGCCGAAGGCTTCCCCATTTTCGTCGGCGGCGATCACTCGCTGGCCGCAGGCACGATCCCCGGCCTTGCCCGCAGAGCGGCCGAACAGGGCCGCCCGTTCTTCGTGCTGTGGCTCGACGCACACCCGGATTTTCACACGCTGGAATCGACCACCAGCGGCCATTTGCACGGAACGCCGGTGGCTTACTTCACCGGGCTTAACAGTTTCGACGGGGTGTTTCCGCCGCTGCCAACAGTCGTTGACCCGAAGAATGTGTGCATGATGGGTATTCGCTCTGTCGATGCCGCCGAGCGCGCTGCGCTGCGCGATACGGACATCACGATTCATGACATGCGCGCGATCGACGATTACGGCATTGCGCCGCTGCTCACCGCCTTCCTGAACCGCGTAACAGACGCCAACGGCCTGCTGCACGTGAGCTTCGATGTGGATTTTCTCGATCCCTCCATCGCCCCCGGCGTTGGCACCCCTGTTCAAGGTGGCCCGACACTGCGGGAAGCCCATCTATTGATGGAAATGCTGCACGAATGCGGGCGCGTGACTAGTCTCGACCTTGTGGAACTGAACCCTTTCCTCGACGAGCGGGGCCGCACGGCAACGCTCATGGTCGATCTCGTTGGCAGCCTGCTGGGCCGCTCTATTCTCGACCGCTCGAAAGGGACTTACCGATGACCCGCGCCCCCAATCTCAATATCGTTCCCTTCGTTTCAGTCGATCACATGATGAAGCTGGTGCTAACGATTGGCACCGAACGCTTCCTGACCGAGCTTGCCGAGTATATCGAGGATGATTTCAAGCGCTGGGAGAGTTTCGATAAAACCGCGCGGGTGGCGTCCCACTCGCTCGACGGCGTGATCGAACTTATGCCAACGAGCGACGGCGCGCTGTATGGGTTCAAATACGTTAACGGCCACCCAAAGAATATCCGCGACGGTCGCCAAACCGTTACCGCCTTCGGAGTGCTCGCCGATGTTGGCACCGGCTATCCCGTGTTGATGACGGAAATGACGATTCTCACCGCCCTCCGCACTGCCGCCATGTCAGCCGTCGCCGCCAAATATCTGGCACCCAAGGGTTCCGATACGATGGCGATTATCGGCAATGGCGCGCAGTCCGAGTTTCAGGCGATGGCCTTCAAGGCCATTCTGGGCATCACCAAGCTGCGGCTCTACGACATTGATCCCGTTGCGACCGAAAAATGCGCGCGCAATCTTGCCGGGGCCGGGTTCGAGATTACTCAGTGCAAAACGTCGCAGGACGCGGTTGAAGGCGCGCATATCATCACCACCGTTACCGCAGACAAGCAATGCGCCACGATTCTGACCGACAATATGGTTGGTGCTGGCGTGCATATTAATGCTGTCGGCGGCGACTGCCCCGGCAAGACGGAACTGCACAAGGATATTCTCACCCGCTCGGATATCTTCGTGGAATACCCACCGCAAACGCGCATTGAAGGCGAAATCCAGCAGCTTCCCGCCGACTACCCGGTGATCGAGCTTTGGGAAGTGATGGTTGGCAAAACCCAAGGGCGGCGCGACCCCAGCCAGATCACACTGTTCGATTCGGTAGGCTTTGCCATCGAAGATTTCTCGGCCCTGCGCTACGTGCGTGACAAGCTAACGGCCACGGGCCTTTACGTGAATCTCGACCTGTTGGCCGACCCCGACGAGCCGCGCGATCTGTATGGGATGCTGCTGCGGCATCAGAGCGTTATGGCATACGGATAAGCGCGCTGCCGCAGCCACATGCTTGGAGAGAAAGCTCCCCCGGCGAGCAACGGCACGATGACCGTGATCGGTTTCGTGGGATAGTCCTCAGCAGCGGTAATCCCCGCCACTGCGGTTAAAGCATAGTGCGTTTGGCGCATCAAACGCATGGGGCGGCGAGGGCTAAGAACCGTCCATAGCGTTGTGGTTGAGTGTTAACTAATGCGATGAGAGTTTTTTTGTCCGTCAACATTTCAAATTCTGCGGCTAACCCGAAAAAAAATTTCCGCAAGCGGCAGCAAGCTATGGGGAGCTGGGGATTGATCGCGCGGGCAGCCTTTCTTGTAGGCAATTTTTAGTTATGCCTATATTTTAGGCTTATTTATTGTCTTTGCATACAATTAGGGCGACCCCACAGCCTTGATCTGGGGTCAAGCTATTGAAAAAAATCATCTTTCAACCCTGGCATACAAGTTGCTGATAGCATTCCAAGGTTTTGGTAAATCTCAGCAGAAAAGGGCCAAAAACATGACCATAAAGCAGATCAGCCGCCGCTCTATCCTGAAAAGCGGTGCGTTCGGGGCCTTGGGCTTGGCTGCAGGCGGGTTGCCGTTTCGCAGTGCTCGGGCCGCAGGGTTGACCATCGGGATTATCTACGTCGGCCCGCGTGACGATTTCGGCTGGAACCAGGCCCATGCGGTTGGCGCGCAAGCCCTCAAAGCCGTGCCGGGCGTCACTGTTATCGAAGAAGAAAATGTGCCCGAAACCGTCGCCGTCCAAAAGACGATGGAATCGATGATTAACCTCGATGGCGCGAAACTTATCTTTGCCACCTCCTTCGGTTATTTCGATCCGCATATGATTGAAATGGCGAAGAAATACCCCGCTATCGAGTTCCGCCACGCGGTTGGGCTGTGGCAGGCCGATAAGCACCCGAAGAACGCAGGCAGTTACTTAGGTTATATTGATCAAGCCCATTACGTCGATGGCGTCGCGGCCGGGCTGTCAACCAAGAGTAATAAGCTCGGCTTCATCGCCGCAAAACCCATCGGTACGGTGATCCGCAACATCAACTCCTTCCTGCTTGGCGCGCGCAAAACCAACCCGAACGCCACCGTGCAGGTGATTTTTACGGGCGACTGGTCCCTGCCCGTGCGCGAAGCCGAAGCCACCAATGCGCTGGTGGATGCTGGCTGCGATGTTATAACCTGCCACGTCGATAGCCCGAAGGTCGTAATCCAGACCGCCGAGAAGCGCGGCGTTAAATCCTGCGGTCATAACGCCAATCAAGGCCCCCTCGCTCCGAAAGGCTTCATTACCGGCGCGGAGTATAAGTGGGAAACCATCTACAAACAGTTCGCAGCATCCCTCACCAAAGGCGAAAAACTGCCGAACTTCGTGCGGGGCGGCTACGATCTCGATTACGTCCAGAATACCGCCTTCGGTGCAGGCGCGTCTCCCGAGGCCGTCAAAGCCGCAACCGAGGCTAAAGCCGCCCTTGTTGCCAAAACTCCCATCTACGTCGGCCCGCTCAAAGACAATAAAGGCAAGGAAATCGTCGGCGCTGGAAAGAGCTTGGATAACTACGACACTGGGCTTGAGAACAGCAATTACCTGCTTGAGGGTGTGATCGGGTCGTTGACCTAACGCAGAGGCGCTGCCTCCGACGCGCTTGCGCGTCAAACGACCAGGACGCACTCTACTTGGAGCAAATCCCGAGCGGGTGCCCAATGCGCTTTGCGCGTCAAACGCGCTGGCACCCGTGACGACGAATTTGTTAAAAAAACAAAGAGTTAGAGCGTTTAACGTGAGGCAAAGCGAACGAGAAACTCCCTAGGTGCCGGTCGGCCCTTAAGAATCCCTTATTCCTGGCCCCGGAATTGCTCCAAAGGCAGTGACAAAAAATGGGATGACCAAGGGGGTAAGCCCCTTGGTTGGGGGTGTCGGGAGCAAAGCCCCTGACACGTACACCGCTCGAACAGGAGACGCCGATGGCCGTGCGGCTGGATCGCTGGAGAACCCGCAGCGAGTATGTGGTGGTACCGTTGGGCGCGCTACTGGTCTCGGCGTTGCTGTTTTCGCTGTTTTTATGGGCGTTGGGGAAATCTCCAACGGATTTTTTTGCGTTGATCTGGCGCGGTGGATTTGGCACATGGTTTTCGCTCCAGAATGCGTTGCTGCGGGCGGCCCCCTTAATTTTGACCGCCCTGTGCGTCGCTCTGCCCGCGCGGTTAGGGCTGGTGATTATCGGCGGCGAAGGGGCGCTTGTGATCGGCGGGCTTGCCTGCGCGATTGTGGTGCTGCCAATTGCGGGGGTATGGCCGGGTTGGGCGGTGATGCTGCTCATGGCGTTGGTGGCTGCGCTCGCGGGGGGTGTGTGGATCGGGCTTATCGGCGCGTTGCGGGCGTTTCGCGGCGTGAACGAAACGATTGCCGGGTTGCTGATGGTTTACATCGCCATCGCTATTCTGAATTTTTCGGTAGAGGGGCCGTTCCGCGACCCTGCCAGCCAGAATAAACCCTCAACTTTTCCCCTGCCGCACGAGGCGATGGTGGGGCCGATTCCGGGGCTGGAGATCCATTGGGGCCTGATCGTCGGCGCACTGCTGTGCGTCGGCTTCTATATCCTAATCGATCATACCACGATCGGGTTCGCGGCGCGGGTAACGGGCGGCAATATGCGCGCCGCTAAAACGCAAGGGCTGCCTGTGGGGAAACTCATTGTCGGCTTTTCGATGTTGGCGGGGGCGGCGGCAGGATTAGCCGGTTTCTTCGAGGTCGCCGCAATCCACGGGCGAGCGAATGCCTCGCTGGCGGCGGGTTACGGCTTCACAGGCATTCTGGTGGCTTTTCTTGCCCGGCATAATCCGCTGGCAATTTTGCCCGTCGCCCTGCTGTTCGGGGGGATCGCGGCCAGCGGCGGTCTCATTCAGAGGCGCATGGGCCTGCCCGATGCCACAGTTTTGCTCATGCAGGGGGTGATTTTCGTGACGCTGCTGGCGAGCGAAACCCTATATGGCCGCCTGCCTTTCTTCCGCCCTGCCGACCAAAGGAGCACTGTGCAATGAGCCAAGATCCGGGAGTCTGGACCGTCCTTCTTGCCATCTTCGCGGGGGCCATCCGTGTCTCGACGCCGTTTCTGTTCGTTTCCTTGGGCGAATGCCTGACGGAGAAAAGCGGGCGCGTCAATTTGGGGTTGGAAGGCACGTTAATCTTCGGCGCGATGAGCGCTTACGCCACCGCCTACACCACCGGTTCGCCCTGGCTAGGCGTGCTGGTGGCGGGGTTTGCGGGATTGAGTCTCGGCGTACTGCACGGGCTGTTGTGCAATCTGCCGCGCATCAACGATGTGGCGGTTGGGATTGCGCTGATGTTGTTTGGCACCGGCCTTGCCTTCTTTTTCGGCAAGCCCTTCATTCAGCCGGCAGCCCCGCGCTTACCAGGGATTCCCCTCGGCGATTGGACCGGCAATACCGCCATCGCCTCGGCACTCGACATCAACCCGCTGTTTTTTGTCGGCGGGGCGCTAGCGTGGATAATGGCGTGGGGGTTCAAGACAACCCGCTGGGGCCTGATCGTCCGCATGGTCGGCGATAGCGCGGCGGCAGCGCGGGCAATGGGCTATTCGCTTGGCCGAGTCCGCCTCATCTGCACGGCCTTGGGCGGTTTCCTTTCGGGAATCGGCGGCTCCTTCCTGTCGCTGTCCTATCCTGGAAGCTGGAACGAGGGCCTGTCGTCCGGGCAAGGGTTGATCGCCGTAGCCTTGGTGATCTTCGCGCGCTGGAACCCGCTGCGGTGCTTTGTGGCGGCATTGCTGTTCGGCGGCGCAGGTGCCCTCGGCCCGGCGCTGCAATCTATCGGCGTTAGCCAGGGTTACTATCTCTTCAATGCCGCTCCATACATTCTGACACTGCTCATCATGATCGTCTCGGTTTCGCCGAAACGCAGCTTGAAGGATGCGCCCAGCGAGCTTTCGATAACGCGCTAGTAACTTTGTGCGTCCTGCCGCGCTTTGCGCTGCTTGAGGGTTGTTTACTCTAGGAGAATCCCATGCCCCTCGTTGCCTCTGCCCCCTATGAATGGCCCTGGAACGCCGATTTGCGCCCGCAGAATACCGCGTTGATCGTCATCGACATGCAGACCGACTTTTGCGGTACGGGCGGCTATGTCGATACCATGGGCTATGATCTGTCGCTGACGCGCGCGCCGATTGAACCGATTAAACGGTTGTTGGCGGTAATGCGTAAAAAGGGCTATTTCATCCTCCACACCCGCGAGGGCCACCGCCCCGATCTGGCTGATTTGCCGCCGAACAAGCGCTGGCGCTCGCAGCAAATCGGCGCGGGTATCGGCGATCCGGGGCCGTGCGGGCGAATTTTGGTGCGCGGTGAACCCGGCTGGGAGATTATTCCCGAGCTTGCGCCGCTACCGGGCGAAGTAATTATCGACAAGCCCGGTAAAGGCAGCTTCTGCGCGACCGACTTAGACCTGATCTTGCGCCAAAACGGCATCGCCAATCTCATCCTCACTGGCATCACAACGGACGTTTGCGTTCATACCACCCTGCGCGAGGCCAATGATCGGGGCTATGAGTGCCTGCTGCTGGAAGATTGCTGCGGGGCGACCGACCCGAATAATCATCTGGCCGCCCTTAGCATGGTGAAGATGCAGGGCGGCGTGTTCGGCGCGGTCGCAACCTCCGACGTGCTGTTGGCGACCCTGCCATGACCAAGCGCGCTCTCAGTATTGATATTCTCGGTATGGGCAAGCGCTTCGGCGCATTCCAAGCGCTCGACGATGTGTCGATCTCCGTTCCCGCTGGCTCGTTCCATGCGCTGCTGGGAGAGAATGGTGCGGGGAAATCGACCCTAGTGAAATGCCTGATGGGCTTCTACCAGCCCGATGGCGGCGACATTCTGCTTAATGGCAAGCAGGTAACGATTGCCGCACCGCGCGAGGCACGGGCGCTTGCCATTGGCATGGTGTATCAGCATTTCACGCTAGTGCCCTCGCTGACGGGGGCGGAAAATCTGGTGATGGCGCGCGCCGATGTGCCGTTGGTGGTGGATTGGGCAAAGGAAACCAAAGCGCTGAATGACTTCCTCGACCGAATGCCCTTTCGCGTGCCGCTCGATCTGCCCTTGTCCGGCCTCGCCGCCGGGCAGAAGCAAAAGCTGGAAATTCTAAAGCAGCTTTACCTCAATCAACGCTTCCTCATTCTCGACGAGCCAACTTCCGTTCTCACCCCCAATGAAGCAACCGAAATCCTCGGGCTGCTGCGCGGCATGACCCAGGCGGGCGACCTCACCGTCTTGATGATCACTCATAAATTCCGCGAAGTGACCGAGTTTTGCGATGGCGTGACCGTGCTGCGCCGGGGTCGCAAGGTGGGCGGCGGCTTAGTCTCGGAACTGACCACCGACGCGATGGCAAAGCTGATGATCGGCGAAACCCAGGTGCCAAAGCGCGCCGAGCGGGTCGATCACGGCGTAACCCCGATCATGGTCGATCTCATTGCCCTCTATGGCACTGGCGACGACGGTTTACCGGCGGTGAAGGAACTCGACCTGAAGGTGCATGAGGGCGAAATTCTGGGGCTGGCGGGCGTGTCGGGCAATGGGCAGGTGGAATTGCTGGAAATACTCGCCGGGCAACGCCCCTTAGCCGAAGGACGGATTTTCGTCCAAGGCAAGCCGTTCACCCCCAAACGCGCCGAGATGGACCTGATGAAAGTGTTCAGCCTGCCCGAAGAGCCACTGAAAAACGCCACAGCACCGCGCATGAGCGTAGCAGAAAATCTCGCCTTCCGCAGTTTCGACAAAGCGCCCTTAACCAAAGCCCGCTGGTTTCTGTCTGGCAAAGAAATCCGCGCTAAGGCCGAGGCCCTAATCGAGCGTTACAATATCCGTACCCGCTCCCCCGAAACGCCGATGGAGGCGCTATCGGGCGGCAATGTACAGCGCGCAGTGCTGGCGCGGGAGATTTCGGGCGATGTGGCAGTGCTCGTAATAGCGAACCCCTGTTTCGGTCTCGATTTTGCCTCGGTTGCCGATATTCGCGGCCAATTGCTGGCGTTACGCAACAAGGGTACGGCGATTCTGCTGATCTCCGAAGATCTCGATGAGATTCTGGAGCTTTCCGACCGGATCGCCGTAATGTCCGAAGGCCATATCACCTATCTCGCCCCTGCCGGCGAGGCCGACCGCACGGCTATCGGTCACGCGATGGCGGGACACTGAGGACTGATGATGATAGATATTCCTGCTGAACCCGGTCCGTTCCCGCTCGATCCTGCCGCCGTCGCGCTGATCGTTATAGATATGCAGCGTGATTTTGTCGAACCCGGCGGTTTTGGTGCGAGTTTGGGGAATGATGTGTCGCGCCTCACTGCCATTATTCCTGCCGTGGCCGAGTTGATCGGCCTGTTCCGCCAGAAAGGCTGGCCAGTTATCCATACGCGCGAATCACACTTGCCGGACCTATCAGACTGCCCTCCGGCGAAACGGTTGCGCGGTCAACCCTCGCGCCGCATCGGCGATCTGGGGCCGATGGGGCGGATCCTGGTGCGTGGCGAGCCGGGTAATCAAATTGTGGCGGGCTGCACACCATGGCCGAATGAAGTTGTGATCGATAAGCCCGGCAAGGGGGCTTTCTATCGCACCAACCTCAGCGCGATTTTGATGGAAACGGCCATTCGCCAGTTGGTCTTCGCGGGGGTCACGACCGAGGTCTGTGTGCAAACCTCGATGCGCGAGGCCAATGATCGCGGCTTCGACTGTTTGCTGGTAGAAGACGCAACAGAGAGTTATTTCCCTGCGTTCAAAGCGGCAACGCTCGCGATGATCCATGCCCAGGGTGGCATCGTCGGCTGGACCTGCACGTTACCGGCTTTGGCGAAAGCGGTATCCCCATGAGCCTTGCCCTTGTCGAGGCCGAAGTCCGCGCCCTTTTTGAGGCTTATGAAGACGCGCTAATCCGCAACGATGTGGCGGCGATGGACGCGGTTTTCTGGGATTCGCCCGATGTGGTGCGCTATGGCATCGTCGAAATTCAGTATGGTATCGACGCGGTAAAAGCCTGGCGGGCCAGCGCAACGCCGGTGCCAGAAGGCCGAGTGCGCGAGCAAACGCGCGTCACCGCCCTGTCAGAAACCTGCGTATTGGTCTCAACCCTGTTTCGCTATCCAGGGGTGGTGGGGCAGATCGGTCGGCAGAGCCAAACCTGGGCGAAACTGCCGGAAGGCTGGCGGATCGTCCATGCCCACGTCAGCACTATTGCCAATTCCGCGCTGTAACCGAATAATGTTAAAGCTATCTTCGATGGTTAGACTAAACGGATCTATTGGATGACGCGCCTAGGCTCCTCCGCCCGGCGAGGCACCCGCGCTGACGATTTACGCCAGCAGCTTGCGGACGAAATTGTGCGCGGTATTCTTGCGCCCGGCACCCCCTTGGATGAAACCGAGCTTGCGGCCCGCTTCGGCGTATCGCGGACGCCCGTGCGGGAGGCGATCCGCCTATTGGGGGCGAGCGGGCTTGTCGAAACCCGCCAGCACCGCAGCGCTCTCGTCGCCCGCCCGTCGCAAGAACAGTTGGCGGCGATGTTTACCGTTATGGCCGATTTGGAAGCGCTGTGCGCGGGCTATGCCGCCGTTTCGATGACCGCGCGGGAACGGCGCGCGCTCGAAAACTTGCATCGCGCCATGGCCCCGCTCGTGCGCGAAGGCGATCCACAGCAGTTTCATGAAGCGAATGTGGCGTTCCACGCGCTGATCTACGCCGGCAGTCATAATCCCTATCTCGCGGAACTCACCGCCACCACCCGCTCGCGCTTATCGCCGTTCCGGCGGGCGCAATTCCGCACATTGGGGCGGTTATCGCGCTCCTACGCCGAGCACGATATTGTGGTCGATGCCATTCTGAAAGGCAACCAAACCGCTGCCGCTGCCGCGATGCTGGGGCACATCGGCACAGTGGAGCAGGCGTATTTGCAGTATGCCGACCATGAGACGCCCAGCACGGTCGCCCATGCTGTGTAGGGCATTCCCCGTTCGCATCAACTCACGGAAAATGCTCCACAATTTTGTTTGCTGTGGCAAATGCGTCCTAGCGAGCGACTACACTCGCCCGAGATTTGTTTTCTTTGGCGAACTAGCTTGAAACGCGCGCCAGCCGCCGAAGCGCGAAATATCCTCGGCCCCATGCGTGGCTTCGGCTTCCACCAAAAACCCCAGCGGGGTTGAACCATCGGCCAAGCGCACGCGCCCCAGCCCAAGCGGAGTGGGGATTTGCGCGGCGAACGCCCCCAACGCTACTGCCGGCAACGCCCAGACTTCGGTGAGAATCGCCGCCCCTTCCGTAGGCGCAACCCGCAGTAGGCCGGGCTTCGGCGGCGTGGTTCCGGGCAAGGCGTACAGGCGATACTCGGGAAGGGTTGCCAGCGTCCGCTGCAATCTAGCACCCAGCGCGGTCAACTGCCCATTGAGTGGCAAACCCGATAGATGCGCGCCGACAACAGCAACTTCGACGGAAACGTCGGCAGAAACTTCCATTGCGTCCGGCTCCTCGCCCGTCCCCAGCAGTGCGAGCGTCGGTAACGTAGCGCCTGTTCCGCCCAAGGTGAGGCCCGAGGCAGCTTGAATCTGCCGCCCGAGCGACAGCAACCGTGCATCTTGCCCCGCCGGAGCGATCAGGGTGACGCTCGCGGGTAAATCATCGTTTCTGCGCGACGAGGGTACCGTTAGCGCACAGAGATCGAGCAGATTGACGAAATTCGTGTAGGTGCCGAGGTGAGAGTTGAGGCGCACAGGATCGGCCAGCACCTGCGCCACTGTGTAGGGACGCGGCAAGGTTGGCACCAGCATCACATCAATAGCATCCCATACGGGTTGGGTCGCCCGTTTCAGATCGGCCAGTTTGTAAAGTGCCTCGAACACCTGTGGCGCATCGAAGTCACGCGCTTTCTCGATAATCCCGCGCGTGACAGGGTAGATCAGGTCCGGCATGGTCTCTATCAGGCGGCGCAGCGCGGCATAGCGTTCGGCCACCCACGGCCCTTCATAAAGCAGGCGAGCGACGGCGTAAAAGGGTTGAAGATCAATCTCGACCAGGGTTGACCCCAGCGCCTGCACCGCCGCTATATCGGCGGTAAACGCCGCCTCGGAAGCACAATCGCCGAAGAACTGCCGACTGGACGGGTTCGGCACGCCAACCCGCACCCCTGGCGCAAGCGCCCCCGGCTTCCCAAGCGCTAAGGGCCTAGCGTAAGCATCGGCAGCGTCGTACCCCGCGAGAATCTCATAGACCGTCCAAGCATCATCAGCGGTCAGCGCGAAAATCGAAATCGTATCGAGCGTGCGGCAGGCGGGCACCGTGCCGCACGCCGACACCGCCCCCAAACTTGGTTTCAGGCCGACGATACCGTTTAACGCCGCCGGAACCCGGCCTGAGCCTGCGGTATCCGTTCCCAAGGCAAAGGGGACAATGCCTGCACCGACCGAGGTGGCGGAACCCGACGAAGACCCCCCTGGCACCAGATCGGCCCGAACGCTGTTGCGCGGAATCCCATAAGGCGAGCGCACGCCAACAAGGCCGGTGGCAAACTGATCGAGGTTGGTTTTGCCAATAACAATCGCCCCAGCGGCTTCTAACCGCGCCACGGCAAAGGCCGAGACCATCGGCGTATAAGCGAACTCCGGGCAACCCGCTGTTGTGGGCAGGCCCGCTACGTCGATGTTATCCTTTACAACGAAGGGAACGCCGAAGAGGGGCAGGTGGGTTTTTCCAGCGAGCGCTTTGGCGAGCGCCAGCGCTTCCTCTTCCGGACGCAAGGCGATGAACAGCGCCGGATCAGCCCAAGCGCGCACGCGCGCGTAAACCGCGCGAACCCCCGCTTCAGCCGATCCTGTTGCCTGGGCTTCGGCCCAATACTCCGCCAGTGTCCACATTTTTTTGCTCCCGTCATCCACAGCGAAAATATGTATGCAATAATGTGACCATAGTCTATTTTTTATGCACTCTGGCGCTTTCGTGAGGATCAAAAAGATCAAGCGGCGCTTAACGCGCCTAGAGATTGCCTAAGTGGATGATCTTTTTTGCGGGGGCTGGGGACCGCTGGACTTCAGAACGAACCTATGGTTGATACGGTCTCCCCGTTCAGAAAGCCTCCGCTATGGCCCTGCGAGATATTGTAGCCTACCCTAACGCGCGGTTGCGCGCCAAAACCGCGCCCGTGACCGTCTTTGATGCCGAGGTTGGCACCCTCGCTGAAGATTTACTGGAAACCCTGCGCGCGGCTCAGGGCCTAGGCATTACCGGGCCGCATATCGGCGTTCTGTCGCGGGTTATGGTCATCGAGCTGTCGCCGGAAGACGGGCCGCGCACTTACCTGAACCCCGAGATCATCTGGTCATCGCCGGAAACAGTGAGAGAGCAGGAGGGTAGCCTGTCGATGCCCGGCGTGCTGGATACCCTGGAACGCCCGGCCAAGGTGCGCGTGCGCTATCAAACGCTAACGGGCGAGGTTCTGGAAGAAGAGGCGGCGGGGCTGCTGTCCGTTTGCCTTCAGCATGAAATCGACCAACTCGACGGTATTTTCTGGATTTTCCGCCTCTCCTCCCTCAAGCGCGACCGGTTGGTGAAGCGCTATGAAAAGCTAAAGCGATTATCGACATAAAGACATAAACAAATCTTTATATTGACAGGCTGCTAATCGTGCCGCAAATTTGCAGCGTTATGGTTCCTGATGTCGGGTGTTTCCGGCTTCGGGCTAAGAGGGAATCCGGTGCGGCCCAGGCTGAAAAGCCTGCCAAAGCCGGAGCTGCCCCCGCAACTGTACGCGGCGAGCGCGCTGTTCGACCCATGTCACTGAGGCGAAAGCCTTGGGAAGACAGGACAGCGCGTGACGACCCGTAAGCCAGGAGACCTGCCATGACAGATAACGTCCACGGGCGGGGTTTCCCGGTGTGTCGCTGGCGCAACGAGCTTGGTCAACCGAGCTTGGTGAAGTCGCGTCCACTACGGCCTTTGCCCCCATTTTTATGGGGTATCTGCCAATGTCTAAGCTCACTCTTCCTATCGGCGCGCTCGGCGTGCCGCGTATTGGCCAACGTCGCGACTTAAAGCAGGCGCTGGAAGCCTATTGGTCGGGGAAATCCACCCTGAACGACCTCAACGCTACAGCAGCGCGCCTGCGGGCAGAAAACTGGCGCTGGCAACACCAGGCGGGGGTCGATCATATCCCCAGCAATGATTTCTCGCTGTACGATCACATTCTCGATACCAGCGTCATGGTCGGGGCTATCCCGGCGCGGTATGGCTGGACCGGGGGGGAGGTTTCGGCGGAAACCTATTTCGCCTTAGCACGCGGCGTATCGGGTACAGGTCTCGCCGCCCAGGAAATGACGAAATGGTTCGATACCAACTATCATTTCATCGTACCGGAGCTTTTAGCGGATCAAACCTTCCAGCTTGCCTCGGTCAAGCCCGTGACGGAGTTCCTTGAAGCGCAAGCTTTAGGCATTCACACGCGGCCCGTGCTGGTGGGGCCAGTCACCTTCCTGCGCCTCGCCAAATCACCCGACGCCGATTTTAAGCCTTGGGCGCTTCTGGATCGGCTGCTGCCGGTTTATGTCGAATTACTCAGGCAGTTGCAGGCCGCCGGGGCCGACTGGGTACAGATGGATGAACCCTGCCTTGCCCTGGATCTCGACGACGCAACCCGCATCGCCCTGCACCGCACCTATGCCGTTCTAACCGAGGCGGAACCAAGGCTGAAGCTGTTGGTAACGAGCTATTTCGGCCCAATGGCAGAAAACCTAACCACTGCCCTCGCTCTGCCCGTCGCAGGGGTGCATCTCGATCTTGTGCGCGGGGCCGCTGATTTGCCGCGCGTGTTGGCCGAGGCCCCCAAACACCTCACGCTATCGCTTGGCATTATCGACGGGCGCACTGTGTGGCGGGCAGACCTGGAAGCACTTTTAACGCAGTTAGAGCCTATTATTGCCGCTTGGGAACCCGATAAGCTCATTCTCGCGCCCTCGTGCTCCCTGTTGCATGTGCCCATTGATGTTACCCAAGAACGCAGCCTTGATGCCGATTTGCGCTCCTGGCTCGCCTTTGCGGTTCAAAAACTCGATGAACTCGCGGTTCTCCGCTGCGCGCTTACGGAGGGGCAGAGCGCCGTCGCGGATGATCTGGCCGCAGCCCGCGCGGCCTGCGATGCGCGAAAAGCCTCGCCCCGGCTGCATAATGCTGCCGTGCGCGAGCGGCTTGGCCGGGTTGTGCCTGCATGGGCGCAACGCTATCGGCCATTTACAGACCGTCGCCGTGCTCAGCAGGAAAAGCTCAACCTGCCGCTCTTCCCGACCACAACAATCGGCTCCTTTCCTCAAACCGAGGGTGTTCGCAAAGCGCGCTCGCAGGTGAGTAAGGGGGTGCTGTCGGAGGCCGAGTACCAGGATTTTTTGAAGCAGGAAACCGAACAGGCGATTCGCTGGCAAGAAGAGATTGATCTTGATGTGCTGGTTCATGGCGAGTTCGAGCGTAACGACATGGTGCAATATTTTGGCGAACAGCTTTCGGGTTACGCTTTTACACAACATGGCTGGGTGCAAAGCTATGGCTCCCGCTATGTGCGCCCGCCCATTCTGTACGGTGATGTTGCGCGGCTGAAGCCCATGACGGTCGCTTGGGCGCGCTACGCTCAATCGCTCACCCCGCGCCCCGTTAAAGGCATGTTGACCGGGCCGGTCACAATGCTGTGCTGGTCCTTCGTGCGCGATGATCTGCCGCGCGCAACAGTCTGCCGTCAAATCGCCCTCGCCCTGCGCGACGAAGTGAGCGATTTGGAAGCGGCAGGTATTGGCATTATTCAGATTGATGAACCCGCTTTCCGAGAAGGGCTGCCGCTGCGACGGGCCGACTGGGAAGCCTATTTAGCGTGGGCGGCGGAATGCTTCCGCCTCTCCGCCTCCGGCGTGAGCGATGCGACGCAGATTCACACGCACATGTGCTATTCGGAGTTCAACGACATCATCGGCGCGATTGCGGCAATGGATGCGGATGTTATCTCTATCGAAACGTCGCGCTCCAAGATGGAACTGCTGGACGCCTTTACGAGTTTTCACTACCCGAACGATATCGGACCGGGCGTTTATGACATCCACTCGCCACGCCTGCCGAGCAAGGCCGATATGGTCGCCCTACTGCACAAGGCACGCGCCCACTTGCCGCCCGAACAGCTTTGGGTAAACCCGGATTGCGGTCTCAAAACCCGGCGCTGGGAGGAGGTAAAACCCGCGCTTCAGCAGATGGTGGCCGCCGCCAAAAGCTTGCGCGCGGAATAACCCGTTTGACGGCCCTAAATGAACTCTTCTTTGATTAAATTCGTTTAGGGCCGTAAAAAACTCAATCCGCGACGACGATCGACAGGCCAGCTTGCCGAAACGCCTGCGCTAAATCGACGGGGGGAGCGGCGTCGGTGACGAGGCGATGCAGGGATGTTAGCGGGGCAAGCCGGGCAAGGGCCAAGCGCGGAAACTTGCTGGCGTCGGCAACGATCATCCCGGCGCGCGCCTGAACCAGCGCCATGCGCTTAACGGCGATCTTATCTAAATCGAAATCGGTCGGCGCGCCATCGCTATCAAAGCCCGAGCAGCCGAGCACCGCGACATCGAAGCGAAACTGAGCCAGCGCGGAGAGCGTGAGTTCCCCCAAAGCCGCGCCTTCCGCGCCGCGCAACTGCCCCCCCAGCATAACAGGCTCAAATCCGGGGACAGTGTGGGCACCGGTTAAGGCTTGGGCGACTGCAAGGCTTGCCGTCACAACCCGCACATCATCCCGCCCGCGCAGCGCGCGCGCAACGGCTTCACACGTTGTCCCATAATCGAGATAGATAGCCTGACCGGGCGGCAGTAACGCGACCGTTGCCTGAGCGATGCGATCTTTAGCGGAAATCGCCACGGTCAATTTTTGCTCATAGCCCAATCTGACTGGCGCATCCAGCACCCCCACCCCGCCGTGGAAACGCTGGAGTAAGCCGAGTGTATCAAGCCGAATGATGTCGCGGCGCACGCTTTGGGTCGAAACCTGAAATTCAGCGGCCAGAGCTTCGACAGTGGCATAACCTTGACGCTGAACAATGGTCAGAATCTGGCGCTGCCGAAGGCTAACACCTACATTCTCCCGGTCATTCTCCCGGTCCTCATGATCGAAAACTATCATACCCTACCAAAATTAGTGCTTAGGGACGGCCCGACGAGACCAATCTGAGATTAAACTATCACGTCTTTCGATTTAGAGTGAAGTATGACCGTTACCCCCGCCCCGCTTTCGCTGTTTTTTGACGCGGCTGAACGCCGCCTGCTGCGGCGGACTGCGGGCACATGGGCATTTTTTGAGCCGAAGCGCCTAACTTGGCAGAATCTGGACGCCCCCCTGACGGAGCCACAACCGCTCGCGACGGCGACCGAGGCTCTGATGCTCCTCCGAACAACAGGGGTTGCGCTGTGCGGGCTGCCGGTGGCCGTGATCGGCGGGCGCGATGCGTCGCCCGCACAGGCCGATGCTGCCGAGGCGCTCGGGTATAGCCTTGCGGGCTGCGGCCTTGTGCTGCTGTGTGGTGGCCGAACTGGGGTGATGGCTGCGGCAGCAGAGGGCGCGCGCGCGGCGGGAGGCATTACCGTAGGGCTTTTGCCCGATGAGACCTGGACAACAGCCGCGCCGGGCATTCAAATCGCCCTCGCAACGGGGCTGGGGTCCGCGCGAAATGCCGTGATAGCGCGGGCGGCCTTCGCGCTGGTCGCCGTTGGCGGCGGGGCGGGCACCGTGTCGGAAATTGCTTTCGGGCTTCAGTTCGACCGGCTGGTTCTCAGCCTCGCGCCTTGGTCGGCGCTACCGCCCAACACTCGGGGCGGACCAATAGTTTGCACCTCGGTGGCTGATGCGGTGGAACGGGTGTGCGCCCATCTGCTCACGCGGCTGCCTTCGATTGGCAACTATTGATTATTTTTGGAAGAAAACGTACATTTTGTAATATTTCTGTCAACGAATGCCGTTATACCGTCCTTATCGGATTAGGCCCATTACCGCTAAGGGAACGGATGCATCAATGGTTGTGGTTTTTTGGCTCTACCTTGGCTTTATCATCACACCAATCCTGCTGCTCGCCGTTGGGTCAGTTGGGGAGATTTGGACGAATACCCTATTGCCCCACGGTCTCACCGGTCGTTGGTATGTTGATATTGTAACAGACCCGAGCTTCCAGCGAGGCTTTGTGACCAGCATTACTGTAAGTTTAGCGACATGCGTAGCCACCGCCATAATCGCAGTTCCGTTCGCTTATGCCTTGTATGCCGCCGCTGGGCGTGGCTGGAGATTGGCGGCGCGGATCTTATTTCTTCTCCCCATTGCCGCCCCGCCGCTTGTGCTCGGGTTCGGCTTTTTGCTGGTTTTTTCCTCTGAAACTCTCCCGTGGATGGGCACGCCAGGGCTTCTGATCGCAGGCCACACGGTGATGACGCTGCCGTACCTGCTGCAAACGCTTATCGCAGACATGCGCCATCAGGATTTAGCCACGCTGGAACGGGCAGCGGAATCTCTTGGGGCAACACTGCCGCAACGGCTGATTGGTATTATTTTGCCGGCTCTACGGCATAGTTTGGCCTCGGGTCTGGTCCTGGTCGCCGCCCTCTCGATTGGCGAGTTTCAACTCTCGAATTTGATCGCAGGCTTTCTAGCCCGGCCCTATCCGGTCGTCCTTCTGCAAGCCTTTTATGGCGCAACAGGCTTTGCCTGCGCCGGAACCATCGTGCTGCTCGTCTTGGCCTTGGCAGCATCCCTCACGTCTGCACGGGTCGGCAATCAAGCAGCAAACCAGAGGGGGGTGGCATGAGCCTTATTCTCGACACTGTTAGTTATCGCTACCCCGGCCAGACCAGCGGCGTGGAGAGTGTTTCTCTCGACGTTCAAAAGGGGGAGCTTTGCGCGCTCATTGGTCCCTCTGGTTGCGGAAAATCGACCCTGCTGAAGTTGATTGCTGGGTTCTTGAACCCCGACTCGGGTGTGATCCAGATTGCCGGGCGGGCGGTTCAGGGGGTTCCGCCCCGCGCGCGGAACTTGGGCGTCGTCTTCCAAAGTTATGCCTTATTCCCGCACATGACTGCGGCTGAAAACATCGCTTACCCGCTGAAGTTACGGGGGATTCCCGCTGCTGAACGCCGCGCAAGAGCGGAAGCAATGCTGCATCGTGCCCGGCTAGACGGGTTTGGGGAGCGGCTTCCAGCCCAGCTTTCAGGCGGGCAGCAACAGCGGGTCGCTTTAGCACGGGCGCTGGTGTTTTCGCCGCAAGCGTTGCTGCTCGACGAGCCGTTGTCGGCGCTCGATGCTGCCCACCGCGTTGCCTTGCGCGATGAAATCCGGGGGCTACAGCAGGAGCACGGGATTACGACAATCCACGTCACGCACGATCAAGAAGAGGCGCTGTCGATTGCAGATCGCGTTGCCGTGCTGCATGAGGGCCGTCTGCTGCAAGTTGCCTCCCCGCGCACGCTCTACGATCATCCCATAGATGCGACAGTGGCGGCGTTCGTCGGTCAGGCCAATCTGCTGCCCGCGCTGGTTCGGAATGAGCGCTGTGTGGAAACCGCGCTGGGTCTGCTGTCGTGCCACGCCAAGGGGCTACTGCCGGGCAGCAATGTCTTAGCATTTTTCCGGCCTGAGCAGCTTCTGACCGCGCCTGCGCCAGAGTTTCTTCCCGAGGTGAACCGCTTTAGCGGCCACATCACCGCCGACCGCTTTCTCGGCGCGCTTCGCAGGTTCGATTTCGATAGCGGCGCAGGCCGTGTGTTGGGAGAGACCGCGAGCCGCGCCGCGATTACCGCAATCGCCGTCCCTCCCGAGGCGATTAGGCTATTCCCCGCTCTCACCGCTCGTTAAGGAGACTATTGATGCTTGCCCGTTCGCTTCTGGTACTGCTTGGTGCCATTCCCCTTCTCACGAATACCGCTCAGGCGTTCGACGGCCCTGAATATTATTCGGGCGAACGCGGCCTCTATCAAGCCGCGTCTAAGGAAGGTCTCGTCGTCTCGTTCGATACCGGCCCGACTTGGGCAAACTGGGCGGCTCAGTTCCGCGCCTTCAAGCAGCGTTACCCCGAAGTCGAAATTACTTACAATGATCTCGGCTCGGCAGCCACCGTCGTTGCACTCGACAAGGCCCGCAATCGCCCGCAGGCCGATACCGCCTATTATTTCGCGGCTTCGGCCATTGATGCGACCACCAAGGGCCTACTCGCCCCGTTTAAGCCGGTGAATTTCGAGAAGCTGCCGGAGGTTTTTCGCCATCCGACGGGCGAATGGTTCACCATTCACTCGCTGCAAATCGCGTTTTTGGTCAATACCAAGCTCGTGAAAAACGTACCCCAAAGCTGGGCCGATTTGCTGAAGCCTGAGTATAAAAACTCGGTTGTCTATCTCGATCCGCGCTCGGCGGGTGTCGGCCAAGTCACGATGTTTGCCGCTGCCTTTGGCAATGGCGGCGATATGACGAACCTTCAGCCGGGCTTCGATTATGTTCGTAAACTGCATCAAGCGGGTAATGTGTTGCGCGTTGAGGGGACCACGCCCTACGCAAAGTTTTTGAAGGGCGAAATTCCAATCTGGATTGGATATGAGAACGATGGGTTGAAGGCAAAGCATACTGACGGTCTTGGCGATGCCGTGCAGGTCGTAACCCCTCAAGAAGCCTCGGTTGCCGCGCCCTATGCCATCAGCCTAGTGAAGAACGGCCCGAACCCCAACTCGGCTAAACTTTGGCTGAATTTCACTATGAGTGACGCAGGCCAAGCGATCTTCGCGCAAGGTTTTGTGCGCCCCTCGGTTCCGGGCATTAAGCTGCCGTCGGATGTTGCCGATAAGCTGCCCGCATCCCCGCAGGTTCGGCCCCTCGATGTTGTCGTCGCCGCTCAGAAGAAAGCCGAAGTCGATGCGGGTTGGGTTAAAGCCGCCCTTGGCAATTAGAGCGTTTTCCGTTCGCATTGGCTCACATCAACCGCTCTAAGTTTTTGTTTTTTAAGCAAATGCGTCGTCGCGGGTGATTTCACCCGCTCGGGATTTGCTCTAACCTAAACGGAAAAGCCCCATGCGCCTGTTTCTGCTCTCCCTCCCAGCCGTTCTGGTGCTGGGGCTTTTTTTCCTGCTACCGCTCACCCTCGTTCTGATCGAAGGGGCGTCGCTTGAGGTTTTGGCACGGCTGTGGAATACCGCCGACCTGCGCGCCGCCTTAGGGCAATCATTGCTGCTCGGCGGCTGTTCCGGCCTTCTTGCTGTCATCATAGGCGTGCCGGTCGCCGTCCACCTTAGCCGGTTGCGCCCTTCGGTTCGGGCCTGGATGCAGGTGGTCATCGCGTTGCCGCTCACCTTTTCCGGGTTGATCGTCGCTTATGGCTTTATTTTGATGCTGGGGCGCGCTGGGTTCATCACGCAAGTGCTGGCGGCTTTGGGCGGTGATCCTGTGGTGATTTCGGGATGGTTTTATGGGCCGCTCGGCCTCGCTCTTGCCTATACCTATTTTTTGACGCCGCGCGTGGTCTTGATGTTAGTCCCCGTGCTTCTCAATCTTGATCGCGCACAATTGGCCGCAGCGGCCTCGCTGGGAGCGCCACGCTGGCGCGTTGCCGTTGATATTGTCGGCCCCCAACTTGCGCCAACCTTAGTCGCGTCCTTCTGCCTCGTTGCCGCCGTTGCTCTGGGTGCTTATGGCACTGCACTCGCGTTGGTGGGAACGCAGCTCAATATTCTTCCGCTTCGGCTTTATAGTTTGATTGCCGATGCAGGTTCCGATTTCCCCCTCGCCGCCGCCCTGTCGCTCGTGCTGCTCGCGGTATGCAGCCTGATTATGGCGGTCGCCGAGATGACGATTGCCCAGTGGGAGGCCCGCCATGTTCGCCCGCACTAACCAAGGCCAGCTTCTCTACGGAAACCAGGTCTTCGATCCGGTCCAGAAAAGCTGGATGCCTGCCACTGTGCCTATTGGCGATACGCACAGCTTAACCCCGCTCGAAGCCCTGCGCTGGCGACAGAAAGACAGCGGTGCGCCAATCTGTGCGCCTCTCGCGGTGATCGGCCCAAGTAGTGCCACGCCTCGCGCGCTCGCCACCGCAGAAGCCGTGGGGGTACTGGTGGCCGAAGCTGGGTTTGTTCTGCTCTGCGGTGGACGCGGCGGTGTTATGGAAGCCGCCTGCAAAGGTGCGATGAGCGCTGGCGGCATAACCGTCGGCCTCCTCCCCGGCGAGGATACATCAGAAGCGAATCCCTACCTTACCATCCCCTTGGCAACCGGTATCGGCGAGGCCCGAAACGCGCTGATAGCCCGCGCGGGTGCCTGCTTGATCGCTATTGGCGATAGCTGGGGGACTCTATCAGAAGTCGCTCTTGGTCTGCGCTTTGGCCGCCCCGTGTTCGGCCTCGCCGGGGCGCCAATTTTGCCAGGTGTTTTGCGACTACGGACCCCACACCTCCTGCCGCGCGCCCTTGCCGAAGCCCTCTTGTTGCCAGAGACGTTTACCAGAGACGTTTAACCGTCCCAGCGCAGGCTCGCCCTGATCGGGGCTGCCCGCTCGGACCTGTAAGGAAACACGATCATGAGTTTCCGTCGCTTTTACCCCTTCCGCCAGACGTTCGGTGTGCGCGGCAAGCTCTTACTTGCGGCTATTGCGGCCCTTGCGCTCTTCGCAGGCTCGGCTCTCTGGACACAGAGCGGCCTCACCCGGCTCACGCTTCGCATCACGGCTGGGTCGGAAAGCGACGTTCTGGCAACAACTATCCAAGAGGCGTTGATTGCGATGATGCGCCTACCGGAAGCAGGTAGGGCCATTCTGAGCGCGCAGGATAATCTGGAGCTTGGGGCCGCCCAAGCGGCGCTGTCTGGGGCCGCCCGCGTCTCGCGCCAAACACTCCTGCGGGCGCGCAACCTTACCCCAGACCCAAGCGCGCTACGCGATGACATTGCGCGAACCCTGGCGCTCCAGACCGATCTAACCGAAGCCCTGCAAACCCTGGTAGATCAGCGCACAGCCCTGCTCAACACGCGAGACTGGGAGCTGGAAAGCCGTCTCACCGACGCTAAACGTGCGCTGGTTTCCTTAGCGGACGGGCCGGAAAAAACAGCCCGGATCGCGCGGATTGCAGCCACCGAAACCGCAATTTTCCGCGCCCTCACCCTCGATGTCAGCGCGGCAGGCATAGATCGACGCGGCAGCGTGGAACAAGCGCTGACGGCCCTTGCCGATGCCGATGTTGCCGCCGCCCAAAGCCTGACCAGCCCGGTTCAGGCGCTTGCTGAAACGCTCACCGCACTCGCCCAAACCTGGACGGATGCGGTGGAACCCCGCCAGCAGGCTGTGGAGAAAGCTTTTTTTGCGCTCTCCGCGCGGGCCGTTGGCGACGCGGGTATCGCAAGAGAGGCCGCCACGGCTGAACTTGTTGCGATTGGCCGGAACCTTGGCATAGGGGCCATCCTGTCGGCAAGTTTGCTCGCCCTCAGCAGCCTGTGGGCCGCGCGCTCGATTACGCGGCCCATTTTTGGGCTGACCCGCGCCGTTGGGGCATTGGAGCGGGGCGATCTGGCGGCACCGCCCCCCGGCCTGTTAAGGCAAGACGAGCTTGGCGGGCTTGCGCGCGCAATCGAGACGCTGAGGCAACATGCCATCGAGGCCGCCGATTTGCGCCTTGCGCGCCACCGCGACCGAGAAGAACGCGAAGCCGCACGCCGCACCTTCATCGAAGCCCTCGCTCAACGGGTAGAACAAGAAATCCGCACTGCGGGCGAAACTGTGGCCGAAGCGCTAACGGTCCTGCGGAGCGAGATCAATGCTCTTGCCAACCTCGCGCAAGAAACCCAAAGCGGGGCAGAGGCCGCCGCCCAGGCGACCGGCAGTGCGGCGAGCCATGTGGCAACGGTTGCAGCCTCGGTCGCGGCGCTCGCAGGATCAGTCAACCAGTTAGGCGGGCGGATGAAAACCACTGTGCATATTGCCGGGCGGGCGGTGCGGGAAGCCGAGCAATCGCAGGTGCAAATGTTGGGCTTGCGCCAAAATGCCGATGCCGTCGGCGCGGTCGCAGGCGTTGTTTCGGAGATTGCTGGACGCACGAACCTGCTGGCCCTAAATGCAACAATTGAAGCACAACGGGTCGGTGCCGCCGGACGCGGGTTCGCCGTTGTCGCAGGTGAAGTCAAAACCCTGGCCTTACGAACCGCCGACGCCACCAAAGTGATTGGCCGCCAGATCGCCGATATTCAAACGGCCTCCCACGCAGCCGATAGCGCTTTGCGTGCAATCGTCGGGACAATCAGCACGATTGATACAATGGCCGGAGACATTTCAAATGATCTGGAAGAGCAAAAACGGCTGGCCGCAACAATTGCCGCGAGTGCCGACGGGGCGCAAGCGGTGACTGGCACGATGACTGTTGCCGTCGATCAAGTCAGCGATGCCGCCCGCCGGTGCCGACTGGCAACAGACCATCTAACCCAAGTCGCGACCAATTTGGCCTCTGTCAGCGACCGCTTGCAGGCGGCCACACGTGGATTTGTGGACGATCTGGAACTTTCATTATAGCATCTTATAGTATTTCCCAACCTCCGCGCTGGGCTGACCTTGCAAAAGCATCGAGCACGCGCATGTTCGACAGCGCGTCTTCCAGGCCAAACTCCTGCGGCGCTTCGCCTAAGATCATACGAGAGAAAGCATCGCCCTGAAGCGTGAAGTGATCGCACGCGGGCAGCGTTTCCCGCGTGATCGAGCCGCCTTTAAGGTCTGCCCCGGTATCGAGCAGTAAGGAGCAGCCGTGCCCTGGCGGGGCGTTGAAGGGGATTTCCACTTCAAGCCGCCCCAGCGTGCCGACAATCTGCACGCGCTGATAGCTTGCCAACTGGGTCGAGCAGATAAAACTAAGCTGCCGCCCGCCGGGGAAAGCCGCAAGCCCGCTCACCAGCCGGTCGGTGCCGAAGGTTGGGTCTAAATCCATCTGCCCCACGACCCGCTCCGGTTCGGCCCCGAAGAGATAGCGCGCGGTTGCCACGGCATAGCAGCCAACATCCAGCAACCCGCCGCCGCCAATATCGGCCTTGTTCCGCACATTATTGGGATCGACGTTATAGTAGGAAAAGAAGGTTTGAATCGCCCGCACCTCCCCCAACTGCCCCGAACGCACGATTTCGCGGGCGCGCGCCCACTGCGGATGGAACCGAATCATAAAGGCTTCGGCCACGCGCTTGCCAGACGCATCGCGCGCTGCTATCAGCGCCTTGGCGTCCTCGGCAGTCAGGCCAATCGGCTTTTCGCACAGCACATGCTTTCCGGCCTGCAAGGCTTTAATCGTCCACGGCACATGCAGATGATTGGGGAGTGGGTTATAGATGGCATCAATCTCGGGATCGGCCAACAGGTCTTCGTAACTGCCGTAAGCCTTGGCAATACCAAGCTGATCGGCGGCAGTGCGCGCGGTGTTGAGATCGCGCGAGGCGATAGCGGCCACGACGGCAACCTCGCCGCGCATCATCGCCGGAATGACTTTATCGAGGCCGATTTTCGCTGTGCTGAGAACCCCCCAGGTAACGGTTTTGCTCATCGTGCGCTCCAACTTAACTGTATGATTTATATGCGGCAGCATAGCGGTAGTACAACTGCCGGGCTAGCCCTGTCTTTGGGCGATATGCTGGCGCTGTATCGGCGGGCCTGGTAGCGCAGCCTTACGAAAATAAATCGGCGCGCGAGTACAATACCGGATAGAGTGGTTCTGGCATTTTATTATGGTTTGAAGACGGCTAGCGCCAGCCTCCATCCCCGCCCCTTTGCTATATACGCTGAGGCTTCTCGATGATTGAGTTTGCACAACCCGTTTTCCCGGCGGTTGGTCCCCACGCCCCTATCGCTTCGGCCCCCGGGATTGACGGTGGCGTTCGTGTGCTCTACCTGGACGCCAATGTGGGCCTGGGCTTACGGGTTAAGCACGCGCTTGAAGAGCAGGGCCTGAGCGTAACGCCGGTTACGTCCAGCGGGGAAGCCTTCATCATGCTCGGCCAACAGGCGTTCGACGTGATCGCCGTGGAACACGCCATGCCATCCGAAACCGGTTTGGACGTTTTGGCCCGCCTCGGCCCGCGCCACACGCGGTCGCCCGTGATTTATGTCACCGGATCAGCCGATGCCCGGCTGGTGTTGCAAGCCCTGCGGCGAGGGGCGGATGAATATGTTATCAAAGATTCGTCGCCGGAGTTTTATGAACTGCTGATGACCGCCATCGGCAATGTGATCGAGCGGTGGCGGCTCAAAACCCAAAAAGCAGAAGACGAACGCGCCGTGCGCGAAGCACGCGACCGCGCGGAACTGCTGCTGGAGGAGGTCAATCACCGGATCGCCAATAGTCTGGGGTTGGTCGTGGCGATGGTGCGCTTACAGGCCGCCGTCGTGTCCGATCCTGCGGCTATTTCGGCGCTGCAAGAAACCCAAGCCCGCATCAATGCCATCGCCGGGGTTCACCGCAGGCTCTATACGTCCGATCATATTGGCCGGGTTGAGATTAGCGATTACCTCACGCATCTCGTCGAAGAGCTGCAAGCATCCCTTGCCGACGACGAACATCCTTGCACTTTGCGCCTATCCGCCGAGCGCTTGATGATTACGACCGATAAGGCCATTTCGGTTGGTATTGTCGTGGGGGAATTAGTGACCAACGCCTTCAAATACGCCTATGGCGTTGGCCAAAGCGGCGATATTCGGATTTCGATTGCGCTAACCCCAACCGAGATGATTTGCCTGACGGTGGAAGACGATGGCCGGGGGTTCGATCCGCAGTTGCCGAGCTTAGGCACGGGTTTGGGGATAAAAATTCTGGCCGCAATGGCAACCAGCCTTAAAGCCGTCGTGCAGCATCCGGCTCAAAAGCGCGGAACGCGGGTGCTGTTGGAGTTTTCTCAGGAATAACGCTGCGAATTATCGAAGCTCAATCTGCCCGGAACAGCGCTGCGCGGCACAGAGCGTGCTGGGAATCACCAAAATCGCTTCGGCCACCGATTGCTGCCAGGAAGGGCCGTGCAAACCGCCCAACAGGGCAAGATAGGCCGTGGCGCTCATCGCCAACACGCCGACAGCAAGTTTTAAAGTCATCACACCCTCCGAAAAAACGAGCGCCGACGGGCGACGAAGAAAGCGATTCCGGCAGCGAGAACAACGCTCGCAACACCCACATGACGCACGGCGAGCGACAGAGCGGGCGGTGCCAAGCTGGCGATCACACTCGCGCGGACGGCCCGGTCGATCATCCGTTGCGTGCGGCGGAGTGCTATCGCGACACAGCCGAAGACCATAACGGCGAGAAGCAAACCGAGAAGGGCAATGAGCAGGGCTGCCGCGCGGGGCGATACATGCGCCTGTAGCGTGAGGTAAAAGCCAACGCAGAGGAAGGCCAATGCCACGGTCAACAAGACCCCGCCAAGAATAATGCCGCCAATCAGAACCGCCGCCCGCCGCCGCAGATCAGAGGCGCTAAAGCCTATAATCCCGGCGAGCAGGCCCATTAGCGACTATCCCGGCGACACATCAGGCCAGCCAATAGGCCGATGCCTGCGGCAATACCCATCGCTGCCATAGGGTTACGGCCCACCAGCTTGCTGAGAGCGTCGATGCCGTTTTCGCCCCTATGCAAAGCATTGTGTGTGAGCGCCTCGATTTTTTCACCAGCCTGCGCGGCAGCTTCCTGCGCTGCCGTCACGGCAGTCTCTGCTGCTGCATCAAGGCGTGCGGAATAGCCATCGGCCGCCACACGGTTATTTTCATGTTTTTCTGACGAGAACATGGTTTTACTTCTCTCTGTAGAGATAATAGAAGGAAGTATTAACGCTTTTTTTCGCTAAATACTCAAGCGTTGATCTATCAACACGGCTCCTAAACACAACGCTTAACACTTAATTTAGTTCCTGCTAAAATTCACTCACCACCAGAGGAGGATATTTTTTCTGCGGCGTAGGGGCCATCGCGGACAACGGCAAGGTCAGGGCCGAAATCATCGGCAGAGGTTATGGCCATCTGCTGCATCAGGCGCTGACGGGCACGGTTGACCCGACTCTTGATCGTGCCAATCGGCACGCCGCAAATCTTAGCCGCCTCTTCGTAAGTGAAGCCGGTCGCGCCGACCAGAACCAGCGCCTCGCGCTGATCGAACGGAAGTTGGGCGAGCAGTACGCGAAAATCGGCAAGATCCAAATGCCCCAACTGCGCGGCGGCAACGCCATCGACATCCTGCACTTCGCGCCAGCGCTTGCGATATTGGCTATAAAAGGTGTTCCGCATAATCGTGAACAACCACGCCCGCAGGCTGGTGCCTTCCTGAAAGGAGTTTGCGGCGGCCCAGGCTTTCATCAGCGTCTCTTGAACGAGATCGTCGGCGCGGTCCAAATTACCACTAAGAGAAATAGCAAAGGCTCTGATCGACGGGATCTCAGCCAGTAGCGCTTCTTTCAAGCGGTGGGCGACATTACTCATCCTTTTTAGCCGGGCCGGGAGCCGCAGGGGTCGATTTTTCGGCGCTCTCCAACTGATCGAGCAGGGCCTTGAACCGATCGGGTACGGGTTCGGAGGCGATTGAGGCGTAATAGGTTCGGAGCCGTTCGCCAATCTGAGCCTGCAATTTACCCTCGATTTTCAGGACTGGTTTTCGGGGGAAACGATCATCTTCTGGGGGGGAGGTCATCCGTTCTCTACTTTCATAGCGGGGGCGAGGGTGACAGTAAAACCCCCCGCTGTGTTAAAAGTTCCGCCGGTCAGCTTAATTCTCCCAATATCGGGAACTTAGTTTTGCCCAAGGCGTTTCGTAAGGTGGACTGACCCGATATTGGGGTTTGTGAAATGCCGGGCGAGGTTATTACCCCATGTCTATTTCTGCTCTTGTCGCCCCACAATTACCCTTACTCCGGCGTTATGCGCGGGCGCTGTCAGGCACTCAAGCGAGTGGCGATGCCTATGTGGTAGCGCTGCTGGAGGCGCTGATTGCCGATCCAGCCGTTTTTGAGAAGGCAGGAAATCCGCGCGTTAGCCTGTACAAGCTGTTCTCGCAAATTTGGAATTCAGCCCAACCCCTCGCCACCGCAGAGGAAGCTGACCCAGCTTCGCCCACCGAACGCCGAATTGGCGGGATTACGCCGCTGCCCCGGCAAGCCTTTCTTCTGTCGGTCGTCGAAGGGTTTAGACCCGAGGAAGTCGCGACGATTCTGGAGTTACTGCTGGAAGATTGTACCGCGTTGATGGTCAGCGCGGGTCAGGAGATCGGCAGCCAGATTGCGACGCGCGTGCTGATTATCGAGGATGAACCGATTATCTCGATGGATCTTGAGGTTCTCGTTTCCGGTCTCGGCCATGCCGTCGTTGGTAACGCCCGCACGCATACGGAAGCGGTGATGCTGGCCAAATCAACCCGCCCCGGCCTGGTGCTCGCCGATATTCGGCTGGCCGACGGCAGTTCGGGCCTGGAAGCGGTGAATGAGATTCTGGAGACCTTCGACATACCGGTAATTTTCATCACCGCCTACCCTGAATCCCTGCTAACCGGAAAACGCCCGGAGCCGACATTCCTCATCACGAAACCATTCCGCGAAGAAACCGTAACCGCCGTGGTTAGCCAAGCGCTGTTCTTCGGGGAAACGCCAACCGCGCAAGCCGGCAGAGTAGCGTAATCCGCCGTTTTTCTGAGGGGAATAGGGTGAGTATCTGCAATGCAGGAAATCTTCCCATCTTTTTTTGACGGTATGACCCTCTCCCCAAACGATCTGTTTCCCGTGATTTCAGAAAGCATTCTGGCGCTCGCGTGTTTTTGTATGGCGGGCGGGTTGATCTGGACTATGCACCGCCATCAAGGCTTGGCCAAAGCGTATAAAAGGGCTGCATCTCTCGCCTTGTTATTTGCCTTTGCTGGGGGGGTTAGCCAAATCACTGGGGTGGCACTACGCTGGCTCCCGGTATCGACAGAGTTGATCGAGGCTACTGGGTTAGGGGCGACGTTGCTCGCGCTGTTTGCAGCCGTGGCCTTGTGCTCGAAGCTCCCGGCGCGGATCGAGCCGTTGATGAGCGCAGAAAAGCACCTTCATAGCGTGCTGCGGGAACTCACTCACCGCTCGCAAAACCTTCTCGCAATTGTTAACGGAATTGCCCGGCAAACCGCAAACTCGGCGGCAACGCTGCCGGAGTTTATGGAAGGCTTCAGCGCCCGCCTGCAAACCTTAGCCGACGCGCATGGGTTGCTGATCGAACATTCCTGGCGCGGGGTAGAGTTGCGCGAATTGATCCTGCTGGAAACCGGCGGCGATTACCCACCGCTGCAAAATCGCCTAACGATCCGGGGCGAGCGGGAGATTGTAGGGCCGGAGGCGGCACAAAATCTGGCCCTCGGCCTGCACGAGATGCTCACCAATGCTTACCGCTACG
Source organism: Alphaproteobacteria bacterium (assembly GCA_013298565.1). Classification (GTDB taxonomy): domain Bacteria; phylum Pseudomonadota; class Alphaproteobacteria; order Elsterales; family Elsteraceae; genus Elstera. Next base: position 23,511 of record JAAFIC010000007.1, on the reverse strand, counting down.
GCGCGCTGTCCGGCCCGCTCGGCTCGATTGTCATTTCCTGGCAGCGGGTGCAGGTGGAAAACCGGATCGTGCTTGAATTGACGTGGATCGAAACGGGCGGTGCAACCGTTTCCCCGCCAGAGCGTTTTGGTTTTGGGCGGTCGCTCATCGAACGCCTCGTGCCCCGCGCAATTGAAGGAACCTCCCACCTTATCTTCGCGCCGGAAGGTGTCCGCTGGACCCTTCGTTTCCCCATCGACCGGTTGGGGCAGGACGCCTAGCAGGTTACGGCAGAGAGTATATTAAATTATTTCAAATAAAAAATAAGTTTACTTCTCCATAATATCGACACAAACTTCAGTATTATTGAAATTACTCCAAGCATCATAACTTTGAGATAAGAAGAATTTTCTTCTAAAACTCAGGCATTGATGCACCACACAACACGAAAGGGTTTTAACTATGAGCAGTACCTCTGATAAAATCAAAGGCACTATTAATGAAATTGTTGGAAAGACCAAACAATCTTTAGGCTCGGCCACCGACGATAACCAGCTACGCCGCGAGGGCGTGGCCCAAGAAGTGAAGGGCAATGCCCAACACGCCGTTGGCAAAGCCAAGGATGCCGTGAAGAAAGCTGTCGATAAGGCTTAGAGCATCGTGCGTCAACTATAACGCACGATGCTCTCGCTTTCTTTTAGCCCTCGCCGCCAGGTGCGTTGACGCGCCAAGCGCTTGGCCGGGCGCGTCCGCGCCCTTGGCCGCCGCCTCACCCGACACGCTTGGCGTGTCAAACACGCCTGATGCGGCTTTTAGAGCCGCGCCAGAGTTAAGGCGCGCGGCTCTAATCACCAAATCGCTTACAAAGGGAGGTCTATGATGACCATCGTAAAATTACTCCTCGCGGGTTCCTTAGTCGCGCTTGCGGCCTGCGGGAACACCACGGGGGACCGTGCGCTATCGGGTGCCGGTATCGGTGCCGCGACTGGCGCAGTCGGCGGGGCGCTACTCGGCTCCCCGGTTACGGGCGCGGTTGTTGGCGGCGCGGTTGGCGCTGGGGTTGGCGGTTTGACCAAGAAGAAAGATCTCGACTTGGGCGATCCGCTCTGGAAGTAAGCTCTGACTGCGGCTTTTGATTGCAAAGGAGGGCCGCGACGATCTAACCTTAGGGTATGATCCATTGGCGACGGCGCAATCCTGATCATAGCACAGTGGCACGGGGGTGGCGGATGCGCGTCACTCCCCAGAATCCCCCCCCTACGGCAGGCGAAAGAACTCATTGAGGCGATGGGCGATGTCGGCGGGTGAGGCGATGTCGGTCACAACCCCTGCCGCAATCGCCGCTGCGGGCATCCCCGGAACGGCGCAGGTCGCGAGGCTTTGCGCGAGAACGGGATAGCCTACCGCCGCCAGCGCCTCCGCCCCCGCGCAGCCATCTTTGCCCATTCCCGTCAAAATTACCCCGGCGACAGGCACGCCCAAGCGCGCGAGACTCCCGAGCAGAATATCGCCATTGGGGTGAAATACCGACGTGCCGTCGCGCACGCAGCGCAACTGCCACTGATCTCGTGCGCGGACCACGGCGTGATCAATCCCGCCTTGCAGAATAATAATGCCGGGGGTTAGCACCGCCCCGGTTTCCCCAAGAGAGACCCGATGTCGGCTTGCATGGGCCAGATGACCGATCAAGCCCGCCGTATGCCCCGCCGGAATATGCAGCGCCACAACAATGGGGCATGGCGGCGGATCGAGCGCCAGCAGCAGGTCTTGCAACGCATCCGGCCCGCCAGTGGAAGCGGCAATCCCGATCATTACCGGGCGCGCGCGCGGCTTGGCGGGCCGAGGCGGCTGGACCGTGGTAGGCACGTGGCACGGCATCTCGGGAAGTACGTGCCACGCGCGCAGCGCCGCCTCAAGCCGCGCCGCGAGCAAGGAGGGATCAAGAGCCACCGAGGCGCTACCGGCGGCCAGAAGCGTTAGGCGCTCGGGCGGAATCCCGGCAAGATTTGCCACCGCCTCCCCGTTCCCGACCAGCATTAAATGCGTCGTCGGGGAACGGATAAGCAAGGTTAAAACCTCCGCCGCACTGGCGCAAAGGCTGCGTTCGATCAGCAGCAGATTGACGGCGGCAAGCTGGCCTGCCTCGGCCAAAGACGCGCCCTCCCCAACGATTTCCACGCCCACCTGTCGGCGCAACAACTGGCGCAAAACCAGCCGCAGAAACTCCGTTTGCACAATCAACCCCGCGCGGATCGCCATTACGCGCCCCCCGGTAGCGGCCAGTGCAGAATCTGCGGGTGCGCGTCGGTCATCGGCACGAACACATCGGTGTAGCGCAAGCGTTCTGCCGGGCCGAGCAGCAGGACCGTGCCGGGCTTGGCGGCGGCAACCAGGCTTGCTTCGACGTGACGGCGACTGTCATCGCTGAAATAAATCATCGTATTCCGGCAGGATATAAGATCGGCGGCCAAGGGCGGTTGCAGCGTTCGCATCAGATTATGGACCTGAAACGACACCATCGCGCGCACCTCTGGCATAACCCGCCACCCGTCTCCCGCGACCGCCTCGAAATAGCGCCACGCCGCCTCGGGGAGTGCGCGGAAACTGTTAAGGCCGGGTTTGCGGCGGTAGAGGCCCGCCACAGCCTCCGCGACGGACTCGGGACTAAGGTCGCTCGCGAGGATTTTTCCAGTGCAGCCCGTATCCCGCAGCAAAAATGCCAGCGTATAGGCTTCCTCGCCCGTCGAGCAACCCGCGCACCACAATTGTAAGGGCTTACCAAGCGCGCGCTGCCGCAACACCGGCAAAATATCGCGCGCGACCACCGCGAGTTGATCATTGTGGCGAAAGAAGAAGGTTTCATGCACCAGCATGGCTTCGATCAACGCCTGCCACACCGAATCGGTCTCCGGCGCGGTGTGCAGATGATCGGCCAAGTTTTGACGCTGAAGGGCGGAACGGTCGGCAAAAAAAGCTGACAGCCGATCATGCTGCAAGCGCGGATTAAGGCCGTAACGCGCCTCGATCAGCGCCATCACGCTCTGTATCGCCGCGTCCCCCGCGCTCATATTCTGATCACAGCGGGGTTATTGGGTTTTGAACTGATCGACCTGCTTGCGCTGATCGTCGGCCAGTTGCGAGAGTTGGATCATAGTAGCGGTGATTTCTTCCGCCGCGACCGCATTGCCCGAAGCGATACCGCGCAACTCGGTCACATTGCCTTCGATTTGCGAAACAATAGCCTGCTGTTCTTCCATCGCCACCGCAATCGACCGGATCATCTGGCTGGTTTCCGAAACCTCGCCTGCAATCGACTCCATCGTCTGCTTCACCAGCATCGAGGCGGTATGGCCTGCCGCCGCGTCTGCTGTTGCTTGTTCGACGATATCGGTGATCTGTTGGGCGTTCTGGGCCGCGCTTTCGGCGAGCTTGCCCACTTCCTGAGCGACGACGACGAAGCCCTTGCCGTGTTCGCCGGCGCGCGCGGCTTCGATGGCAGCGTTCAGTGATAGAATATGGGTGCGGTTGGCGATCCCGGCGATAACTTGCGTGATCTGGCTGATTTTACGGCTGTTCTGGGCGACTTTTTCGACAATCCGCGACAAATCTTCTGCCGACCCACGCCCGCGTTCCACCAGATTGGCGGCCAGCACGCCCTTTTCATTGGCGACATTGGCGCTGGTCGAAACCATACGGATGGCTTTGGCCGATTCCGTCAAGGACTGCGTGACCTGCCCAACGGCATTATTCTGCACGCGCGCCCCGCCCGAAACTTGGCCCACCGCCGCGCTGGCTTCCGCTACGGCCACTGCCACTTGCCGGGTCTTTAGGCCAATATCCCTCAGCGTATTATTGCTGCCTTCAACCAACTGGTTGATCTGCGCGCCGATGTTTCGCAGAAAGCCGGTTTTATTGTCAAGATTCACTCGAACGGTTAGATCGTTCCGGGCGGCCTGGGCGATCACCTCCCCAATCTCGATGGTCACGGCTTCGGCGGTCATGGCGACTTTGATTTTCTCAGCGTTCTCGCGGAAAACCAGCAACGCGCGGCCCATCGCCCCCAACTCGTCCCCGCGTTCGGCTTCCGGCAACTCGAAATTGCCATCGCCCCCTGAGAGTTGAGTGATCTTTGCCGTAAGCCGTTTGATCGGCGCGACGACACCGCGCAGCACGATCAGCAGCGCCAACGCAGCAATTACGAAAATAACCGCGCTCAAGCCGATAACCAAATCCAAGACAAGCTCGTTGACCTCATCGACCTGATCGACCACGGCCTTCGCAGCGGCGGCTTGCAATTGGTCGGCGGCTTCGTTCATGGCGTTTAGCGCGGGCAGCAGCGCGGAACGGCCATTTGCGGCCCAATAGGCCGCCGCCCCCTCGAAATCCCGAGCGAGCTTTAGGTCCAAAGTCGGTTGTAGGGACTTCTCCATCGAGACCAGCGCCAGCGTAACCTTCTCCAGCGCAGTGGCCTTATGGGGGGCGAGCCGCCCCAACTCGTCACGGCGAGGTTGGATGAGCGCAAGATAGCTGCGTAATCTATCTGCGGTCGCCGTGAAATCCGCCGCTTCCCGCTGAAGCAGCATAAGATTGGCCAAGCGGCCACTATCTGACAGGATCGCCGACAGGTCTTTGGAGATAAACCGGGCACGCAACTCGGTTTGAATCAAGCTCTCGAACGTCTTGGTCGTACGGCTCAGTTCCGTTACGAGCATATAGGTCGAGCCAATCAGAACGGCAATCAACAGGCCGATTGGAAACAAAAGTTTCTCTCTGATCTTAAGGGAACGAAACATGATGTGTCTCCAAGAGGCCAAGTGTCAGCATGAGAGGGGAAAGGTTAGGAATGATAGGCCCAAACGCCCGTCCAGGTATCTGGGGATGCGGCAAGAAGCGCACGACAGCGATCTGCGATGAGAACCGCCGCTTTATCGTCAGGCATTAGGGCAAGGGCTTCTTCCATCCAGGTCAGCGCTTTCGACCAATTGCCGTCGCAGTAGGACTGAAAGCCGCGCGCGTAAGTGTCGAGCCAGATTTGGTTAAGCGGCGTTTCTGGACGAAAGACCTGATAGAGCGCGGTTTCGGTCGATTGCCCCTTCACCTCCACCCGATCAATCAAGCGCGTCGTTACGGGCCGCTCTAAGCGGCGCAAGGTTTCGCCGCAGATCATAATCCCGGTGCCGTAATGTTTGGTGAGCGATTCGATGCGCGCGGCCAAGTTCACCGCATCGCCGATAACCGTGTAGTTAGAGCGCGTCGGCGAGCCGATGTTGCCCGCGATCACCTGCCCCGTGCTAATCCCTATCCCGATGTTGATGGGCCGATGCCCGCGCCGCGCCCGGTCCTTGTTCAGCACGTCAAGCGCCGCCAGCATCGCAAGCGCCGCCTGCACTGCCCGGTCATGGTCTTGACCCAGCCGAGCCGGAACACCGAACAGCGCCATAACCGCGTCGCCAATATATTTATCTATAACGCCGCCGCTCTCCTTAATCACGTCTTCCATGAAGGAGAAATATTCGTTCAGCGTTTCCACAATCCCCGCCGCGCCCAACTCCTCCGACAGGGTGGTAAAGCTGCGGATGTCGGAAAATAAGATCGAGGTTTCCTGCATCGTGCCGCCCAGATTAAGCGACTGCCCGGCCAAAACCTGAGTTGCCACCGTCTCCGACAGCGTGCGTGACAGGATGGTTTTCATCTCCTTCTCCCGCGTCGCATCCTCCAGCAGTACCAGAATTTGGGTTTCGCCGTCGCCAGAGTTGAGGCGGGAGGCGGCGAGGCGCAACGGTCGCCACGCGCCATCGGGCAGGGCGAAATCGGTCAACTCCGGCCCCAGCGCGTCGCCGGTCGCGAGCACGCCGCGCAGGTCGGCCAGAATGCCCTCGTTATAATCGTCGAATAACGCCTCCAGGGTTAGTTCGCCGGGTGCCGTATCGTCACGGCCCAACAGGTGCAAGGCGGCGGCGTTGGAAACCCGCAACCGCCCGGTGCCGCTGAAAACCAACACCCCCGTGCCAAGCCCGTTCAACACGGCATCAAACAGCGCTGTCTGCGCCCCCCCAGCGAGTTGCTCGCCGTTCGGGGCTGACGCATCGCCTTTGGTGGCGGCCTGAACGTCTTCCGGGATGGGAAGATCCAGCACGCTCCGCATCGTCCGCACGATCTCGTGTCCCTTGCGGGCCTGTAGATCGAGACTGATTGCGCCAGACGGTTTCTCCAGCACCGCAGCCGCGCCGAGGCGCAGGGCCTCTGCGGTCTCTGCCGTGCCCGCCCCGCCGAGGGAGGAGAGAATGACGATTTTCGATTTACTGCGAAGCCCCAGCCGCCGCAGTGTTTCCAGCCCCGACATTTCAGGCATCTCGATATCGAGCAAAACCAGATCGGGCTTGCAACTCCGCACTTTTTGCAACGCCATGCGCCCATCTTCGGCAGTATCGACCACCTCGAAATCGGGATCGCCTTCCACCAGTTCCCGAACCAGCCGCCGCATAATGAAACTATCATCGACGATCAAAATGCGTTTTTTGGCGAGGTCGTTCATGGCGCAACCTTCCCGCTAGCAGGGCCGCACGTTGCCCCGGTAATGGCCCCTAAAAACCGCCGACGCCCCGGAATATCGCCCAAAAATGGCTGAAAATTCTGCCGCAATCGCAGCAGAAAGCTGCCATCCTTATCGTACACCAAGCGATCAAACATCTCATGAAACCCCAGCGGCGCGCGCGGCAGCGGCAGAAACTCCGCCTCGAACCCGCCGCGTAGACCCTCGACACCATCCACCGCTAAAATCGCGCAAACCGCCCCGTCCGGCTGACGCCAGAAGATGTGCACAGGGGTGCCGCCGCCCTCTGCTGCCAGACCCAACAGCCGCCGCGCATCAATCATTGGCAACCGGCCTTCGCGGCGAGCGCGGCGAAAGGATTGCCGTCCCGTTGGTGCATCGGTCGCGGAATCAATACCACCAATGTTTTTGCCAGGGAGCAAAATGCGGTAAGGGCCACAGCGGACGTGGAGATAGTGAAACTCCATCGCGTCACTCCGCCGCCTGAGACGGCACGCGCATCCCCGGCACGATGGCCCGGCGGGCAAGATCGGTCAGCCCTTCGGGATCGACCACCAGCACAATCCTGTCGGTGCCGAGGGTCGAGACCCCACCGATGCCGGGAAGCTGGGCGATGCGCGGGTGAGTTTCGCGGATCAGCATTTCGTGACGGCGCAAAATGCGCGTGACTTCAACCCCATAGCGAAAGCGCCCGGAGGAGACGATGATAACCGACAAATCCCCCTGCTCTTCCCGATCCACCCCCGCCGGGATATGAAGCAGGTCGGTTAGCCCGAACAAAGGTAAGAAGCGGTCATGGTGCAAAATAGCGCGCTGACCGTTGACGTATTGAATAGTGTCGCGTTGCACGGTTGCCGCTTCGACCACCATGCGTTCGGGGAAGGCCACCGTTTGAACCGAAGTTTCGGCCAGCAGCACGGTTTGCATCGCCGCCGACAGCGGCATATCGAGCCGGAAGATCGCCCCTTGCCCCACCACTGTGCGAACGTCGATCCGCCCGCCGAGGCGCGAGATGTTGATGAGCACCACGTCCATACCGACGCCTCGGCCCGAGGTTTCACTGACCTTATCGGCAGTGGAAAAGCCGGGCGCGAAGATAAAACGATTGATCTGCTCTACCGAGAGCTTGCGGCTGTCGTAATCGGTCACAAGCCCTTGGGCTACCGCCCGTCGCCGGACGCGCTCGCTATCAATACCCCGGCCATCGTCGCGGATTTCGATAACGATGCGGTTGCCGAGTTGCTCGGCACTCAGGCGGATATGAGCGAGCGGCGGTTTATGGGTTGCCGCCCGCTCCGCCGCGCTTTCGATACCGTGATCGACGGCGTTCCGCAGCATGTGCATCAGCGGATCAGCCAGCAACTCGGTCATGCCTTTATCGACCTTAATGCCGTCAGCCCGCGCCTCGAAGCGGATTTGCTTGCCTTCCTCTTTCGCGAACTCCCGGACCATGCGCGGGAAACGGTTGAAAACGATATCGAGCGGAATGACCCGCAGCCCCAACGTCGCCTCGTGAATGAGGCTGACCAGCCGATGCACTTCGGCTTCCACCTGCGACAGATCGTTCTGCTGGCGTTGGAGCGTGTCGATCATCGGCAGCAGCGCCGGTTCCTTGATCATGGCGTGATCGGCCAGCTTATGAAGGATGGTCGGAACTTGCGAATCGACGATCAAGACGTTCAGCGCGCTACTGATGCTGAAAAACTCGCCAATACGCCCGAACAACCGATCCAGAATCTCAACGGGAACGCGCACCTGATTGTCGGCAGGGTCGCTCCCTCTGATTTTGTTGGCGGTTCGGGGCGGCGACCACGGGGTTTCCACTGAATCGTCAATTAGCACGCGGGTATCGACAAAGGCTAGATCGGGGTAAGCCGCCAAAATATCGGCGCGTATAGCGCGTGGGGCGTCGGCGCTCACAACCAGGAGCGCTGCGACGTCAACCCCGCTCTGCGTGAACGCGCGCGCCGCCGTGGGGAAGAAGCGCTGGTTGAGCCAAGCGAGAAAATCGGCCCGCGCGCCCCGCACTGGCAAGGCAAGGGTGAGCAGCAGCAGTCTTCGCTCGCTCCCGGCCAAAATTTCCAGCAGCGGGCCAATCCGATCTTGCGACAAATCACCCAACAACGCGGGCGCAATACCGCGATCTTCGAGAAGTTTACGCACGGGCGGCGACAAAACCCAAGGGGCCGCAATCGCCTCGCGTAGCCGATCCCCGGCTAGCTCCAGGAGGTCGTCGCTACCGGAGCTACCACCCCTCACCAAGGTTTCAAGCGCGGCACGTAAGGCCGGATAGACCGCAGGCGCGTCCAAACTCTGCATCACGTTAAGAGAAATCTCGCCATCGCTAAGCCCTGCCGCTGCAATCGTCACGAGCCGTGCGGTCAGCGTGCGAGCTTCGGTAGCGTTGAGGCCAAGAGCGGGCAGCAGATCTGCCGCAATCTCGGCACGGGTCAGGCGCAATAGCGGGGCGATTGCAGCCAACGCGGCCTCGGCCCCCACATCCTGCTCAATCAATCGACCAAAGCGCCGGGCATCGGCGATGACAGCGGCAAAAGGCTCGATATTCGCGGGATCGACGGTCGGGGCCAGCGCATACAGCCGGGCAGACAGACCGTGGAACGCCAATTTTTCAGCCGCCACCAGCAGCATCTCAAGATCGCTCACTGCCTGATCGCGCCAGCCAGTTACCCCGGCGAGCACGGCGAGGCCCGGCAGGCAATCCGCCAGCATTTCCGCAAAATAGGTGAGCGTTTCGGCATCAGGGTGGAGCGCGCCTTCGGGAACTTGCGGGCTTGCATCGTTTAAGGTTGCACCTTTCGCCCCAGAGTGCAGCGCCGCCTCCAGCGCGTTTAACAAGGCAGGCGGCGCGCGTTCGTCCAAACCACCGACGATGCCGTGTTCCCGCAGTGTGCGAATCGCGTCGAGGCTTTCCAACAGCAAATCGCGCAGTGCAAGCGTGAACGGTTGGCGCGCGCTCCGCACCTCCGCCAGCAGGCTTTCTGTATGGTGGGCCAGCGCCTCCAGCCCGCGCAGCCCCAGCACGCGGGCGAGACCCTTGATCGAGTGGAACCCGCGAAACAGCGCCGCAATCGTGGCTTGATCGGGAAGCTCGCCTTCCGGCAAAAACAGAATAGGTTCGATTTCGTCCAGATGCTGCTGGGTTTCAATCGCAAACTGTTCGACCAGATCGGAGTTATTGGTGCTCATCGGGTCAGCGCCTCCCGAAGGGCGTGGAGAAGTGGCTCCCCGGCCTCGCCGGACCACACCAACGGCAATGCGCCTGCGGGTTTTGTGACCAGTGCCGAAGCTCCTGCCTGCAAAAAGGCGCTGGCATTGGCACTGCCCGGCGCAACCGTGGCACTGAGAACGATAATTGGCGCGGCACTGACCAGGCGGAGTTTGGCGATGACCCCCGCAGGCTCCTGCGGGCAACCATCAATATCAATCAGAAGACGATCCGCCGCCGTTGCGCCGCGCGCCGCGCTTAAGGCCGCATCAAGGCCTATTGCGGCGGTGAGCTTGAGGAAATCCGCCTGCAACCGATCCAAGAGCAGATCGTGCATAACAGGCTCGAAACCAATAAGGACCACGCAGGTATTCGCCACGGACGTACTCTCTAACGCTCACACACACGATCAGCGTTACGCATTCAGGGTTACAGGGGTGGAAGCAACCGGTCGAGTGAAACAACACTCATGAGACGGTCCTGAACGTGAATAATTTGTGAAATCGGCAAATTATTCACATCCTCCGCCAGACTAATCTGGTTTTCCGGCACGGTTTCGATCCGCAGAACCTGATGAACGATAACCCCGGCAATCCCACCTTCGACCATCGCCAGCAAACACGGTGGATTGGCCTCCAGCACAATCGGCTCGGCCCCACCGCTGAGCACTTGCCGCAGATCAATCACCGGCACCACCGCATCACCCACATCAGCCAGCCCATGAAAGCCGGTTCCCCGATCCGGGATCGGGGTCATCTCGATGGAAGCTTCCACCCGTTGAATCCGGTCCAGCGGCACGGCCAAAAACTCCCGCCCAATCCGCAAAGTGAGATATTGATGGAATTCCATCGGCGTCACTGGCCCGGCCACCGCAACCGGGGAGGTGGTTGCCTTGGGCGTCCAGAGGCATACGTCATCCTGCACTGGGTTCAGCAGCGTTTGCGTATCGAGGATGCCCACGATGCTGCCATCGGCATTCACCAGATAGCTCGCAATTCCCGCCACGGGTTCGCGCAAGCCATGCACTTGATCGGCGGCATAACGCTCGATCCCAAGGCTGTGATCGGCAATCAGCGCAACATCCCCCGTTTCAAGCGCGACCACAACACCGAGCTTGCCAGATCTTCCTTCAGGCCGTCCCAAGAGCACCGCGAGCGACAATCCCAACAGCGGTGCGCCGCGCCGGTCAATCAACCCAGCGATCCAGGCGGGCGCGTGGGGGGCCGGGCGCAGAGTGGAAAGCTCCAACAGTTCGACCAGATGATCAATTTTGATCGCATAAACTTCGTCGCTAACGTCGAGCATCAAGTAGGGCTGGGTCTGATCCGAGCTAGCCTCATCCGCCTCCAGCGCCCCGGCCCCGATTTCAGACGCTAGCAAAACCGCCCCGCTCTCGGCGAAGCTCATCATGCCGGTATCGGTGGTGAGGTGATCGAGATTGAGCAAGGAGCACGCTAAAGCCCCTTCCCCAAATCTCCCAAGGATCATCGGCGCATCGGCTCGCTCCTCCGAGGAGGTGAGCGTAACTTGTTCGAGATCGACCTGGATCATAGCATGAACCTGGTCCACCCGCAGCCCAACACTGCCGCCAAAATCGGAGATCAAGACAAGCACGCCCGCTTCCTGGGTTTTCAGCCCCAGCAGCGCGGCAAGGCCGATTTGCGGCACCACTTGCCCCATCGCTAGAACAAGCCCCTCGAACGGTGGTGGGCTAAACGGTAGGGGGGTTAGCGTTGTACTCTCGGTAACACCGATAACGCGATCTAAAGGAATGGCAAACCGCTGCCCTACAACCGCAACCGATAAATAGCGGGCGTAGCCTTGAGCGGCGGTTAATCTAAGCTGTCCTGTATCCGCACTCTCGATACTTACAGCCATACCCCGCAGTCCCCTCGACGATTCAACAGCATCTTAGTATCAGAGTCGCCCCGTCAAACAGCAATGGTTTTCATCGCGCTTAACGAGGGTGCGCTAAGAAGATGGGATCAAACGATCCGCCGCAGCAACAATCCGGCGTGCATAATGCAGCGCCGCTGTTTTGCGTTGAACCCAGGCGATCCAGGTTAAAGGCCACGGCAAGGGCCGCTGGACATCGACGATAAGAATGGCCCGCATCTTAGGGCAATGATTTTCAATTTCATGATCCCAAGAATCGTCGAAGAGAATGCTTTCGCCGGTTTTCCAGCGGTAGGTTTGATCCTTAACGCGCAGCGTTGGCGTCGCCTCGGTCGGCACCTGTAAGCCAAGGTGATAGCGGAGATAAACCCGCGACGGGCCAACGTGCGCCGGTATTGATTTTCCCGGCTCAAGCACCGAGAAGAAGGCTTGATAGAGACCGGGGATTGCTTCAAGCCGCGCGATCAGGTCCGGGCATAAGGTCGTCGCCGCCTTCGGCTTATGACCAAAACAGGTAATCATAAAGACGCCCCAGCGCGCATCCCGCTGCGCGCGGCCCGATGAATAAATCACGTCGTGATCCAGCGTGTGATACGCGGGCAGCCGCTCCAGATGCCCCATAACCCTTTCAAAGGTCGATAGAATTTCGGGAAAAGCTGCATCCAACTGCCGCAAGGCGGGGGCGTCGTGATCGATATCATAGAACACCTGGCGTTGCCGCCCACCAACCCACAGATCGAACACCGGGTTCAACCAGCCAGCAAGATTATAGAGCGCAAACCGCCGCCGCAATCGGCGCAGCCAAGGTTTTAACCGAGGAATACGGGCCGCAGGCGTATCGGTGAGGGGCCGAGGCGACATGGAAAAATCCTTTCAACCGTCCAAACTCGATCAAAGCTACACGCATTTAAGTATGATTCAAAAAAGAATATATTTTCAAAATACATCTTAGGGTGTTGCGCTTTTCAGAATATTATAATATGAGGGTTATGCCTGAAGCGAGACGTAGGCGGTGAACATGCAAGCCAGAATTTGCGTTTTTTCGACTTCTTCGCCTTAAGGCTGCTCTTTTCCCAAATCCACCCGCTTGGCTTGTTCCCAGGAGTAATTTCCATGGCCACTTTGCTTACCCAAGATCAGCAGAACTTTCTGGCGCCGCGCTTAAAGGCGCTTGGCTCGAGTGTAGAAGCGCTATCAGGTCGCTTCTTTGGGCCGAATACGCACAAAGGCCCGATGGTTATTTCGAGCAATCCATCGCGCGATAACCTTGGCTCCCAGCAAGTCGAAGTTGCTAACATCGCCCAATACAAGGCTATTGGCGGCGTTCCCAACGCGCATTTCGATGCTACGCCGGGGGCAGATCGCCACATTACGTACCTAGGGGCCTCCCCTACCAATTTCCGGGCGCTCATCGAGCGCGCTAAGACTGATAGCTGCACGTTCAAATCGCTGCTGTCGGCAGACGATATTGATACGCTCTCAACGCACATGCGCTCCTATGTGCTGGGCGATAGCCGCCGCGTTTCGTCGGAACATGAAGACGCTATCAATAGCCTGCATTTCCCGATGATGATTACGTACACGCCCGGTCAAGATATTACGATTACGGCAAGCAATCCGCTAATCATTGATAGCTCTTACCCGGCACAGTTAACCTTCGGGACGATTACCATTGAGTCTGGCGGATACGTTCAAATGAATGTCCCGGTTAGCATCACTTCAAATCAAATAATTAGCAAATAAAACCCTAAAATCAGGAGAAAATTATGACTTCCGTTTCTACAGATGCTGTTCCTACATTTTTTGTCATGGGAGCGAACGGGACCGCTGGCGGGGCCGGAGCTACCGGAGGGGCCGGTTCTAGCGGGGCTGCTTTCTACGCGGGTGCCTGTAGCGGCAACAAAAATCAAAACTGTGGGACATCGGCAAGCCCGCCGCAAAATGGCGGCACGGGCCAAGCCGGAATAGACGGGGGCCGGGGCACAGACGGCTCACCGGCACCTGACTTCACCAACTATACTCAGGTAATCACAGGCGCTTTTATCTTTCAGGTTCTCGGTGGCCAGGGCGGCAGCGGCGGAGTTGGCGGCGGCGGCGGGACCGGCGGGACCGGCGGAGCTGGCGGCACTGCTGTTAGTTGCTGCAACTCGACTTCCTATGCCAACGCCAAAGGCGGTCAGGGCGGCGGCGGCGGCAGAGGCGGCAATGGTGGCAATGGTGCCCCCAAAGGCCCAACGGTTCTGATCACGTTCGAGCAGAACAATGCAACCAGCATGACGATGGACACGAGCAAATACGGTTGGGCGGGTCAAGGGGCCTCGGGCGGGAACGGCGGGGCACCAGGGACGGGCAACGGGGATCTCGGTTATGGCAGCGGCGGCTCAACTGGCGCTAACGGCGCGCCCACGTCTCCCTCCCAAATCGGTCAGATCATCTTTCAACCGGCCTGATCCTTCGGGGTCGCGGCAGCGTTTTCCAGTCATTGATTTTGAAGCAAAGGCACCGTTGCAGGTGAACCCATCTGCCCGGAATTTGCTCTAGCACAAAGGAAATCATTCCATGGCACGCGCACTGGATTTGAGCGGCTACCAGATAAGAATCCTCGGGGTTGACGGAACGGATGGCGCAAACGGCACCCCTGGTAGCCCTGGCAAGGCCGGGACAGATGGAACGCCGGGGAGTTACAACACCAGCGGCGGTTGCTGCCCCTCGGGAACCTGCGCGCCATCATCCTCCGGTGCCCCCGGTACGGCGGGCGAAGCGGGCAAGTCGGGCACTGGTGGAACATCTGGCACAATCGCTCCGGCCTTGAGCCTGATTTACGACACGCTCGTCGGTCCTCTCAGCATCGTGTCCGTAAGCGGCAACGGTGGTAGCGGCGGAAGTGGTGGCAACGGCGGGAATGGCGGCAAGGGCGGCGACGCCCCTCAAAGCGACTCGTCGGACTATATCTCGAAATGCCTCAACACGCATAAAACCAGCCCTGTTGTTGGTGGGGCGGGCGGCGCTGCCGGCAATGGCGGTAACGGCGGCGGCGGCGGTACAGGGGCCGATGGTGGCTCTGTCACTGTTCTGTGGAAAACCAGCATGGGCCTCATTTACTGCCAACCGATGGGCGGCGTCGGCGGCACCGGGGGAGTCGCAGGCAACGGCGGTAACGGCGGGGCCGGTGGGCTTAACGAAGCCAATACCGGCTCTGCCAGAAGCGGCATCAATGGCAGTGGTGGTGCCAGCGGCGCGACCGCCACAAGCGGGGCCGCCGGAACTTATACGATCAGCCGCACCGCTTAGTTTTTCCAGTCAGCTTTGGGGGCGGTGCGCGTGCGCTGCCCCCGTTTATGCCCTTTTCCCCGGCCCCATTTAAGGGAGCGACAGAATGTCTATTTTTTCCAACTATTCGCCCAGCCTCGCGAACTCTCTGCTGCAACTGATTGATCCGGCGGGGACACTCCCGGTAACAGAGGCTTGGGTTCCCCCGACGTTCAATCTCGTGACCAGTTTTTCGGTTTCAGGCGGGCAAGCAGGCGGCCTGCAAGGCTTGCTGCTGACAGCGACACTGCCGATTGGCGGGAACAATACCCCCGTCGCCATTCTGGCCTTCGGCTGCCGCTGGGCCGATTTTTTCTACGGGGCTAAATCATCGCTGTTCACGACGATGAGCGCCACGCCGAGTTATTTGTCCTTCGGGGGACTGCAAGGCAAGGCGGAGGCGCACGACGATATAGAGCTTACCAATGCCCTCGCCGAGGCAGAAATCAGCCTTGAGGTGCTGCGCCTGCGTGCCGACGAAACTGGGGGCCAGATCGATAGCCCGCTGGTTGCCCTGGCCCGTCTGCCTGCCAACCAGCGCCGCGCCGCGCTAGAGTTGGATGCGTCGGCTGCCACGGGAAATATTCTACTTCTGGCAAATAGTTTCTACAGCAACGCCCGCAGCGCCATCTGGTCGATGCTCCCGATGCTCCAGAATGTACCCGGTTTCAATACTTCGATCCCGTTGTTGTGCGTTGGCATGGGTCCAAGTGCCGCGATTGCACAACTGGCGGCGCTGGACCTTCGCCCCGGCCAAACCGGCCCGCTTGGGGCGACGCAGGTTAGCCCGGCCTCCGACATCGGTTGCTATGCGTTCTCCGCCGCGCCGTTGGGCGACAGCAGTTTTTCGACCGTCGCAACGAAGGCAGTTTCGGGCCTGTTCAGCATCAACGCCCCCAACACCGATTTATGGCCGAGCGGTTTTGGCTTACCATCAGGCATTCTAACGCTTGGCACGCCGCAAACCCTAACCCTTACAGTTGGCACCACGCTCGATACCCCGTGGTACGATCGTACCCCGGCGGTCTATTCGCAAGGCTTTGGCGGCGCAATCCCAGCGCAAGCTGGAACAGGCACGCTCATCACCCCGCCCACAGGGTTCGATCCGCATTTGGCCGCCGCTTTCGCGCAGCTATGCGTGGCGACCTATGGTCTCTGCCAGCACCCCGGTGCGGCGGTTTCGGTACCCGCGCCCTACACGGTCGTGGGGTCAGTATTGCTGGCGGGGCAGAGTTGGACGAACCTACCCTGGGCAGTTTTGTTTAGAAACCCCGCGAACAATGCCCTGGTCATTGTTATTCGCGGCCCGGCGACATTGGCAGAAACAGGGTTCATCAACGGCCCCGGCTATACCACGCGCCCAACCTGGATGACCGATGGCCGTATCAACGGCGGCGTTCTGGCCTTTGTCGATCTGCTGCTGCCTGCCCTAAGCGCAGCGCTTGCCGAACAATCCACAGCCGGGGGCGTTTACTATGTCGGTCATGATTACGGCGGGGCTGCGGCGGCGACCTTGGCCTATCAGGCGCAAATCAACAACCCCACTGCACTGCCGAAAGCCGCTGCCGTTTATGGTTTCGGCACTCAGCCTTTCGCCGATTTTACCCTCGCCAATAGCCTCTATTCGGCAAGCGGGCTAATCAGCTTTCAAGTGCAGCGACCCGCCGATGTGCTGACCCAGCGCCTTGGCAGCGGGGCCACGTATGGCGTGCCGACGGCGATACAGGTGACTGGCGGCGACACAACGGCGGCCAATAGCACGAGCTATCACGCAGCATCGCTCTACGCGCAGCTTTTGAGCGTTGGGTAAATCTCAGTCAATGCGCGCCGCCCGCCCCCTGATCCCGCAAACCCTACCCCGCCCAACCTGGACGGCGCGGCGCTGTATGGGCCATGCCGAAATCCCCGAGGCAGCGGCGCAGGCTATCGACCGGGTTTTGGCATTCCATAGGCTCGACCCCACGCCGGTGCGGCCCGCCTATATCGACACCTGTCGCCAGCGCGACATCTGCCGCCTGTCCTGGGTGGCGCGGCGCTCCGACTATGACGCCATGCAAACCTTCCGGCACGAGCGGGTTCGCTTTGCCTTCGACGATCTCATTATCCGCAGTGGCAAAACTCTGCTGATCGAATCGCCCTTCGGTGATCCTGTCGATCTCATCGCGTATCGGCTGGCGATTGAACCGGGCGGGGTTTTGCAGGTGGCGGCACCGCTAACGCTCACGGTGGGCCAACTCCTTGGACTAACGCACCCGCGCTCGGCCTATGCCGATCCGCAAGCGCCGGGCCGGATTGTATATCGGGCACCACCTGGGCAGGCGGGAAGCCCCGGCTCCGCTGGTTCAACAGGATCAAGCGGCAGCCGCGACATTCCCGATGGGGTTGCAGGAACAGCGGGCAGCGTTGGAAGCGACGGACAACCCGGCCAAGCGCTGCCCGATCAATCAATCTTCCTGCACCATCTTGCCGGGCGTATCGACATAGAAGCCCAGGCCGGACAAGGGGGCGACGGCGGCCCCGGCGGCGGGGGCGGCGATGGTGGGCGCGGTCATGCTATCGCCTTTTTCGATATGGGCGGCGGCGGTAACGGCGGCGACGGCGGCGATGGTGGCGATGGTGGACGCGGCGGTGCGGGCGGGCGCTTCGAGATTGGTATTCGCGACCGGGCCGACGGCGCGCGCCTAGGCCTCATCACGCCAACTGCACTCGGCGGTCATGGCGGGATCGCCGGAACGCCGGGGAACGCCGGGCTTGGTGCCCCCGATGGGTCGCTAGGTCGGGTTGGATCGCACGGGCGCACGGGCGCTGACGGTATTCCTATTTCAATAGTCTGGACCGAGGGAAAGGATCCCGCCGATGCCTGATGAGTCTCTTAAAAACGCGCAGGCCATGATTGCCACGCTGACCGACAACCCCTTTACGCTGACCGCGACGGAAGCTGATCCGCCGATCTTAACCCTCGGCACGGCCATTGGGCTTTTGACCGAAGACCCCGGCACGCCGGGCAGCTTTAGTCTCAACCCGGACTGGTTCGCTAACCCGATTGGCAAGACTGGCGACGGCTTGGCCTCGGGTGGCCCTGCCCTTGCGGCCTTAATCGCGCAGCTTATTGGGCAAGCCTCGGGCGGCTCGCTTGGCATTCCCGCGCAGGCCCCGGCCAATTTGGGGGTTTGGTATCCGATTCTAAACCCGGAGGCGACCCCTGCCCCCAAACCCACGGGCCTCTACATCGCCAGCACGCCCACGGGCAGTAGCGGCAGTATTTTGGGCGTCGGCACGCTCTATCAAACCAGCGTCGCCCTCTCTGAAGTTGAGGTGAGCGCGGCGGCGGCGGGACTGAGCGGGCCAGATAAAATTAACCTCAATGTCTGGGGTCTCGTACCGCTGCTGAAAATGGATGGGTCGGTTGCGGTCGCACTCGGCACTGCCGAAGGCGCTATTACAATCGGGTTCGACGTGACGGCGGGCGAAGGCGAAAGCCTGATTTCCACCAATGGCTTCGCGTTCACCGGCGTGCGCTTAACCTGCGATTTATCGTTTGTGCCAAACCCCGCCGTTGGCGTGTCCTTAGTCATCGAAAATCTCGTTCTGCCAACTGAGTCGGTGGCGAAAGATTATACCCTCGCCGATCTCGAAGCCATTGGCGGGGCCGAGCTTTTAGCCTTGGTTGCCGCCTTGGCGATGGGGGCGCTAACGCGCGCTATCGGCGAGACTGCCGCGACCGGCTATATTCTGCCCGCCGTGGGTTTGGGGCCAAGCGTTCCCGGCATCGCCGACGTGACCCTGCCGATCCTGCGCTGGGATCAATTCGCCGCGCTCGCTGTCGCAGGCGGCGACATCGCCCAACCGATCCGCGATTGGTTCACGGCGATTGCGGGCGATGCCACCCTGTTGCAGGCATGGCTTGCGGCGGTTGGCGGTCTCGTTGCGGGTGCGACGGGCGAGACGCCCGCGATTTCCGGCAGCGGCAGCCGCGTCGATCCCTATCAAATTCCGCTGTTCTCGGTGAGTTCGATTGGCGCGCTCGCCCTGAGCGTTGGCACTGCCGTCGATGCGAGCGGACTGCGGCACCTGTATCCGGGCCTTACCTACCAGTCGGCGGGCAAGATTATCGGCGGAAGCACGCAGTTCCAAGCCGTCGCCGCGCTGGAGTTGATGGATTTTCTGCTCACCCCCGGTGGCAGTTCCGCCAGCCTGACGGGTAATTTTTCCGCTGGCCTGCACTTAAGCGGTACCGACGGCAAGCCGCTGTTTTCAGGCGAGGTTGGCGGGCAGACTTTCGTTTTCGGCAGCGTTAGCGGTGGGGTGAGCTTGCTCAACCCAACCGAAGGCGTCACTCTTCTGCCAACCTTTACCTTGAACGCTGTAACCACGCCGACGGGCAGTTACGGCAGTATCAATCTGCTCGATCCGCAAGACGTAGTGCAGGTCGCCGCCGATCAACTCGCGACCGCGCTCACTGCCGCTTTCAATCGCCTGTTCGGCAGTGAATCAACCACAGTCGGTCAATCGCTCGCCGCCCTCCTGGGGGTTGGCACACCCGCCCTGTCGCAGAACCAGATTTGGCCCGCCGATCTTGCGCCGCCGTTCGGACCCAGCGCGATTCTGAACAGTTTCCAGAACCCGGTCACGGCCTTCAGCACCTATTGGGCCAATGTGATCGCCAGCAGCGAGACCATCGGCACGCAAAAACCGCTCCATTACATGATTGCGGCCTTGGGCGATTTGCTCACCCTCTCCGGCGCATCGCCCGGCGGCGTGACGGGGGACGGCACCGCGAGCGACCCTTGGTTGGTCGCCTTGGGGCCGAGCGGCACGATCATTTCGCTGGCGGCCTTCCTCGATTCTCCTACCACGGGCGGCACGCGCCTAACGGTTGGGCTAGCGGCGGGGTCCAGCATCACCTTAGCCAAAAGTACACCGCTCGATCTGCGGCTAAACGCCGGGCTGCTGGCACTCACCGCCAATGCTGGAGCAATTAGCGCGCCGACGCCGTTCCCGGTGATTGCCGTCACCGCCGGCCTGCCCAACGGCTTTACCACGCCTGCGGTCGCGGGCGCTGCTCTCGCTGTTGGCCCATCCGCCTTAGTGCTGAACTGGGGGCCTGCGACCGGCTGGGACTGGTCGATGGCGGTCGGGGCGCCCGCCCTTATCGTCGATGGCCAAACCCTGCCCGTCGGCGCGGCAATGAATTATTCTGATAGCAGCAGCCTGGAGAATCTCGTTACGCAAAGTGGCGCGACGTTCGCCCCGATTCTAACGGGCGTGCTCGGAATTGCGCTGTATCGCGCCCAGGCCCGCGCCGGGTTGGCGCTGGATGGCTGGTTCGGGCTGCTGCCTAATCTTGGCGGCTTCATGCCGTCTGGGATTACTTGGCCTGCGACAATGCCAACGCTGCAACCCTCCGGCTTCACCGATCCGCTGGGGATGGTGCGCGCACAGGTGCAAGCCTTGCTTTCAACCCCCGCTGAAGCCCAAGCCGCCTTGCAACTTTTGGGGTGGGCGATTGATAGCAGTGCCGAAACCGCCGCTGCGATTGCCGGGGCAGGCACGCGGCTTTCGCCGTACCGTTTGCCGCTCGGTCTGCCGTTCGGGATCACTGGCACGTTGTGGCAAGATAGCGCCCAGACCGCCGTTACCCTCGGCCTCGGCTATCAAACCGAAACCGTTTTGGATGATATTATCCTCCGCACCGATCTGCGGTTGGATGCGCTCTCGCTCGCGTGGGCCACGGGGCAGCAGACTAAGGAAGCGGGGGTGCCGAGCCTAAGCCTATCCGTCACGCTGGCCACGCACAGCGGCGTGCCGCTGGTCGCCTCCAGTGGGGTGAGCGTTGAAAGCGTCGGGTTGCTGCTAGCCTTAAGCCTCGACGACGGTTTTACCGTTACACCCAGCCTGTTCATCACCACGGTCGATGGCGAGGGCCATGCTATCTGCGCGGCCCCGACAGACGTGGCGGCGACCACGGCGCTGGTCAATGCCGGGCTTCAGATGGCTCTGCCCAGTTTACAGAGCAGCAGCAAGTTTGCCGCGATTTATGGGCTGTTGAGCCAGCTTGGGCTAATGATCCCCGTAACGGGCGCAACGCCAACCTACGGCCTCGATCCCGATGGTTGGATGGCGCTGAACAGTGCGGGCCTCTCTTTCCTCAAAACCCGCTTTGCCGCCGTTCTGACCGATACGACGCAAACGGCGCTGCTGATCCAAGTGCTTGAAGACTTAAGCGGGATCACCGTTTCGCCCCTACCGAAACCCCTCTCCGCCCTACTCGTCGGCCTTGGGCTTGCGGTTCCCGGCAAAGGCGGCGTGGTGCCGAATGCCGAAGGGATTGTGGCCCTCGCCCAAAACCCCGGCCCGGTCCTTGCCGCCAAGCTGCACGCGCTGATGCAGGACGCGAGCCTACGTAGTCTGGTTATGGCCGAACTCACTCAAGGCTTCGAGAGTTTCAGCATCGGCCCGGTCAGCTTTACCGTTCGCAATGGCCGGACGCTGACGTTAGCCCTACTGCCCGAAGCGGCGCTGACGTTCGGCGGCTTTGCCACGCTGACGGGTTCCGTCGCGCTCGATCTTGTCTCAGGCGATCTTATCGCCGCGACCGATTTTTATATTCCGCAGGCGAACGCCGGGCTGGGTGCTACCTTTAGCGCCCCGTTCAGCGGCCCCATTGCGGCGTCCACCAGCCTCACCTGGGGGAACGGCAGCACGCCGATGCCCGCGCCGCTGCAACTCTGGCCGTTCGATGCGACGCAGTTTATCAATGATCTCGCCAAGCACGCGCCCGCCTATGCGCTGTCGGTGTTTATCTCGCGGGTAGTGGAAGCGAAACTGCTGCCGACTTACCCGCTGGCGCGCTCCGTGCTGCAACTGTTCGGCCTGACCCATCAGGATGCAACCAGCCAGCTTTGGGTAATGAAATCCACCCTAGGGCTGTTTGAAGACCCGATTAAATGGCTCCTGTCGGACGCGGTGATGGGCGCGGATGGCACGCTGAACCTCGCGCAAATTCAATCGGTTCTGACCAACCTCCCCGCCGGGTCCGCCGCCTCTGGCCTGACGTTGACGCCGACCGCGACGGGAGCCACGGTTTCCGGCCTGCCTTATGGGCTGGAAGTAGCGGTCACGGCGGACCCCAGCGGCGCGGGCGCGCTCACGATAACGCCGCGTATCACGCAGTCCCTCCCCCTACTCGGTGGCGTCTCGCTGAAAAGTCTGGACCTCGGCCTTACCCTGTCGGCGGCGTGCCAGCCGGGTTTGACGCTCTCGACCGAGCTGGATGCGCCCATCCCCGGCCTTGCCAATCCCTTCGCGGTTAAAGCCGGATATGAGGATAGCTTCCGCCTGAGTTTCGGGGAAAGCGGTACGGGCAATCCGCAGGTAACGCTGCTGCCGTTCTTAGGCTGGAGCAGCCTTGTTCAAGACGTAGCGGCGCTGGCGGCGCAAGAACTGCTGCCGGACGTGATGAACCAGCTTTTCACCGCCCTGCGCCAAGCCGGGGCTGGGGCGTTGGCCGATAGTCTGCAAACCGCCGGAACCGCGCTCGACGTGAGCGACCTTCTGAGCAAACTGATTGCCGCCGTCCCCGATCCGCAAACGATGGAGCAAGCGGCGCTCACCTGGGTGAAAGGGCGCTACGCCACCCCCACCGCCGCTGCCGCCACCGCGAACGCCCTCGCGGGCCTGTTTAGCCCCTATGTGGCGGGCCTCAGTGCCGATAGCAGTGGCCTCGTCACTTACGATCTAAAACCGACGCTGCCGCTCACCTTACGGGCGGGGATACGGACGATCGACTCCGCCAGCGTGCTTGGGCTGTGGGCCGATTCGGCGGTATCCGTTGGCGGCTTTGCCAAAATCGGCCTCGCCCCTACGGGCGGCGGGATTGATCTTAGCTCCGGCGTGTTAGTGCCGAGCTTCGGGCTAACCGCACAGGCGCGGGTTGTTGGGGCCGAAGGGCCGGGCTTGACCGCCGGACTGTCCAACGGCTTAACGCTTGCCATTGATCCTCTCATGGGCGACGGCACTCCTAGCAGCTTGAGCGTGGACCTAGTGCCAAAGCCATTTGGCGTTCCCAGTGCTCACGTGGGCGCTGCCTTACAAGCCTGGCTGCTCCAGGTCGCGACGCTCGCGTTGCCGCGCTATGCCTCCAGTCTGCTGTTGAACACCGGGGCAGTACGCCATTGGCTTGATGCGCCGCTGTTCCCCAGCGGCTCCAGCTTAACGGCGGCGCAAGTGCTTCTCGGCGCGGGGCTGCTGCAAGAGGAAAGCGGCAGCTACGTGCTGACCAGCCTGCCGCAGTTGGAAGCCTTGGGGATCGACGGGTTCCTGGCCGGGTTCCTCAAAACCCTCACCGAAACCCAGGTGAAGATCATTTCACTACCACAAAACGGCGGGATTTGGCTGGAGCCAGGAAGCGGAGCCAATACCTACGGTCTGCGCGTTCAGGCCCCCGGCATGGTGCTACCGGGCGAAAGCCGCTTCGTTTTCCAACTAGGGGCGACTGATACCGAGTGGATCACGCTGGCGGGCGGCTCTAGCCGTGAAATTGCCGATA
>JAAFIC010000069.1 GCA_013298565.1 Alphaproteobacteria bacterium | reverse complement strand
CGCAGCACCGGCAACGCCAAAGGCATCCCGCACGACGGCCCGCGCCACAACAGGGCCAACGCAGGCCCCCAGCGCCTGCACCACGCGCCCGACGATCAACTGCTCGATGCTGGTCGCGGTCGTGCAGAGGATATTGCCGATAACAAACACCACGAGACCGAGCAGAAGCGCCAGTCGCCGCCCTTTAACATCGGACAGCGGACCATAGACCAGTTGCATGACAGCAAAACCAATCAGGAAGGCGGTCATCGTTACTTGCACCATCGCCGCGTCGGTCGCGAGCGCGTGTTCGATGTCTGGCAGGGACGGCACGTAAATAGAGGTGGAGAGCGCGCCCAAAGCGGCCAGCATCGTTACCAAAGCGGTCATCGCCCGGCGCGAGAGCGGCAGAGTCCAGGGCGCAGCGGCTGTACTATCCATAACGGTGTAATCCTGTTCCGTAAGTCTTTAGCCAATGTTGGGCCGCATCGGGATCGGGGTGAAGGCGGGCAACCAGCGCCCAAAACCGCGCACTATGATTCAACTCGACCAAATGCGCTGCCTCGTGGGCCGCCACATAGTCCAGCACAGAGGGGGGTGCAAAGATCAGCCGCCATGAAAAATTCAGGCTGCCTTTCGCCGTGCAACTCCCCCAGCGGCTTTTCGTGTCGCGAACTGTAACGGATATTACGCTTTTGCCAAGCTGAAAGGCATAGGCTTCCGCCGCATAACTCAACTGCCGTGCGGCCTCGCCATGAAGCCATGTCTTGACACGCAGGGGCACGCGGTCAGCAGGCCCTCCCACCCAGAGAGTGCGCCCCTCATGGCGGGGTTGGCGCGAACCGTTAGAATCGTGCCGAATAACGCACGCCTCACCCCGGATGGGGATTTCCGCCCCCGGCACGAACGGCACCCGCTGGGCGGCCTGCTGGGCTGCCGGGCGGGCTAGGCTGGTCAGCATCCAGCCGCGATGCGCGTCGAGAAACTCCAGCGCGCGGGGCAGCGGAAAGCGCGGTGGTATAGTAAGAGTGAAGCCCTGCCCCGCCACATCAAACCGCAACGACAAACGCCGCGCGCGCGGGTTCTGGCGCAGCGTAACCGTGTGCCGCTGCCCGCCAAGCTCGATTTCGGTCGTGGAGAGCGTGATTTTTTGGGGCGCGCGCATCTTTCCGCCCCACCCGAACGTCAGGACGCGGCCTTCGCCGCTTCGATTTCGGCGGCCTTGTGCTCGATCAACGCGGCAAGATGTTCGATGATGTCTGGGTCTTTGAAGCGATGGTTCGGCACGCCTGCGATATAGACTTGGTGTGTACCCGCGCCGCCACCGGTAAAACCAATATCGGTTTCCCGCGCCTCCCCCGGCCCATTCACCACGCAGCCGATAACCGAAACGCTCATGGGGGTTGTGATATGGGCAACCCGCGCCTCAAGCGCCGCCACCGTATCAATCACGTTGAACTGTTGGCGCGCGCAGGAGGGGCAAGAGATAATGTTCACGCCGCGATGCCGAAGGCCGAGAGATTTGAGCATCTCGAACCCCACCTTCACCTCTTCCACCGGATCGGCAGAAAGCGACACGCGAATGGTATCGCCAATGCCGGACCACAGGAGCATCCCCATGCCGATGGAAGATTTCACCGTCCCCGTCCGCAGGCCCCCGGCTTCGGTAATGCCGATATGCAAGGGATAGTCGCAGGCGTCCGCCAGGGCCTGATAGGCGGCGACGGCCAAAAACACGTCCGAGGCTTTTACGCTGATCTTGAAGTTGGTGAAGTCGTTATCTTCAAGAATGCGCGCATGGTTCAACGCGCTTTCCACCATTGCTTCCGGGCAAGGCTCGCCATAACGCTCCAGCAGGTCTTGCTCCAAGCTGCCTGCATTCACGCCGATCCGCATAGAGCAACCATGATCCTTGGCCGCGCGAATAACCTCCCGTACTTTGGCTTCGCTGCCGATATTGCCAGGATTGATCCGCAGGCAGGCCGCGCCCGCAACGGCGGCTTCAATCGCGCGCTTATAATGAAAATGAATATCGGCCACGATCGGCAGGGGCGTTGCCGCCACAATCTGTTTCAACGCGGCGGTCGATTCAATGTCCGGGCACGACACCCGGACAATATCGGCCCCCGCCTCTTCAATACGGCGGATTTGATCAATGGTCGCCCCGGCATCTGCCGTGAGGCTATTGGTCATAGTCTGCACAGAAATCGGCGCATCGCCGCCGACGGCAACCGAGCCAACCATGACAGTGCGGGATTTTCGGCGCTGGATATCGCGATAGGGGCGAATGCTCATGACCATCTCAATCGGTAAAACGACATAAGGCGACACATGGGAGTGTCGCCAACAAAAATCCAGGGGAACTATCCGGTTTGGTAAACCCCGGTTAGGCTATTCTAACGTGCCTTGCTTCAGCCGCTCCGGGTCTAACGGCACTGCGCGGCGCACCATTCCGGTTGGCCCCAGCGCAGGCGCAGGTTGACCATCGACGGTAACTTCCAGTGCGCCCGCATTCCCCGTCATCAGCGTAAGGCCCGCCCGGTTCGGCACGCGATACTGATCGCCTGCGCGCAAAACGCGCGTCATCACGGCCTGATTATCGGCATCGCGGACCTGTACCCAGCTTTCGCCTTTGGAGCGGATGACGACGCGAACAGGATCGTTCACCGCGCCAAATACGCGCCCATCGGTGGGCGGTGCCGCGACCGACGGCGGCGTGGGCGGCGCGGCGGTGGCGACCGTGGCACGCGCAACGGTATCTTCTGGCGGCGGCGGCGGTTGATCTTCGGGGGCCTGAACCGCAACTTGCGGCGGCGGAATAGGCGCAAGATGGCGCACAGGCTCCGACATCGCCGGGAGGGGCGGCTGCGGTGGCACTGGTGGGGCCTGCACCGTTGGCGGCGCAGCGGCGGGCGTTGCGCTAACGGCAGGGGGCAGCGCAATCGTCCCCCCTGCGGTTGGCGCCGAGGGCACAACCGTCGGCGGCAGAATCGAAGCGCTGGGGCTGGCATTGGCCACCGGTTGCGCCGGGGTGGCCTGATCTGCCGTTCCCGTCACGCTGTGCGCGAGCGCCAACAGCCGTTCCGGCACTTCCGGCACGCGCGAGAGCAGGCTTTGCGCCTCGCTGCGCCACAGGAACCACGCGCCAATAAGCACCGCCGCCGCGATAATCGCAATCAGCAACGGCATTATCCCCGGCACGCGCCCGCGCGGCGGCATCGAGGGGAAGGTGAGCGTGGAGCGCGGCCCCTGACCCCCAGTGGATTCAGTCTTAAAGCGCTGAACCGCATCAGGGCCGTTCAGGCCAAGATACTCGGCATAGGTGCGAACGAAACCAAGGGCATAGGCGGTGCCGGGCAGTTGCTCGAACTGCCCCACCTCTAAGGCCCCTAGGTATGATGCCTTGATTCGCAATGTCGCCGACACCTCTTCAAGCGAAACCCCATGGGTCTCGCGGGCAGATCGCAACGTCTGTCCTAAGGTTGACGGCCCATCGGGCGAAGCGGGCGTGGATGTAGATGAAGCGGGCGACACGATCCCTACCGATGTTCTAAAAATCTGACGAAAGGCCAAACGTGAAGCCTACTGTAGCAGCAGCCGGGGAGCGCGGGGAGTTTTTTACGTATTGTTCCAAATTTCGGAACGAGTTAATATGAACGATGATTATTATCGGGCAGAACATTCTTTCTGAACTGGTTGAGCGTGAGAAACGCCTGAGTCCTGCCTACGGTAAAACCCTGGAGCGCCGAGTCTCGGCCTGGATTCAGGAAGTCAGCGTAGCAAACTGGAAGAAACCAGTTGAGTTAAAAAGGATATTTGGTACGGCGGATGTGATTGAGGGTAATCGAGTAATTTTTGATATATGCGGTAACAATTATCGGTTAATCGTAAAGTTCAATTATAACGCAGGTATTGCACTTATTCGGTTCGCAGGAAATCACCAAGAATACGACAAGATCGATGCGAGGACGGTATGACCATGCTGCACCCGATTAAAACACCCGAACAGCACAAAGCGGCGCTTGAGCGCATTCACCTCTTGATGGAGGCCGGGGCCGATACGCCTGAAGCTGATGAATTGGAGGCGCTTGCGATTCTGGTGCAGCACTATGAGCGCGAGATATTTCCGTTCGATGCGCCAACACCGCTTGATGCCATTGAGTTTCGCATGGAACAGATGGGCTATCGGCAGACTGACCTGACGCGATTGCTCGGTAGCCGAAGCCGGGCCTCCGAAATTCTATCGGGCAACATCACGGGGTTGTCGATCACGACGATCCGAAAACTGCATAAGGAATGGCATATCCCGGCGGATGTGCTGATCCGAGACTCTGTATCCTAGAGGCTATCAAGCCCTACAGAACGATCCCACGATCCCGCGCATAGTTCCGCAACGTGCCGCGCAGGCTGGCGACCGGGCGGTGCATCACTTGATCCAGCAGCGGGCGCAACTGCCGGGCATCGAGCGAGCGCGTCATCATCTTCACCGGGCCAATGGCGGCGGCGGTCATGGACAAGGCGCGGAAGCCAAGACCAAGGAGCATCATCGCTTCCAAAGGCCGCCCGGCCATCTCCCCGCAGAGGGTGAGCGGGACCGAGGCGGCGCGGGCTTTTCGCACCAAATCGTCAAAAAACGCCAGCACGGCAGGATTAAGCGTATCGTAACGGTCGGACAGGCGCGGGCTACCACGATCCCAGGCGAATAGGAATTGCAACAGATCGTTGGAGCCAACCGACAGGAAATCGACGCGCGACAGCAGTTGCGGCATTTGCCACATCAGGCTCGGCACTTCCAGCATCGCGCCGACCTTAATGCGCTCCGGCATTGGCTCGTGCCGGTCTTCGGCGCGGGTGAGTTCTTCATCCAGCAGGCTGCGGGCGCGCACATATTCCTCGACAGTGGCGACCATCGGAAACATTACCTTCAACTCGCGCCCTACAGCGGCGCGAATAAGGGCGCGCACCTGCTGGCGCAACATGATGGGCCGATCAAGCCCAATGCGAATAGCGCGCCACCCCATTGCCGGGTTTTCATCTTCCCCAGCATCAAAATAAGGCAGTGCCTTGTCGCCGCCAATATCGAGCGTGCGGAAAGTGACCGCACGGGTATCGGCAGCCTCCAGCACCTTGCGGTAAATCTCGGTCTGGGTCGCCACATTCGGGTAGGAGGAGCGGACCATAAAGGGAATTTCGGTGCGGTACAGGCCGATACCGTGCGCCCCAGTTTCCTCCAGATGCGCGAGATCAATGAGCAGCCCCGCGTTCAGCAGTAACTCGACCGACTGGCCGTCGCGCGTCATCGCCGGCAGGTGGCGGGTCGCGGCATAACGGAGCTTTAGCTCGGCCTTGGCCTGCATCGAGTGGCGTACCGCGTCCAGCACATCTTGCCCAGGGCGCACGAACACTTGGCCGTTATCGCCGTCGAGCACAATCTGGTCGCCGGTTTCCACGCGGTCAAGCACATCGGTAACGCGGCCCAGCACCGGAATATCGAGCGCACGGGCAACGATGGCGACGTGGGAGGTGGCAGAGCCTTCCTCCAACACGAGGCCCTTGAGCTTGGCGCGGTCATAGTCCAGCAGTTCCGCTGGCCCCATCGCGCGGGCGAACACAATCGCATCGGGCGGCATTTCGGAGGTATCGAGCACGGCACCCGAGAGGTGGGTGAGCAGGCGGCCCGTAAGGTCTTCAAGGTCCAGCAACCGTTCGCGCAGATAGGCGTCGGTCACTTCGCGCATCCGGGCGCGCATGTCGTTCTGGGTTTTTTGAACTGCCGCTTCCGCCGTGAGGCCGGTATTGATCGCCTCGCGAATGCGCCCGAGCCAGCCCCGGTCTTGGGCGAACATGCGGTAGCTTTCCATCACGTCCTGCAACTCGCCGCTGGCCATCACGTCCGAGCCGGTGAGGAGGGTATCGAGTTGGCTGTGCATCTCGGCCACGGCGGTTTTCAGCCGCTCCAACTCTTCTGCTGGGTTTTCGGCCACCATTTGCCGAATGGTCACGCGCGGCGAGTGCAGCAGAGCCGTGCCAATGGCAAGGCCCGCGTTCAGGCGCAAGCCATCCAGGCGGCGCGGCACGATCGCGGTGGCGTCGGCCAAAATCGCTTCGGACGGGTTGACGAGATCGCCAGACGCAATCAGCTCCGCCAGCACCATTGCTACGGTTTCCAGCGTTTCCAACTCTTCGTCGGTATAAAGCCGCTGGGCTTTGTTCTGAACCGCGAGCACCCCCGCCACGCGCCCGCCGCGCATGATCGGCACGCCCATCAGCGAGCGAAACAAATCTTCGCCAGTTTCCGGGCGGTAGGAGAAGTTTGGGTGCGACCAAGCGTCCGACGCGGCAATAGCGCGGGCGTGGGCGGCAATATCACCGATCAAGCCTTCCCCCACGCGCATCCGGGTTTTATGCACGGCTTCCGGGTTCAGCCCTTCGGTGGCGAAGAGTTCCAGCACTTCGCCCGCGCGCATAATGTAAACCGAGCACACTTCTGCCACCATGTCGGACGCAATCAGCCGCACGGTTTGATTGAGCCGCTCTTCCGCTGCCGTTCCTGCCGCCATCAAATCCCGCAGGCGCCGCAGCAGGCGGCGTGCCCCACTCCAATCAACGGTCGAGGGCGACGGCATGACTAGCACCCCACAGCGCGGGCGAGCGCGCGCGATAGCAGAGCGCTGTTTGCTTGAGCAATGAGGTCAGCGATAATCTCGGCAGTGGCCTGCTCCTTATTCACAAAGCCGACACTTTGGCCGGCCATCAGCGAGCCGTTCTGCACGTCGCCCTCCACAACGGCGCGGCGCAAGGCCCCAGACCAGAAGTGTTCTATGTCGAGTTGCGCCTGTTTCTGATCGAGCGTACCCGCGTCCACGGCCGAAATCACCTGCCGTTGCCGTTCCTGGAACGCCCGCGTTGCCTGATTAATCAGCGCCCGCACGGGGATGACGGGAAAGCGCGGATCGACTTGCACGGAAGGTTGTGCTTCCCGCGCGGTTGCCCGAATGAAGGCTTTCTTGAAGTTGGGGTGCGCCACGCTTTCGGTAGCACAGACGAAGCGCGTACCGAGTTGTACCCCTGCCGCGCCCATTTCCAGATAAGCCAGCATCGCCTCGCCGCGCCCGATGCCGCCCGCAACGAACACCGGCACATCGCGTACCAGCGGCAGAATCTCTTGCGCCAACACCGATGTGGAGACGGCCCCGATATGGCCGCCCGCCTCCGAGCCTTCGATAATCAGCGCATCCACCCCGCCGCGCACCAGCTTGCGGGCAAAGGCATAGGTAGGGCCGAAAGCAACTACTTTAGCCCCGCCATCTTTAATCTGGCGCACGGTTTCGGTTGGCGGAATCCCGCCTGCAAGCACGATATGCGACACGCCTTCGGCCAAACACACTGCCGCCAGCGCGGTCAGGTCTGGATGCATGACAATCAGGTTGACGCCGAAGGGTTTCGCCGTCAGTGCCTTAGTGGCCTGAATTTCGGCGCGCAGCATCTCCGGCGACATCGAGCCGGAGGCGAGAATACCAAAGCCCCCCGCTTCCGAAATCGCCGACACCAGCGTGCGTTCCGAAACCCAAGTCATCGCCCCCCCCAGAATGGCGGTCGGTGTGCCTAAAAAAGCGCAGCCGTCTGCCCACAGCGCCGAGAGCGCTGGCGAAGGCGTGGGGAAGGGAAAGGCGAGACCGTCCTGCATTAAACAAATCGTACCTTGTTAGAGACTATTTGGAAATTCGGCGGCTGAGAGCCTGCGAGGGATTTTTGCGATCTGATAGGAGCCGAGCGCAGCAGATAGCAAGACTATCTGCAAGATCGGCGACGCCGCAGAGCGCGAAAAGACCCGCAGGATCGACCCGTCCGATGTTTTCAAACAGTCTCTCAAGCAGCCGCATCAAGCCCGAACACCGTGTGCAGCGCCCGGAGCGCCAATTCCGTATATTCTTCGGCAATCAGCACCGACACTTTGATTTCCGAGGTCGTGATGACCTGGATGTTGATGTTCTTCGCCGCGAGGGTTTCAAACATTTTCAACGCTACCCCCGCATGGCTTCGCATCCCAACGCCGACCACCGACACTTTAGCCACCGCCGCATCGGGGATAAGCTGGGAATATTCTATGGTTTCCTTGGCATCGCGCAGCACTTGCAGGGCGCGTTCCAGATCGGCCCGGCCAATAGTGAACGTGAGGTCTGTGGTTTTACCATCGGCAGAGACGTTCTGAACGATCATATCGACATTCACCGCTGCCTCGGCCAAGGGGCCGAAAATTGCAGCGGCCACGCCGGGCCGATCGGCCACTTTGGCGAGCGTGATCTTGGCTTCGTCCCGGCTATAGGCAATTCCGCTGACCAGATGTTGTTCCAAGATCTCGTCCTCATCCACAACTAAGGTTCCAGGCAGGTCGGCAAAGCTGGACAGCACTTGCACGCGCACCCGATGCTTCATCGCCATTTCCACTGAGCGCGGTTGCAAAACCTTAGCACCCAGCGAGGCCATCTCGAACATTTCTTCGTAGCTGATCTTATCGAGCTTCCGGGCTTTGGTCACGATCCGAGGATCGGTCGTGTAAACCCCATCCACATCGGTATAAATATCGCAGCGCTCGGCTTTGATCGCCGCCGCAATGCCGACCGCCGACGTATCCGAGCCGCCACGCCCGAGCGTCGTAATCCGCCCATCGGGGCTAACGCCTTGAAAACCCGCAATAACGGCAACTTCACCACGCTCGAAAGCGGCGTTTAGAGTATCACCGGAAATATCGGTAATGCGGGCTTTGCCGTGAACATCATCGGTTTTAATCGGAATCTGCCAGCCGAGCCAGGAACGCGCGGGCACCCCCAGTTCTTGCAGCGCAAGTGCGGTGAGACCGGCGGTCACTTGCTCGCCGGACGCGACAATCGCATCATATTCCTTGGTGTCGTGCAGCTTCGAGATGCCGTTGACCCAGGAGACAAGCTGATTGGTGGTGCCTGCCATTGCCGAAACGACAACGGCAACCTGATGGCCTGCGTCCACTTCGCGTTTTACGCGCTGGGCCACGTTGCGAATTCTATCGAGATCGGCCACCGATGTGCCGCCGAACTTCATAACGATGCGAGATTGGGGGCGGGACTTCATGACGGTAGGGGCCATCCTGGCCTGCTTCCTTTCTTCTTGGGGGCCGCCTCTCCGTCTCCCTGAATTTGGGGGAGGGGTTGTCAGCGCTTGGGGGGCTATTCATACTCTCTCGAATCGGCGAGGCCAAGCGCTGACCCCGCATCGTCAAGAGGAATCTATGACTCATCCCCAAACCGCGCCCGTATCAAGCAGCATCCCGTCCAGTATTGATGCGCGTGAAGTGGCTCAGTTCGCCGCCCTGGCCGAAACTTGGTGGGATACCAACGGCCCGATGCGGCCCCTGCACGCACTGAACCCCGTGCGGGTTGGGTATATTCGCCACCGTGCCTTAGCTCGTTTTGGTGGCGAGACAAACTCTCTGCGCCCATTGTTAGGCAAAAATGTGTTGGATATTGGCTGCGGCGGCGGGCTTGTGGCCGAGCCGCTGGCGCGCTTGGGCGGAGCGGTCACGGCGATTGATGCCGCCGCCGAAAGCATTGCCATCGCTCGCACTCATGCAGAAGAAGCAGGGCTGAAAATAGAGTATCGCGCGACCACGGCGGAAGCTATGCTTGCGGACGAAAAGCGATATGATGTTGTAACGGCGCTTGAGATTGTGGAGCATGTTGCCGATCCGGTGGCTTTTCTGCACACGTGTGCGGCGTTAGTGGCCCCTGGGGGATTGCTTGTTCTCTCTACTCTCAACCGCACGCCCCAAGCCTTTGGCCTTGCGATTGTCGGCGCGGAATATCTGTTGCGTCTGTTGCCGCGCGGCACGCACGCCTGGCGCAAGTTCCGCAAACCGTCCGAGCTGGCAGCGCCGCTGCGCGCCTCGGGCTTGACGGTGACGGACGCAAGCGGCCTCGCGTTTAGCCCGCTCACCGGCACATGGTCGCTGTCGGCGTCACTGGCCGTGAATTATATCTTGTGTGCCGAGCGCCCGGCGCTGGTTTAACCCAATTCAGAACAAGGAAGATGCAATGCCCCGCTTTGAAATCGCCGTTTATAATGCTGAAGTTGCCGATATCGTGGGGCGTGGCGAGACGCATAAGCGCTACGACGAGGGGTGGGCCGAAACCCGCTATGTGGAAATCAACGCCCCCAGCCTGAACGAAGCCCATTTGCGCGCTCAATCGAAATATCCCGCTAGCGCCGGGTTCATTGTGCAGAGCGTAACGCCGTTGGAGCAATGCTAAGGGGGAAGGGTTTACCCCAACCCCAGCAGCCCATCCAGAATCGGCCCCAGCCGGTCGCGGTAATGGCCCCAGGTGAACCCGAGAGCGCGAACGCGGGCCGCGCGGCCTAGGGCAGCGCGCAAATCCGCGTCGTTTTTCAGGGTTAAGATCGCCTCGGCAATCGCGTCCACGGAGCGGATCGGCACGATTTTACCCTCGATACCGTCGCGCACCATCGAGCCGGAATTGAGCGTGGTAATCACCGGCAAGCCCGTGGCCATGCCCTCGAAGATCGCCAGTGCCGAACCTTCATGCAAGCTAGGATAAACGAAGGCATCCGCCGACTGGAACAGCCGCTCCACTTCGTGATGCGGCACATTGCGGACGTGGCGATACCAGCCGTCATAGGGCGCGAGGCCGCGCCCTTCGCCAACAAGACCGCCGACGAGGACCAGTTCAATCGAGCGGTCGCCGATTTGCTTCACAGCGTCAAGAACATATTTCAGCCCCTTGCGTTGGCTGATTTGGCCGACGTAGAGCAGGCGGAAAATACCGTCATTTCTGGGTGTTTCGGGCGGTTTGAAGCGGTCCACCCGCACGCCGAACGGCTGCACGTGAATGCGTTCGGGCGCAACGCCAATCTCGATCAAGGTTTGGGTCACATAGTCGGACGGCGACAAAATCGCGTCGGCCATCCGCGCTTCGGTAAGGCATTGCTCGATTTCGGCTTGCGGTGCGCCCGCGTGCAGCGAATCCGCCCAATCGGGGTGAAGCGCCGCCTCCTCCCGCAAAATCCGGTCGCCGACAGCCAGATGTCCGATCATCTGGTTCAACACCGTCAGCGTGCCGCTGGCTTTCGCCGCCTCGAAACTGCGGATCGCGGAGGTATCGTGACCAATGAACAGGCGCGGCTTATCCCGGCGGATGCGCCCAGCAATCGCGCCGTCGATAGCGCGGTTGCGCCACGCCATGACGGCTTTCGGCACCGCAGGCCGATGATTGGCGAGACGGGCCGCCGCCACATAGGCAAGTTCGGGGAGCGGATGCACCAGCACGCGGCGCGCGTCGATGCTGTCAAAGCTGCGGCGCTTTAACTCCCGCTCGATCTTGCCGCGTTGGCTTTCGGGGACCAGCGCTAACAGGCGCGCCCAAACTCCCTGCGGGTCATAGTAAAAGCCGGTCTCGAAGCGCGAATCGAATCCCAGCGCTTCAACCGCCGCGACCATTTCGTAAATGAAGTGCGCGGCCCCTGGATGGCCGATCAGAACGGGTGTGCGGGCGCGCATCAGGCCCCCTGATTATGCTGACGCTGCGCCCATGCAGCGGCAGTCCTAACAATCGTTTCGATATCGGAATGCTTTGGTTGCCACCCCAGCACGTCGCGGGCTTTCTCCGCCAGCGCTACCAAGCTGGGTGGATCGCCGGGGCGGCGTGGGCCGAACTGGTGCGGCACCGGCACGCCCAGCACCGCTTCCACCGCGCGCAGAATTTCCCGTATAGAAAAACCCGCACCCGTGCCAAGGTTTAGCGCGGTGGTGGTGCCACCATTTTCCAAATAGGCCAGCGCGCGCACGTGGGCGTCGGCCAAATCGGCGACGTGGATATAGTCGCGAATGCAGGTGCCGTCCGGCGTTGGATAATCATTACCGTTCACCTGCAAGGCCGGGCCGAGGCCAAGGGCGGCGTTAATCGCCAAGGGCAGCAGATGGGTTTCGGGATCGTGATTCTCGCCGATCTCCCCCTCGGGGTCCGTACCGCAGGCGTTGAAATAGCGCAAAGCCACCGAGCGCAACGGGGTTGCCGCGCCAACGTCTTGCAACATTTGCTCCACCATCCGCTTCGACCGCCCATAGGGGTTGATCGGCACCTGCGGCGTGTCCTCATCAATAGGCAGCACGTTCGGCACGCCGTAGGTGGCGCAGGTGGAGGAAAACACCAGCTTGTCGATGCCAGCGGCCAGCGCTGCTTCGATCAACACCAGCGCGCCCGCCGTGTTGTTGCGGTAATAGCGCAACGGGTCGATCACGCTTTCGCCGACATAGGCCATCGCGGCGAAATGCAGAATGGCGCTGGGTTTATGCTCGATTAAAGCCGCATCCAGCGCCGCGCGGTCGCCAATATCACCCACCACCAGCGGCCCAAAGCGCACGGCATGGCGGAACCCGCGCGTCAGCGAATCATAAGTTACAGGCGTATAACCCGCGCGCGCCAAGGCTTTACACGTATGGCTGCCGATATAGCCCGCGCCGCCCGTCACCAGAATCGTGCGGCTCATGGTTGGGTCTCTTTGGCCAGAGTCTCTTTGGCCAGGGTCTCTTTGGCCAGGGTCTCTTTGGCCTCAGTCTCTTTGGGCCGTATCTCTACGCCCGTCACTTCCCGCAGCGCGCGGCACAGACCCTCAATATCTTGATCGAAACTCCAGGCGTTGATTTGGGCGAGGCTGGCCTTGCCCATCGCCTCCAGCCGTTCCGGGTCGGTTAAACAATCGCGGAAGGCCGCCGTCAGCGCGGTATCGTTACCGAAGGGGTAGATGTGACCGTTGACGCCGGGAACTACTAAATCGGGAGCGCAACCAATGCGGTCGGAACAGACAATCGCCCGCCCGGCGTTCATGGCTTCGTTCACCACCAGGCCCCAGGCTTCCCGTTCGGACGGCAGCACGAAAATATCGCAAAGGTCGTAGAGCGCCGCGAGTTCCGCCTGGCTCTTGAAACCCAGCACTTTGGCGGATGCGCCAAGGCCCGATACGGCAATGGTTTTCTCCAATGCTCCGCGCAGCGGCCCATCGCCTGCGTAGATCAAATACGGCTTACGGGCGTCGTCATCGTGCACCAGTTCGGCGAACGCCCCCAGCAGCGGCAGCGGCTGTTTTCGGTCGATTAACTTCGCCGCGAACAGAATAATCGGGCGGCCCGGCTCTAGCCCCAAGCTTGCGCGCAACAGGTCGCGCTGAGGGGCGAGGGCGGCGATGTTGCTTTGGAAATAAGCGTTATCAACCGCATAAGGCACCGACACTAGCTTATGCGGCGCAATGTGAAAGCCACGATAATAGTCGGCATTCAGCGACCCAATCGTGAGCCAGCGATCGACAAACTTATCAATCCCGTTGAAGAAGAGTTGCTTGGCGATTTGCTTGATGGGCGAGCGTTCGGCGGAAATATCGGTTGATTCATCGCGCATGAGCACTTTGATGCCCATGGCTTTCGCTGTCATCGCCGCCACCCAGTGGGAGGCGCGGTTGTAGCCGTGAATCCACAAAACATCGAATTTTCCGGCGCGCAGCTTTTTAGCGAGGCCCGTGGAAAAAGGCCGCCAGACGGTCGGAATCTCGTTCGTGCCAAGCGGGCTGCCCCACTGGCCAAGCACCTCCGATGCATAGCCCTCCAGCAACGGCACGTCCCACTTAATCGCCCGGCCAAAATCGGGATCGACAAAGGCGCGCGCCGAAAAATCCGACCCAAAAAACGCCTTAAACTCCAACCCCGGCACTGCCGCCACGCGGCGCAGCAGTGGCGCTTGATATTGGATGGGGTGGGTCACGAGATAGGCGAGCTTAAGGCTCATCGGGCTTCTCCTAAGCGCGCCGCACTCAACCGCGCTAAGAGGGGATCGAGGATCAAGCGGTTCACGCGCTCATTATACGCTTCAGCCGAGAAGGTTTCGAGTCCTACCGGCGGTTGTCCCCGGCCTTGGGCGAGCGCCGACTCAATCCCGCGCGCCAAGTCGGCCCCGTCTTTCGGGTTCACCACCGGGCCGAATTTTCCGTCCAGCACGGCCTCCGAACTCGCATCGAGGTTCGAGGCGATGGCCGGAATGCCGCAGGCCAGCGCTTCGATAATCACAATACCAAAGCCCTCACCCCAGCCCGCCAGCAAAAATACATCGGCGAGCCGGTAGGTATCGACTTTTTCGGT
>JAAFIC010000068.1 GCA_013298565.1 Alphaproteobacteria bacterium | reverse complement strand
TTCCGCGACACTGCCGTGCCCGTGAAAAGCGCCTACTACCGCCAAATTCATCATCTTGCGCCGGAACCCATCCGCGATACCGATATGCGCGGCGTTATTCTGGAACATGCTGATATTTCCGATAGCGACCTGTCGTTCACCGATCTCACGGGGGCGAACCTTACCGGGGCGAACCTCACCCGCTCTAATCTAACTGGCGCGCGCTTTTTCGGGGCGAATTTAACCGGCGCGAAGTTGCAAGGGGCCAAGCTGCGCCAAACCAACTTCGTGACCGCCATTTACGACAGCAGCCAGTTTAAGGACTGCGACATCTCCGGCACAGTGTTCCCGCGAGAGATGCAGAACTTCGATTCAGAGTTTCCGCGTATGCTCGCCCGCCACACCCGCTGGGTGCAGTCGTTGGGGCTTGAGGGCGAACGGCTCGATTTTACCATGATAGATCTCCGCAGCAAAAAGTTCGATGGTCTCGATTTATCGGCGGCGGTGTTCACGCTGTCACTCCTCGATGAAGCAAGTTTTATCGGCTGCTACATGGCGATGGCGGAACTCAACGGCGTTAGCGCCCGCAAAGGCTGTTTCGATAAAGCCGATTTGCGCGGCGCAAACCTAACGCGCGGTAACTTTACGCTGGCGAGCTTCCAGGGCGCAAATCTTGGCATGATGGATATTGCCGGGATGCACCCGATGAGCGTGCCCACCCGCCTCACGCAATCGTGCATCATGGCCGCGAACTTCGATAACGCCGTGCTGACTGGGGCGGATTTGGAACTGGCGGACGCCACGGAAGCACGCTTCACGTCGGCCAATCTCGCAGGCTCGGTGTTAATCAACACTTACTGCTACGGCGCAAATTTTCGCGGCACAAATTTCGACAATGCCGTGCTAACCCATGTACGCGGGTTGGAGTTTTCACTAACCTAGGGCAGAAGCCCCGCAAGCCGCGCACTGTGTCAACTGGGCGGCGGCGGTACAAGATCGTCTAGAGACACGCCCAAAACGCGGGCCACGGCCTGAAGGGTGCTTATCGTACCCTCGCGCTGCCCGGTTTCGATTTGCGAGAGGTAGCCTGCCGAAATCCCAGCCGTGTCCGCCAACCGCGACGCGCTCAGCCCGCGTGCCTCGCGCCACACGCGGATAGGGTTTTCCCCCGCGAGCAGGCGAGTGGTGATCTCGAAAGGGACTAATTCATCTGCGCCTGCATCCAGGCGCTGACGAGCACGGTCGTAAGCCACCGTGTCGCGGGCCATTTCCACCGCTTCGCACAAAGCTTCAAAGGCAGCTTCGGGAAGGATCGCTAGGCGACCGTTCGGCGTGTCGATGTACTGCACGGTGATATCCATGAGCGTCTTTCCTTAGTCGTATATTTCGCTTGCGGGGCACATGGCAACCTAAAGCTCCTCCACGTCCACAACCCCGGAAAGCGATTTTACCATGGCGCGCAAGGCGGGGGTAACGGCAAAACCGCCGCCGAGGGGAACTTCCACGTCGCAGCCTTCAAGATCGAGCAGGACGGAAATCCGCCCGCGCCCGCGATATTGATCGCCCGTGCCGCGCAAGATTTTTTGAAGATCGCCAATCGGCGACTCATCGGCCAGATAAATCCGCATCCCGGAAACGGTGCTTTCGGTGGCGGCATCGAGCAGGCCAACCTGCTGGGCCAGCAGCTTCACCCCCTCACCGTCTAACCGTGCTTCTACGTGCAAGAGCAATGGCTTATTGGCGTCGAGCATCTCGCGGGAAACGGCCAAAACTTCGGAGAATAATGTGACTTCGTAGGAGCCGCTGGCATCCGAAAGCTGCACGAAGGCCACGCGGCTACCGCGCGCTGTGGTGATCTCCCGGCGACTGAGGACGATTCCGGCGACTTTTACCCGCTGCGGCTCGCCGGGACGGACTTTATGGGTGAAATCGGCGGCGCGGGTCACCCCCAAGCGTTTTAACGCGCGCTCGTACACATCGAGCGGATGGGCTGAGAGGTAGAAGCCCACTGCGTCGAACTCTTTCTGAAGCCGCTCGTGAGGCGCAAAATCCGGTACCGTCGATAGCGGGAGTGGCGGCGCTTCAACCCCGGCATCGCCCCCGCCGAATAGGCTCACCTGATTGCTGGCCTTCTCCTCAGTCAAAAGCTGGGCGTGGCGCATGATCGGCTCTGCGGCCCCAAACACGCGCGCGCGGTTTTTATCGAGGCTGTCGAAGCCCCCCGCGAGGGCCAGATTTTCGATTTGGCGCTTATTCAAGGTTTTGGGATCGAGCCGGGCAGCAAAATCTTGCAAGGAGCGGAACGGCCCGCCCTTAGCGCGTTCCGCCACCAATGCCTTCATCGCTTGATCGCCAACATTCTTGACGGCGGCCAGGGCATAGCGCACCGCCGTCTTGCCATCGGGCAGGGTTTCCACCGAAAAATCGGGGGCGGAAGCGTTCACGTCCGGCCCCAGGAGCGAGATGTTCAAGCGGCTGAGTTCTTGGCGGAATATGTTCAACTTATCGGTATTGCTCATATCGAAGGTCATCGACGCGGCGAAGAACTCCACCGGGTAATTGGCCTTCAGATAGGCGGTTTGGTAGGAAACCAGCGCATAGGCTGCCGCGTGGCTTTTGTTGAAGCCATAACCCGCAAATTTCTCAACCTGATCGAAGATTTCAGAGGCTTTCTTTGGATCGACGTTATTCGCCTTCGCCCCATTGCAAAAGGTTTCGCGCTGGGCGTCCATCTCCGCTTTAATCTTCTTGCCCATTGCCCGGCGCAGCAAATCGGCCCCGCCGAGCGTATAGCCCGACAGTACCTGAGCAATCTGCATCACCTGTTCCTGATAGATGGCAATGCCGAAGGTTTCCTTCAGCGTGCCTTCCAGCAACGGGTGCAGATAATCCGGCTTTTCTCGCCCGTGTTTGCGGTTGATATAGCTTGGAATATTATCCATTGGGCCGGGGCGATAGAGGGCAACAACGGCAATAAGGTCTTCAATTCGGTCAGGGCGCAGGTTCCGCAGCACATCGCGCATCCCAGAGCTTTCAAGCTGGAATACGCCGGTGGCATCACCCCGGCTCAGCATCTTATAGGTTTTCTCATCATCGAGCGGCAGCAGGTCGAGGTTAATCGTAATGCCACGTTGCTGAAGGAGTTCCACCGCGCGCACCAGCACGGTGAGGGTTTTCAGGCCGAGAAAATCGAACTTTACCAGCCCCGCCAACTCGACATATTTCATATTAAACTGGGTCACGGGCATCGTGGAGCGCGGATCGCGGTACAGCGGCACCAACTCTTCCAAGGGCCTGTCGCCGATCACGACCCCAGCGGCGTGCGTGGAGGCGTGACGGTACAGCCCTTCCAGCTTTTGCCCGATGGCGAGCAGGCGCGCGACTTGCTCATCCTCATCGCGCATTTTCTGGAACTGCGCGTCGCCCTTAATCGCCTCTTCCAGCGTCACCGGGTTGGCGGGGTTGTTCGGCACCATTTTGCAGATGCGGTCCACCTGCCCATAGGGCATCGCCAGCACGCGCCCGACATCGCGTAGCACCGCGCGGGCTTGCAGTTTTCCGAAAGTGATGATCTGAGCCACCCGGTCGTGGCCATATTTATCCTGCACGTAGCGGATCACCTGATCGCGCCGTTCTTGGCAGAAGTCTATATCGAAATCGGGCATGGAAACGCGCTCAGGGTTCAAAAACCGCTCGAACAGCAGCCCGAACCGCAAGGGGTCGAGGTCCGTGATCGTGAGCGCCCAAGCGACCACCGAACCCGCGCCCGACCCACGCCCCGGCCCGACCGGAATCCCCTGATCTTTCGCCCATTTGATAAAATCGGCCACAATCAAGAAGTAGCCGGGGAAACCCATATTGATAATCACGTCAAGCTCGAACGTCAGCCGCTCCTCGTAAGGTTTGGCGATAGCGGCTTGGGTTTCGGCGTCCATCTCTGGGGTAAGAATGCCCGCTGCCAGGCGTTTTTTCAGCCCCGCCGCCGCCAACACGCGCAACTCGGCAGGCTCGTCGCGCCCCGCCCCAGTCGAGAAAGCCGGAAGAATTGGCTTACGGAAGGGCGCTGAAACCGAACAGCGCTGGGCAATCACAGCGGTATTCAGAACAGCTTCCGGCAGATCGGCGAATAGTGCGGTCATTTGCGCGCCGGTCTTAAAATAATGCTCCGGCGTTAGGCGGCGACGGTCGGCGACCTCCAGCGTTACCCCCCCAGCAATGCACAGCAGTACATCATGCGCCTCAAACATCGACGGGCCGGAGAAATAGACATCATTGGTCGCGACCAGCGGAATATCCTGAGCATAGGCGAATTCCAGCAACCCTGGCTCCACTGCCGCCTCGCGCGGGTCACCGTGGCGCTGGAGTTCGATATAGAGCCTATTGCCGAAAACGTGCTTAAGCCGCACTACTGCCGCCTCCGCCGCCTCCCGCTGCCCCTCGTTCAACAGGCGCCCAACAAGGCCCGTTACCCCGCCAGTGAGGCAGATCAGCCCCGCCGCATGGTCCGCCACCAGATCGAGCGTAACCTGCGGCACCTCGTGGCTTTCGGTCTTGAGAAAAGCGTGGGAGACCAGTTTCAGCAGGTTCTCGTAGCCGCCTATATCCTGGCACAGCAAGAGCAACGGATCGGGGGCCAGCGGCAGGCCGGGGCGCGTGGTGCCATCCGTGCGGCGCACGTGCAAAATTGCACCCAAAATCGGCTGAACCCCAGCATCGCTGGCAGTTTGGGAAAACTCAATCGCACCGAACAGATTCCCCGTATCGGTTACGGCCACGGCGGGCATTTTTGCCGCCACCGTGAGCTTAACCAACTCCTTCATCTTGATCGCCCCTTCCGACAAGGAATAGGCCGAATGGGCGCGGAGATGGATAAAGGGGCTCTCAGTCATAGACAGAGTGTAATCCAGCCACCCCGCATCTGCGTATAGGATTCAGACGTAAGATAAGTGGCAGCTCTTGTTGAGGGCACGGTGCCTTGTTATCTGTGTCACTCGGGGTTATCGCCGTTCTGCGGCTTAAGCCCTACCAGAAAGGAATAGCGAAAGTGCAGCGCATCCTGCTCGCCGATTTTCAGGTTCCGATGACAGACAGCGCCCGCCCTGGCCTTAGCGCATCGCTGGCAGATCGGTTGATAGTGGAACGCGCCGTATCGGATTTGCGCCGCGCCACCCCGGTTATTTTAACCGAGGCCGGGCAAACTTGGCTGGTGCTTTCGACAGAGGCCGCCAGCGCCGGGGCGATGGTGGAGCTTATCCCAGATGGCGCACTGCTAACCCTGGTGATGACCGCCAACCGCGCCGAGGCCCTGGGCCTCGTTATCGACGAAGAGCCGGGGGCCTTGATCGCTCGCCGGCTGCGCGCGCCCGCTGAAACCGGTCTTGCCGACCCAACGCATCCGGCAGGCTCAGGCGCGCCCGGTGCAATGCCGCTCACCATCGACGCGCCGATTCCGTCGGTGGCCGATGCCGCTATCCGGCTGATGAAGGCAGGACAGTTGCTGCCTGCCGCTCTGCTGGTGCCCCTCGCCGCGCCGATTGACGGCCTTATTAGTCTGCCGCGCGGCCAAGTGCTGAATGCCACGCTTCCGGGTCAACCGCGCCTGCGCCGCCTCTCCGATGCACGGGTGCCGCTGGCCGGTGCCGAGAACACCCGCATCGTGTCCTTCCGCGATCAAGTGACCGGCATTGATCATCTAGCGCTGCTGATTGGCGATCCGTTGACGCAAGGCGCGCCTTTGGTGCGCCTGCATTCTTCCTGCATCACGGGCGACCTGCTCGGCTCGTTGCGCTGCGACTGCGGCGAGCAGTTGCGCGGCGCGATTGTGACGATGAACGCAGCGGGTGGCGGTATTCTGTTGTATTTGCAGCAGGAAGGGCGCGGCATCGGCATCGTCAACAAACTGCGGGCTTATGCGCTGCAAGATGGCGGCATGGATACGGTCGATGCCAACACCACGCTCGGGTTCGAGAATGATGAGCGCGATTTTTCGCTCGCCGCCGAAATGCTCAGGCAACTCGACGTTCCGGCCATTCGCCTCTTAACAAATAATCCGCGTAAAGTGGGGCATCTGGCCGGGTTCGGTATTGAGGTTCGGGAGCGCGTGCAACACGCCTTCCCCGGCAATCCGCACAATCGCCGCTATCTTGCGGCTAAGGCCAGCAAGGCCGGTCATCTTTTACCAGCCGAAGACGATAGCGCACGCTGAAACGCCCGCACGGGCAACAGTACCGATCCGTGCCGCTGCGGGACGGATCGGGCAGCGGCCAGGGGCGTGAGCCAGGACCACGCCGGGTCTAGGGCCAGCTCAGATTTCAGATAGATTTCAAGCACATCCGCAAGAGTATTAAAGAAATTTTCGCCTTCCCCCAGCGCCCGTCCACCGAGAAGCGCAGCGCTGGCTTGGCCTAAAGCGCAGGCCTCAACCTCCCACGCAAAATCGGCAATCCGCCCTGCTTCCACGAGGGTGAACAGGGTTATGCGACTACCGCAGATCGGGCTTGCGACCTCCCCGGAGACAGCCGGAGGCGGCAGGCGCCCCAGCCGGGGAATCTGCGTGGCAAGCTTAAGGATTTCAGGTGTGTAGGGAAGCATCCTCACCTTCGGAGATTATGTACTGGCCGCGTCAAAAATCCGGCGCACCATCGACAGTAAGCCATTGCTACGGCTTGGACTTAAATGCTGCGACAGGCCGATGGCTCTGATGAAATCCGGCGGCGTCGTTAGAATCTCTTTCGGTGTTCGGTCGTTATAGACCGATAGCAGCACCGCAATCAGCCCTGCCGTGATGATGGCGTCACTGCCTGCCTGAAACTGCAAACGCCCATCGCGCAGGTACGGCGCAATCCACACTTGGCTCTGGCAACCGCGCACCTTATAGGCATCGGTCTGAAAGGCTTTGGGCAGCGCGGGCAGGGCTTGGCCGAGTTCGATGATATATTGGTAGCGTTCCTGCCAATCGGGCAGCGCCGCGAAGGTTTCGATCAACTCGGCTTGCGCGTCGGC
This sequence comes from Alphaproteobacteria bacterium, assembly GCA_013298565.1. Taxonomy (GTDB): domain Bacteria; phylum Pseudomonadota; class Alphaproteobacteria; order Elsterales; family Elsteraceae; genus Elstera. The sequence goes on along the minus strand of JAAFIC010000068.1, from coordinate 7,272 downwards.
GATAGAGAGCAACGGATCGGTCATCAACAAACTTTCGGGTTACGGCTTTTTCACGTCGATAGATTCCAGCCCCGCGCGGGCCTGGTCGCCCGCCGCACTCTCGGGATCGAGGCTTAACACCCGCAGCCAATCGGCTCGTGCGCCGGGCTTATCCCCCTTCAGCGCCTTCACCGCGCCGCGTTCGGCCAGGGCATCGGGCGCTTCGGGGCGGAGCTTGAGGGCGCGCGCCACGTCTTCTTCCGCCAAATCAGCGGTGCCAAGCTGGCGATAGGCGGAGGCGCGATAGACCAGCGCTTCTAGGCGGCGGGGGCTAAACTCCAAGGCGCTATTGAGATCGTCAATCGCTTCCCACGACTGTTTCAAGGCGAGGCGGATAATAGCACGATCAATCAGAAACTCGACATCGCGGGGGCGGCGTTTCAGCGCTTCGGTTTGAAGCGGCAGAGCGCGGGTGGCATCACGCGCCAAGAGCCACGCTTGCGCCGCTTGGGCATAGAGATCGGGGGCAAGATCGGGGCGCTTGGCGGCAGCCTCCACCGCCAACTGCTCCAAATCCGGCGCAGCATAGTCGGGACGACCATAGCGGATCATCGCCACTGCCGCACAGTGCCGCGCTGCAAGCCCTCCCCCCTGCTCGGCCCACGTTCGCGCGGTTTCATGGGCTTGCAGCGGGTCTTGCGCGGTGAGACGCAGGCAGTACTCGTAGCGCGCCGCCGTGCCTGCCTCCGCCCCGCCCAACGGCAGCGCGCGCGGCGGCTTCGTCGGCGTCGCGGCCCAAGCCCCCGCCGCCAAAACGGTGAGACCGACAGAAAAAAACAGAGAAAGGCGCACGCTGGCTTCCTTGGGAATTCGACCCTCACAGCCTATATAGTTCCTATGACCCAGTCTCAAGATGCTTTGCCGCCGCTTTTTTGTTTTGGCTACGGCTTTTCCGCCCAGGCTGCCGCGCGTTTGTGGCTGGCCGAGGGCGGGCACGTGGTTGGCACAACCCGCGACCCCGGCAAACTAAAACAGATGCGCGCTGAAAACATCGACGCGCACCTGTTCGATTCAGTGCCGGAAGCAAGCCTACTGAGGGCGGGAGCCATCCTGTCCTCGGTCGCGCCGACGGACGCGGGGAACGATCCGGTTCTGCAACGATACGCACCGTTGCTGGCCCAAAGCGCCGCACGCTGGATCGGCTATCTCTCGACAACCGGCGTTTATGGCGAGGCGAATGGCGATTGGATCGACGAGACCGCCCCGCTCGCCCCAACCACCGAGCGCGGTCGCCGCCGGGTTCAGGCCGAAGCCGCGTGGCTAAAGCTGTATGAGGATCACGGCCTGCCCGTGCATCTGTTCCGCCTCAGTGGCATCTATGGGCCGGGCCGATCCGCACTCGAAACGGTGCTGTCGGGCCGGGCGCAGCGGGTGGAGAAGCGTGGCCAAGTGTTCAACCGTATTCATGTTGAGGATATTGCCACAACTCTTTGGGCATCTTGGCAAAAACCGCACCCAGGCGCAGCCTACAATCTTGCCGACGATGAACCCGCGCCGCCACAGGACGTGATCGCCTATGCCTGTACTCTAGCGGGCGTGCCGGTGCCGCCCCTGGTATCGCTCGCAGATGCCCAGCTTTCCCCAATGGCCCGCAGCTTCTATGCCGAAAATAAGCGATTGAAGAACCAGAAAATTAAGGCAGAATTAGGGGTAAGCCTCGTTTTTCCCACCTATCGCGAGGGGCTAACCGCTGAATGGCAGACCCGCGCCACCGGCTGATCTCTGTGCCCTTTTTACAAGTCAGTTCCTAGGCTTTCTTTTTAGCGCTCGGCTTGCCCGTACTGCCGCAGCGTGACGGTAGCGGAATGCGCTCACGCATATTGAACCCCGCAGCCTCCGCCCGCTGCTGCTGGAGTTTGTAACGGCCCTTGCTGGTTGCCGGACAATCGACCGCCATTCCGGCTTCGACCATCAGGGCTGAAATATCAAGGCCCTCGATTTCGCACATGCCGATACGGGCGCGGTCCACCAGATCAGCCGTTGGATCGAAGTGGCAATAGACCCGGCGGGCGTTGATGCGCCGATGTAGCCAGCCGCGCGCCTCGATCTCTACCGCACTGCCCACTGCCGCCGTGGCGATACCGTGCAGGCGGATCGTCTCCACACCGAGCAGCAGGGTTCCACCGCCCACAATCTCTGGGAAACCATTGACCGTTTCAGGCGGGACCGCTGCCTGCGCGCTAACGGCAAGCCCCAGCGCGACCAGCACGGCTAAGATTGCAGGCGTTGCCATTGGTCCGCCGTCATCTTGCCGGTTGCAGGTGCCCCGACCGAGCTTTGCCATTCTTCGATTGCCCGGCGCGTGCGGCTGCCCATTTTACCATCCGCCGCGCCCGGATCGAACCCCCGCGCTTTCAGCACGATTTGAAGCTGGCGGACGGAGGGCATACCCGCCCCGCTCAATTGCGCCCCGCCGGGCAGTGCGCCAGGGGTATTGATGAGACTAATGCTCGGCCCCGCTGTGCATTTTGCGGCGAGGATCGAGCAGTTCCAAAAATAGCCGGGCGGCTTGCCGGTAATCGTGCCACCCGTTGAATAGTCGCAGGAACAGGTGGTTTCAGCCTGGCAAGCGCGGCTGCCCAGCGTGGCGGCGCTACAGGTCATCGCCTGCGCGAAGGCCCCTGACGAGAAAAACCCGAGGGCGGAGACCGCCAGCGCGGTACGGGCAAAGGCGTAAAGGGCCATGAAGCACATCCCCGAAAGCAGGTCTGAGATGAGAGCATCATAGGCGCGTGTAAGACGAGAGTGGAGAGGCAGTGTTTGCCTAGCGGGCCGTCACCGCCCCTAATAAAAGATTACGCGCCATCGGCATCGTGCGCCCCAACTGTCGCGCCGTTTCCGTGAGTAGAGCTGTGAGATGATGGAGCCGATCCAAGCCTTCCCCGAAATCAAGGCCCGGATGCGCCCCGGCCTCGCGCAGCAGCATTTCCTCCAAAATCCCGTAGCGCTCTAGCCAATCGTTGCCGCCAAGCCCCTCTAAGAAATGCCCACAGGCCGCGAACACCTCCGGCACGGGCATACGTTCCGGCATAAACCCATCAATGAGCGCCATAGCCGACGCGAGCGCTAATAGCTTCGGCGCTTGGCCGAAGTAGCGCAGCGCCGGGGTTTCAGCGGGTTCTAGCGCCCAATAGCCAAGGCCGCTGTCGATCCGGCTATTCCACGCCGCCGAAACCCGCGTACCCGGCTGCCGCCACGACAGTTTCGCGGGGGAGCCTCGGTGAAAGCCCAAGTGGCGGCCATAACCATCCGTGAGCAGGCTCACCACCATGCCGGAGTCGCCCTGGGGCCGCAGCGATAGGATATAGCCCTGATCGCGCCAGCGCATCGCGGCGCTTACGCTTTGAAGTTCAGGCCGAGCGAGGCGTAGATCGAGCGGTCTTCAGTCCAATTCTCCCGCACTTTTACGTGCAAAAACAGATGCACCGTGCGCTCGAAATGCTTCATCATTTCCCGGCGCGCGGCTTGCCCGATGGATTTGATCTTTTGACCACTGGCCCCGATCACGATCATTTTTTGCCCAGGCCGTTCCAGCGTAATCGTCTGCTCGATCCGCACCGAGCCGTCGGGCCGCTCCTGCCACTGATCCGTTTCAACGACGAGGCTATAGGGAAGCTCGTCCTGCAACTGCATAAACAGTTGCTCGCGCGTTAGTTCCGCCGCCATCAGGCGCAGGGACGTGTCGGCAAGTTGGTCGTCGGGATAATGCCACGGGCCTTTCGGCATCCGCTTGCCGAGGTCGGTTAGAACATCCTTCACCCCAGAACCCGAGAGCGCGCTAATCATGAAGGTGGCCGCGAAATTTACGCGGGCGTGGATTGCTTGGGAGAGTTCCAGCAGCTTAGGCCGATCCACCAAATCAACCTTGTTCAGCACGAGCAGCAGCGGCGCTTTAGCCTTGGCCAACCCCTCCAGAATCGCATCTTGCTCTTCATTAAGGCCCTTGCGCGCGTCAATCAGGTACAGCACCGCATCGACATTCTGCGTGCTTTCCCACGCCGCCGAGATCATCGAGCGCTCCAGGCGTCGTTTCGCGCCCGAAAAGATGCCCGGCGTATCGACCAACACAATCTGAGTTTCCGCCACCATCGCAATCCCCAAAGTGCGGGCGCGGGTGGTTTGGGCTTTCGGTGTGACGATGGAAATTTTCGCCCCCACCAGGGCATTGAGCAAGGTGGATTTCCCGGCATTGGGCGAGCCTACCAGCGAAACGAAGCCGCAGCGGGCGTTCTCCGGCCCGTTCGGGTAAGATTTTTCGGAGGATTGGTCCTGGTTAGTCATCGGGCAATCCTGGTTAGCATGGCTTCAGCGGCTCCTTGTTCGGCTACTTTTTTAGAAGGGCCGCGCCCTTGCGAGTCGCCTAATCCTTCGATCCGCACCGCAACATCGAACATCGGCGCGTGCGGCGGCCCATCTTGCGCTACCACCTGATAGGCGGGCAACGGTAGGCCGCGCGCCAGCGCCCATTCTTGCAATTTGGTTTTATTATCCGTCGGCGGCGCCGAGCCAACGACAAGAAGATCGGCCCAGAAGCGCTTGATAAAGCTACGCGCGGTCTCCAACCCACCATCAAGATAGAGGGCGGCGATCACCGCTTCCAGCGCATCGGCGAGGATATTGGCGTTTAGGCGGTGAACGTCTTTCTGGTCGTTTTTCGCAAACGTCAGATAATCACCCAAGTGCAGCTTTTTGGCGATTTCGGCCAGCGCATCGCGTTTGACCAAATGGGCCAGCCGCCGCGCCAAATCGCCTTCGGCTTCGTTGCGGGCATTGAACAGGGTTTCGGCAATGACGAGGCCCAACACGCGGTCGCCTAAAAACTCTAACCGCTCGTTACCGCGATCATGCCGCCCCACGGCAGAGGCATGAATCAGGGCTTGTGCGAGCAATTCTGGGTTCTTGAACTCATAGCCGATCTGCGCCATCAGGCGGGCGGATGATTGACTAGGGGGGGCGGTGATCCTGGCGCGGGCGGTCATGCGGCCTTAGTCCAGCCCCTGACCAATCCGGTTGAAGCGCATAGTCCACGGCAACTTCCAGAAACGGAACAGCGAGCCATCGACCGACAACCAGATAATTTGCGCCTTGCCAACGAGATTTACGACCGGAACGAAGCCGACCGACGCGCGACTATCTTCCGAGCCATCACGATTATCACCCATCATGAACAAATGCCCGGCGGGAACGGTAAAGACGCGGGTATTATCCAATGGCCCGGAATCGGACTGCTCGACAATGCTGTGCTTGCGCCCGCCCGGTAGGGTTTCTTCGTAACGGCGCGTGCGAATAGTGTAACCGGATTCAGTGCGATAAACGTAATCTTCGACAAAGCGGCGATCCACGAGCTTTTCGTTGATATACACCCGCCCTTCGCGCACTTGAATACGGTCGCCCGGCAGACCCATGACGCGCTTAATATAGTCGGTCTTATTATCCTGCGGGGTTTTGAACACTGCCACATCGCCGCGCGCGGGCAGCGTGTCGGACGTGCGACCGTCGAACACCGGCGGACTTAAGGGGAAGGAGTGACGGCTATAGCCGTAGGAATATTTCGTCACGAAGACGTAATCGCCCACCAGCAGCGTCGGGATCATCGAGCCAGAAGGAATGTTAAAGGGTTCGGCCAGGAAAGAACGGATGCCGAGGGCGATTACAACCGCAATCGTCACCTGCCGGATTACATCCCACCAGCTACTGCCTTTAGACGCGGCTGCGTTGTTGGACACGCCTAGTTTCATCGCCCTCAATCCACACTCAGAATGGCCTTATTTGGCCACCCTCGCCTCGCGATACAAGATATACAGCCCGCTGGCAATAACGATCACGCTGCCGGTTACAACGGCTTCGGTCGGAAGAATGCCCAAAATCAGCGCTTCAATCGCCACCGCCCACAGGATCGCCGTATAATCAAACGGCCCAACGACCGACACGGGGGCGAGCGTGAAAGCCCGCGTCATCAACACTTGCGCGACACCGCCAATCAAACCGATGCCCACCATCACAGCGAAATCGTACAGGCTATGCGGCCATAGGCCGATGAACGGCAGCGCGATTAAGCCGAGCACGGTGGTGAAGCTGGTGAAATAAAACACCGTTACCACCGCAGGCTCGGTATTGCCGATCTTGCGGATCAGCACGCTCACCACGGCATAGGTTAAGGCGCCGCAGATTGGCAGCAGCGACCACAGGCTGAAATCATCCCCGCCCGGCTCGACGATATAAAGCACCCCGACAAACCCGGCCAAAACCGCTCCCCAATGGGCCAGCGTCACTCTATCGCCCCCCAACACACCCGACAGGGCGGTCATGAATAAGGGCGCGGAAAAGCCTAAAGCGACGACGCCGGAAACGGGCAGATATTTATACGCCGTAAAGAAGCAGACCATCGAGATCGAGCCAAACAGGCAGCGCATAAGGTGCAGCTTTGGATTGCGCGTTCGCAATACCCGAAAGCCCCCCGCGCGCTGCACTAGCCACAGCACGGGAATCATCGCAAACAAGCTGCGCGCGAACAGAATCTGAAACGTATGATAGCCCGAGGTGGCCATAATCTTGATCAGAAAATCCATGATCGTGAACAGGCCTGCCGCGCCGCACATACAGGCAATGCCGGTTAAAACCGCATCCCGCGCGGACGGAGTAGAAAGCGCCTGCGCCATAGAAAACCTACCGATACCTGGGGGTAACAGCGCAATAAGCCGCGCAAGTGCGGCAATGCCCGCCGAAATTCTGCTTTTCCCGAACGATGATGCGTGTATCGTGCGCTGGCTCAACCAGGAGCGTCAATCACCAAAAGCGCGCTGCGACTGCGCCCCCTGCACATCTGATGAGCAGGTTTTCGGTATAGACGTTCTTGTTTTATTCTGAAACTGCCTTCGAGGTTCCAATGTCCCTCCCCGCCGTCTCGCCCGCGTGGCTTGCAACCGGCATAGCGCTCGCCGACGCGGCCCGCCCCATCGCGCGCCATTATTTCCGGTCGCGCCTCGCCATCGACACGAAATCGGACCTATCGCCGGTAACGATTGCCGATCAGGAGATTGAAGCGGCGATGCGGAAGATTTTGGTGGAAACACTGCCGGATCATGGCGTTCTGGGGGAAGAGCATGGGGCCGACCGGACGGATGCGGACTATGTATGGGTGCTGGACCCTATCGACGGCACGCGCGCCTTCATCTGCGGCGTTCCCACTTTCGGCGTGCTGATTTCGCTCTGCTATCAAGGCCGCCCGATTTT
>JAAFIC010000067.1 GCA_013298565.1 Alphaproteobacteria bacterium | reverse complement strand
GATTGGCGCAGGTCGGGCAGGGTTTGGCCCGCGTCGGCTTCGATGGCGGCGGCGATTTTCTCGATGTTTAGGGTGTTCAAGCTGTTCATCGCATTATCTCCGCTGAATATCCCCGGCTTTTACAGTGGCGCGCGCGGCTTTGGCATAAACCATCACGAGCAACTGATATTGAAACAAGGGGCCGATTGTGACAAGAGAAGTAGAATGAACCTTTTCAACCAAAAAACCCTGAAGCGGCACATAAAGCTCGCTCCCATCCCCGCCGATCACTTGGCCAAGCTAAACGCCTGGGCTGACATGATCCACTCGCGCCGGGTTTACGAGTTGAAAGAGACCGCCCTTCATGAGGAACTAATCGCATGAGCCTTCTCGCAGCACTTACCCGCGCAAAAACTGAGGAAGACGTCAAAGACGCCTACATCGCGGCGCTTGGCCTTAAGGGTGTGTATAAAGGGCTGGTAGATATCCAAACCCCTGAAATCTGGTTCGAGGCGAAAGAGACACCCACCCCGCCGCTTCTCATGTTCGCGCAATTGCTGGTTTACGTTCGCGCCGCTCGCAAGCGGGGCGAGGCGATCCCCGGCTTCCTTTGCGTGATCGACCGTGAGAAAGCGGCCCTGATGGCAACCGAGCACGCCATGTCGCTGATCGACGACAAGACCATTGTTTGGCCCAAGTCTGGCTCTGCCGCTGACAAGGCGCTCGCTGCCCAGATTGCCCCGACCATCGAAACCCATTTCATCCTCTACCAGATCGACGGTTATGAGGCCGAGTTCATCAAGGCCGCGAAAGACGCGGTGCGCGAAGGTAGGATCATCCGCACCCCTATCACGCCCGACAACCTGCGGCAGGTGTTCGACAAATGGGTAGCGATGGTTGGCGTTGAACTTGGCGTCAAACGAGAGGCGGATTATGCCGTGCTGTTCTTTGCAGACATCATGCATGATGGGCGCACGGCAACGATGGCCAACCTGCCCGCGCGCCTTTTGTTTAATGGCAACGATCCCGTGTTCATAATGGGGGCCGACCAATACGAACTTGCCAGCGCGCGCGGCTATCGCAATTTTTGGAACATCTACCACCGTCCGCCCGAACAAAAGCATCGGCACTATCTGCTGGAACGCCGCGACAGCTTGCTGCCGCTGGACGATCAAAAGTTCAAAGGCGCGTTCTACACCCCGCTGCATATCGTGGACAAAGCCTATGATCAGTTGGCCGCTACACTGGGGGCGGACTGGCAGCAGAAATACATCGTGTGGGATATGTGTGCAGGCGTCGGCAATCTGGAAGCCAAGCACAGCAACCTACGAAATGTCTTCATGTCCACACTGGATAAAGAGGATGTGACGATCATGCGCAGCAACCCGGCTTTCGCCGGGGCGGAAATTTTCCAATACGATTACCTGAACGACGACATCACTGATTTCGGACATATTGACTACTCGCTTTCGGGTAAGCTACCCATGGCACTGCGTCAGGCAATTGCCGATGCGCGGGAGGGAAAGAAGGGCGCAAAGCCGATCCTGGTGCTGATCAATCCACCTTACGGCGAGGCTTCTAACTCGCAAGGCAACGCTGGTAAATCTGGAATAGCGACGACCCGCGTTAGCCACGGAATGAACGACCTTGGTTATGCTGCACGGGAATTGTTCGTGCAGTTTTTACACCGAATTTTGACTGAGCTGCCTAACGCCAAACTGGCAATGTTCAGCACATTTAAATACATAAATGCGCCAAATTTCGAGGGATTTAGAGCACGTTGGAATGCAAAATTCCTTGATGGCTTTGCGGTGCACAGTAAGGCATTCGACGGGCTGAAAGGCAAATTTCCCATTGGCTTTCTTCTCTGGGACTTAGGCTGCAATCAACCAGTTCAAGTAATAACCACCCGTGCGCTCGATAGGGCCGGAAATGAAATTGATGAAAAGAGCTTTTTCGACATTCCGAACGACCACTTCCTAAGTGTCTGGCTCCCTCGAACTCCCAAGAATACTACTGAAGTTGTCCCATTGAAAAACGCAATAACACCAATTAGCAAGGTCAATGGCATCCGAAACCAACATTGGGCAAATGGAGCGATTGCGCATTTCTTTTGTAACGGAAATGACATGCAGAACGCTGGAACGATGACTGCGATATTCTCGTCAGTGCATTCGATTGGGCACGCTGGTGGCTACTTTGTCACCGAAGAAAATCTTTGGAAAGTGGGCGTTATGTTTACTGTTCGGCGTGTAATCGCAGGAACATGGCTCAACGACCGCGATCAGTTCCTGCAACCCTCACAGCCCCTTTCGGATGAATTTAAATCCGATTGCCTTGTTTGGATGCTGTTCAATGGCAGCAACCTCACAGCCGGAGCGGACGGGTTGCGCTGGAATGGTCAGGACTGGTCACTTACCAACCACTTCATTCCTTTCACAGAAGGTGAGATCGGCGCGAAGGCGCGGATTGAGAGCGATTTCATGGTGCGCTATATGGCAAGCATGACATTATCACCCGAGGCTCAGGCCGTGCTGAACGAAGGCCGCAAGCTGTTTCAGCATTTTCACGCGACCAGCTTTCCGAACAAGATCGGGCAGGGATATCAGCTGAACCGCGCGGATGCAGGTTGGTATCAGGTGCGCCGCGCGCTCGAAGCCTTTAGCGATACGCGGTTCACCGACTTTGACCCCTTCAAAGCGGTATATGCAGACCTATCCGCAAAACTGCGCCCACAGGTGTTCGAGCTTGGCTTTTTGCCTAGCTAGATAGGTTGGTGGTTCGAGGCTGTGTTCCGCCTGGGAAAACTGGATCGCCCGCCACCGCGCCAAAATCGCCCGCCTGTCAGCCGAGATAACCAAGGCCGAAGCCCAGATCGACATAATTGTTTACGGTTTGTTCGATCTGGCCCCCGGGGAAATCACCCTTCTTGAAAGTGCGGTGTGACTGTCTCGCGGCGGTCTCAATTTCACAATGAAATAACGCAACCGCGCCTAGTTCACGAGGCTTACAATATATTCTCAGCTTGAAGGCTTTTCGATGGTGCTGCCGAAGAGGATTGAACTCTTGACCTCTCCCTTACCAAGGGAGTGCTCTACCACTGAGCTACGGCAGCATCGCCATGTGTCGCCGTGAGGCAAAAGCATCGGTTGGCGTGGGCGGCTGTTTAGCGGATGGGGGGGGGCTTGGCAAGAGCCAAAAAGCGGCGCTAGTGTGCGGCAGGCCGAAGGGTTTTGGTCTTTCGCCTGTGCGCGGCTTGCTTCTATTGATGGCAGTATGAATAAGGCACCTCTCTCCATGACCCCGGAAACTCAAGCGGCGCAGCAGGCGCGGGCCGAGCGGCAGGCGGCTGCGTTGCGGGCCAACCTCAAGCGCCGCAAGCAGCAGAAGCGCGGGCGGGATGATGCGGCGGAAGAGGCTTTTGGTGTCGAAGAAACCGCCTCCGACACCGAAGAATGAGTGCTGCGGCTTGATGCGCCCCCCCGCGTGCGATAGAAGCCAAAGGCTCAGGAGTTTGCGGTGAAGGGTGGAGCGGGATAATGGCGATACTGTCGGATAAATGGATCCGCAAAATGGCGTTGGAGCAGGAGATGATCTCCCCCTTCGTCGAGCGGCAATCGCGCGACGGTGTTATTTCCTACGGCCTCTCGTCCTACGGGTACGACGCGCGGGTGCAGGATGATTTCAAAATCTTCACCAATGTCGATGCCGCTATCGTCGATCCGAAGAATTTTGATAGCAAGAGCTTCGTTGATCGCCGAACCGACGTGTGCATCATTCCGCCGAACAGTTTTGCGCTGGCGCGGACGGTAGAATATTTCAAAATTCCGCGCGATGTGCTGGTGATCTGCCTTGGTAAATCCACCTATGCCCGCTGCGGGATTATCGTCAACGTCACGCCGCTGGAGCCGGAGTGGGAGGGGGAGGTGACGATTGAAATTTCCAACACCACGCCGCTGCCCGCCAAAATTTATGCCCATGAAGGCATTTGCCAGTTTTTGTTTTTCCAGGGGAATGAGCCGTGCGAAGTTTCCTACGCGGATCGCGCTGGGAAATATATGAGCCAGCGCGGCGTAACCCTCCCGCGCCTTTAGAGCAAATGCCGAATTAGCCCAAGCGAAGGAAGTTCCCGGTGGATAAGATCAGAGTGCGCGGCGGCAACGTCCTGAAAGGCACTATCGACATTAGTGGCGCAAAGAACGCCGCCCTGCCGTTGATGACGGCGGCATTGTTGAGTGATGAAACGCTAACGCTCTCCAACGTGCCGCATCTTGCCGATATTTCCACGCTGCTGTCGTTGCTGGCGCAGCACGGGGTTGAAGTGTCGATGGATGGCAATGCGTCGGGCGGGCACACGGGCCGGGTGATGAACCTGACCGCCAAAACCATCGCCAGCACCACCGCGCCCTACGATATTGTCCGCAAGATGCGCGCGAGCTTCCTCGTGATGGGGCCGCTGGTGGCGCGCTGCGGCCTTGCCCGCGTCTCCCAGCCCGGCGGTTGTGCGATTGGCGGTCGGCCCATCGATTTGCACTTGAAGGGCCTCCAGGCGCTCGGCGCTGAAATCGAACTTTCCGAAGGCTATGTGGAAGCGCGCGCGCCGAAGGGGCTTGTTGGCGGGCGGTTCGTGTTCCCTGTCGTCTCGGTCGGCGCGTCGGAAAATCTGCTGATGGCGGCCTGCCTGGCCAAAGGCGAAACCGAGTTGGTGAATGTGGCGCGCGAGCCGGAAGTGGTCGATCTCGGTCACTGCCTGATCGCGATGGGGGCGAAGATCGAGGGGCTTGGCACCGATACGGTTCGCATCCAGGGCGTCGATCGGCTGCACGCCGCGCACCATCAAATCGTCGCGGATCGCATCGAAGCGGGCACCTATGCCATTGCGGCGGCGATTACCGGCGGCGATATTCTGCTGCGGGGTGCCCATATGGATCATCTGCCGGTTTTCGTCGATAAACTGCGCGAGGCGGGGGTGACGATCACGGCGGAAGCCGAGGGAATGCGCGTTGCCCGTACCTCTGCCCCCTTGATTGGCGTCGATGTGATGACCGAGCCGTTCCCCGGCTTCGCGACCGATTTGCAGGCACAAACCATGGCACTGATGACCGTGGCGGAGGGGGCGGCGATGATGACCGAAACCATCTTCGAGAACCGCTTTATGCACGTACCGGAACTGGCGCGCATGGGGGCGAATGTTACCATTCACGGCTCCTCCGCTTTGGTGCGCGGCGTCAAGCGGCTTACGGGCGCGCAGGTGATGGCGACCGATTTGCGCGCGTCCGTCAGCCTTGTCCTGGCGGGGCTTGCAGCGGAAGGGGAAACCATCGTTCACCGCGTCTATCACTTAGATCGCGGCTACGAGCGGCTGGAAGAAAAGCTGGCCGCCTGCGGGGCCGATGTAGAACGGGTTCGGGACGCGGGATGAGCGCGCCCAGCTTGAAACTGAAAGCCGTCGATGGGGCGGACTTGGAGATTATCAGCGCCTGCCTACAGGATGCCCTGCTGCCCGTGCTGGATGTGCGCTACGACCGCGCGGCGCAAGAGTTTCTGTTCGTCGCCAACCGGTTCCGCTGGGAAGCGCCCGCCGCGCAAGAGCGCACCCATATGGCGGTGCGCGTGCGTGGCGTAACATCGGTTCAGCATAAGGGCTTTAGCTTGAAGAAGCCGGGGCGGTTCTTGTCCTTGTTGGCGCTCACGTATACGCCAACGGAGAGCGGCGGAGAAATTCTGCTGCACTGCGCTGGGGAGAGCGAAACGGCGGTGCGCCTGTCTGTGACCGGGATTGATCTGCTGGCCGAAGATTTCGGCGACCCCTGGCCCTGCGCTTCAGTGCCTCACCACGATGATAGCGGCGAAGGAGCCGTGTAAATGGACCCACGACCGCTTGTGCTCGCGCTGCCGAAGGGCCGGATTCTCGATGAAGTCATGCCCGTGCTCGCCCGCATCGGCATTGTGCCGGAGCCGGATTTCGAGCGCGATTCCTCCCGCAAGTTGCGCTTCAGCACCAATATTCCGGGGCTTGAGATTATCCGCGTTCGGAGTTTCGATGTGGCGACCTTCGTGGCCTTCGGCGCGGCGGAGTTGGGGGTTGCGGGATCGGACGTGTTGATGGAGTTCAACTATTCCGAACTCTATTCGCCGCTCGATCTTGGCATTGGTCGCTGCCATATCTCGGTAGCGGAACCCGCCGCCCTGGTGGATGCCGACGCGCCGCAGCAATGGAGCCATGTGCGGGTTGCAACAAAATATCCCGAGATCACCAAAGCCTATTTCGCCGCGCGCGGGGTGCAGGCCGAATGCGTTAAGCTGAATGGCGCGCTGGAACTCGCGCCAACGCTGGGGTTATGCGAGCGGATTGTGGACCTTGTTTCGACGGGGGCTACCCTGCGCGCGAACGGGCTTGTGGAAGTGGCGCGGATTGCGGATGTTTCTTCGCGGCTTATCGTCAACCGCACGGCGCTTAAAACCCGTTCGGACGAGTTGACCGCTTGGATTGATCGTTTTGCGGAGGTTACCCGTGCCCGTGCGGCTTGATGCCCGAAGCCCCGATTTCGAGACCGGCTTCACCGCGCTGCTCAACGACAAGCGCGAAACCTCGGTGGATGTCTCCAACACGGTGGCGGCGATTTTAGCCGAGGTGCGGGCGCGTGGCGATGCGGCAGTGGTGGACTACACCAATCGCTTCGACCGAGTGAACGCGCCCACGCTCGCCGCGCTGAAAGTGACCGCTGCCGAAATCGACGCCGCAGAAGCCGCCTGTTCGCCGCAGCTTCTGGCCGCGCTCGATTTGGCAGCGGCGCGCATTGCCGATTTCCACGCGCGGCAATTCCCGGCGGACCTGCGCTATACCGACGCCTTGGGCGTTGAGCTTGGCATGATCTGGCGGCCCGTGGCCGCTGCGGGGCTGTATGTGCCGGGGGGGCTGGCGTCCTACCCTTCCTCGGTGCTCATGAACGCGCTTCCGGCCAAAGTGGCAGGGGTGGAGCGCATCGCTATGGTGGTTCCCGCGCCCGATGGTGTGCTGAACCCGCTGGTGCTGGCCGCCGCTAAGCGCGCGGGCGTAACGGAAATCTTCAAAATCGGCGGCGCGCAAGCCGTGGCAGCGCTGGCCTATGGCACTGAAACGATTGCGCCGGTGGATAAAATCGTCGGCCCTGGCAATGCCTATGTTGCCGCCGCGAAACGCGCCGTGTTTGGGCACGTGGGGATTGATAGCATCGCCGGGCCGTCCGAAATCCTGGTGGTTTCGGACAATCAGAGCCGACCCGACTGGATTGCGGCAGACCTTCTCAGCCAAGCCGAGCATGATAGCAGCGCTCAAGCGATCCTGATGACCGACGATGCTGCGTTCGCCGATGCGGTGGCGGGGGAGGTCGAGAAAATCCTCGAAACCCTGCCGCGCCGCGCGATTGCCGCCGCAAGCTGGCAGGATCATGGCGCGATTATTCTGGTGGAGAGCTTCGAGGCGGCCCTGCCGATCATCGACCGTATCGCGGCAGAACATCTGGAACTCGCAGTCGCCGATCCGCACGCGCTGGCGGCGAAAATCCGGAATGCTGGGGCGATTTTCCTCGGGCGGCACACGCCGGAAGCCATTGGCGATTATATCGCGGGGCCGAACCACGTGCTGCCCACGGCCCGCAGTGCGCGCTTCTCCTCCGGGCTTGGCGTGCTCGATTTCATGAAGCGCACCACGCTGGTTGGCTGTAGCCCCGCGTCGCTGGCCGCGCTCGGCCCCGCCGTGCTGGCACTGGCCGAGGCGGAAGGCTTGCAGGCGCACGCCCTCTCCGTGTCCATCCGCCTGCCAGGGCCGACGCCATGAGCGGCGCGGACAATCGCCTCGTCGATGTCAAACTCGATGAAAAATCGGTTGTCCGCCGCAACCAAACGGTCGAGCACGAGCGCGCTATCGCCCTCTTCGACCTGATGGAAGAAAATAGCTTCGCCCTTCTCAGTCACTCCGGCCCCTACCATTTGCGTCTCGGTATTGAAGACAATCGCCTGATTCTCGATGTTCGCACCCCCACCGAAGACGCGCTGGAGCGCGTGCAACTCCCGCTGTCCGGCTTCCGATCCGTGGTGCGCGATTACTTCCAGATTTGCGATAGCTACTACACCGCGATCAAAACCCAAAGCCTCGCCCAAATCGAAGCCATCGATATGGGCCGGCGCGGCCTGCACAACGAAGGCTCCGACATGCTCCGCGACCGCCTGCAAGACAAAATCACCCTCGATCACAATACAGCCCGCCGCCTGTTCACGCTCATCTGCGTGCTGCATATTCGGGGGTAGGCGGTGGTGGCGGTGTTTGTCAGGGACGCGGTCCCCGACACCCCTGACCAAGGGGCTTGCCCCTTGGTGATCCCATTTTCTTGTTTAGAAATAGTTTTTGGCTTTGGGAATTGGTCTCATTTTTTTACTGAACTGCGTTCCCCAAGGGCGCTGCCCTTGGGCGGGGTTTCAGGGGCAGCGCCCCTGATCCTTGCTGAGTAACCCCCCATGCAATCCATCCTCAACGTCGCGCTGCCGGTTTTCGGGTTGATCTTAGCGGGCTATATTGCGGCGCGGTTGAAGTTGTTGGGGGCGAGTTCGACGGAAGCGTTGAATAAGTTTGTTTATTACTTTGCGCTTCCGGCGATGTTGTTTCTGGTGATGTTTCGCGCGCCGTTGGAGCGGGTGGTGGACCGGGAGTTTTTGATTGCGTTTTGTGCGCCGTTGGGCGTGGTTTTCGTTATTACCGTGGTGTGGGGGCGGTTGGTGTGGCGGCTGCGGCTGGCGGATTTATCGGTGCAGAGCCTCGCTTCTTGTTACGGCAATGTTGGGTATATGGGGGTGCCGCTGGTGTCGCTCGCGTATGGGCCGGAGGCGCTGCCCTATGCAATTGCCGCAACGATTCTAACGGGTTCGATCATGTTCGGCGCGGGGATTATGGGGGTGGAGGCCGATTTGCGCTCCGGCCAAGGCGCACTAAAAACCTTCGTCGGCGTGCTGTCAACCGTGGCCCGCAACCCGCTGATCGTGGCCCCGGCAGCGGGTGCCGCCTGGGCGCTATCGGGCGTGCCGTTGTTCGGGCCGTTGAAGACGTTTGCGGAGTTAATGGGCGCATCCGCCAGCCCCTGCGCGCTGTTCGCTCTCGGTATGTTCCTGGCGGCCCAACCGATCCGGGGGGAGCTTTCGGAAGTCGCATGGCTAACCGTCCTAAAACTCGCCGTCGCCCCCATCGCCACTTATGCGGTGCTGGTGTTCTTGGGAGAGGAGAACAGCCTCGTCGGCAAAACCGCCCTGCTGCTCAACGCCCTGCCCACCGGCGCGGGAGCCTTCGTGTTGGCGCAGAAATACGATAGGCTGGTGGCGCAAACTTCGGCGACGATTCTGGTTTCGACGGTGTTGTCGGTGCTGACGGTGAGTGCGTTGTTGGCGGTGGGGTAGGGAATTATGACTTACTATTATAATCGCGTTAATTTCAAAAACCAAATCTGTCTTGCCCGGCCTGTCCAACTGCCGGGGTGTTTGTAGGTATGACACAATCAAATCTCATTCCTGATCCGTCAGGCGGCTTGCTCAACAATCAGTATATCAGGCATAATCGTTAGCGCTGAGATGAGTTCAACTCATCATTATTTCTGTTTTCCTTTAAGGGATAATGGGCTTGTAACAGGTTAATTTTTCTGATATGCGTTTCAGCCAATTTTTTAGGAGGGGGATAATGCTAATCGCTATTACTCTTGAGGATTTTAAAAGTTATCGGCAGGCAACATTGCCGTTGTCTGCGCTCACGGTGCTGATTGGTGCCAATGCTTCAGGCAAGAGTAACGTCATTGAAGGGTTGCGGCTATTATCGTGGCTGGCGCAAGGGCAAAAACTCTCAGCAATCCAATTCGCCGTGCAAAATGGCGATCAGGTGGTGCGTGGCAAGCTGGACGATTTAGCCTATCAGGGAGGTGATGCCTTTGGCCTGGGCGCCCGTACCAACGCCGCCGAGTGGAATCATCTCAGTATGAAAATAAATCGGCGCGCGGATGGGCTGCACATCACATCTGAAACCCTGACCCACGATAGTGCGGCCGTGCCGTTGTATATGTTGGATTTAGCTTCCAGCGGACAAGGCACTGACGCTAGTGTAGCGTACAACAACTTTAAACAAGGTCGTAATAAACCCCATGTGACTTGCACCGACCAGACGGCGATTTTCACACAACTCACCAGCCCAGCCACTTTCGGTACAGCGGATAAACAGTCACAGGAGCGCATTCCTCCTGTTACCAAGGACTTCGAGCAGTGGCTTTCTTCAATCTTATTTTTAGACCCCGTGCCAGCACAGATGCGCGACTATGCGTTTCCGTCCGATAAATATCTGCAAGGTAATGGTCGAAACGTCTCTGCTGTGTTGTTTAATCTGTGGGGGCGTGACGAAAAAGTTCGCGATGAACCTTATGTCACCAATCGAAAAGCTATTTTAAGTTTTATTCAGAGTTTACCGGAGCAAGACATCGCCAGTCTGTCTTTTCTCGAAGAACCGCGTGGCGGCGTTATGGTTCAGCTTACTGAAACCTTTGGCGGCAGGGCTGATAATCGTGATGCATCCCTGCTCTCCGATGGTACTTTGCGCGTCCTAGCAATTGCTGCGGCTATGCTTTCTGCTCTCGAGGGTAGTTTGGTGGTTATCGAAGAAATCGATAACGGTGTACACCCGAGTCGCGCCCACGACCTGCTGCGAAAGATTGAAAGTATTGCAAGTCAGCGCAATTTACGCGTGCTTCTATCCACCCATAATCCTGCTATGCTTGATGCACTACCCGATGGTGCTGTACCCAATGTGGTGTTCTGTTACCGTTATCCGAAGGATGGTGATAGTCGACTGGTTCGCCTAGCCGATGTGCCGGACTACCCGGAATTGATTGCTCAAGGCACCTTGGGCCATTTGATGACTTCCGGCGTTTTAGAGCGCTTTGTGAAATACCATCCAACAGGCGATGAGCGTAAACGGCTCGCGCTCGATTGGTTGGCTACGATGCAGTCAGGTGCAAATAATGAGTGATATCGTTTTGCTCGATACTTCAGTGTATTTAAATGTGCTTGACGTGCCTGGATTTAATCAAGATCGTCAGGTTATCTTCAATAGATTCATCGAACGAGTTCAGAATAGCGATTATTTTCTCTTGCCGATGGCGACGATTTGGGAAACTGGCGACCATATTGCCGATTTGCCAGATGGCCGCCTTCGTCGGCAGTTTGCCGGAGAACTTGTTAAGCAGGTGAGGCAGGCTTTCAATAACGCCGCGCCGTTCAGAACCACTTACTTCCCTAACAGCGAGGTATTTCTGCGCTGGCTGGCCGATTTTCCGGAGTACGCACAACGCAATAAGTCTGACTCGCAGACTCGCGAGGGTGTGAGCCTTAGCGACCTCTCGATCATCAAGGAATGGGAAGAAACATGCGCCCGTCACACAATGTCGCGCGTTTTGATTTGGTCATTGGATAGAGACTTGGCTGCCTACGACAGGCGGTAGGATCATGGGCCGCACGCTGGATGAAGTTTTACAGGCGCTTCCGCAAGCTCGGCGGGAGGAGATTGAGGCGCGCGTTGAGGGGCTGATTGCCGAAATTGAGGGCGCAGGCACGGTGCCGCTTTACCCGGCTAAAACCGACGACAACCCGAACGATCCACAGTCCTAACCCTGCCAGGTCCAGGAGCCGCCCGGCTCCTGGTGGGGTTCGGGGCGAAGCCCTGAAATAACAGCCTATCCCCGCCCCAAAAATCCCCCCACTTCCCTTACCGCTTCCGCCAGCCCAACCCGCTTCACCTCCACCCCTGGCGGGAAGGCGCTTCTAAAGTCTGACGGCATCGGCTCCAGCAGGACAAACACGCCGGTATCGTCGGCGCGGCGGACGAGGCGGCCGAAGGCTTGCTTTAGCTTGAGGCGCACCAATCTCCGGTCCCAGTTCCAGCCGCCGAAGGCTTCGCGCCGGGCTTTGTGGAGAATATCGGGGCGGGGCCAGGGGATGCGGTCGAAGACGATGAGGCGGAGGGAGCGGCCTGGCACGTCCACGCCGTCGCGCACCGCGTCGGTGCCGAGCAGGCAGGCGTTTTCTTCGGCGCGGAAGATGTCGATAAGGCTGGCGGTTTCCATGCCGTCCACATGCTGGGCGAGCAGGGGGATGTCGGCATCTTCCAGGGGTCCGGCGATGCGGGCGTGAACGGCGCGCAGGCGCGAGATGGCGGTGAAGAGGCCCAGCGCGCCGCCGCCTGCGGCGAGGAACAGGGCGCGGTAGGCGGCGGCCACTTGGTCCAGGTCGTCGCGGCGCACGTCTGTTACCACCAGCACGCGGGTTTGGGCGGCGTAATCATAGGGCGAGGGGAGTTGCGCGCGCGTCGCGGTCGCGGTGATCCAGGGCAGGCCGATGCGGCGTTCGGCAGCGCGCCAATCGGCTTCGGGGTCGCCGGTGGAATCCGTGAGCGTGGCGGAGGTCACGATAATGCCGTGCGCCCCTTCTGCGACCGTGCGGGCGAAGGGTTTGCTGGGGTCGCGCCAGTGGCGGTGCATGCCGATGTCGGTTTCTTGGCCGTCTTGGCGGTCGATGCCGAACCAATCGACGAACTCTTCGCTTGGCTCTGCCCGTAAGGCTTCGAGCATGGCGATCCAGCCCGCCAGCGGCAGAATCAGGCGGCGGTCGAGCGTGCGAACGGCGGCTTCGATCCGCAAGCGGACTTCCGTTTCCATGTCTTCGGCCTCGTCCACCAGCCGGTCGGCGAGGCGCTTTTTGAGGGTTAGGCCGGGTTCGCGCAGGGCGATGAGGGCGCTGCGGGCGTCGTCGGCGAGCGGCAATAGGTCGTCGTTGGCGGGGTAGGCGTCGGCTTCAAGGCTATAGCCGCGATCCGTTTCGGTCTGGCGGGCGAGCACTTGGCGGCGCAAGGCTGATAGGAAGGCTTCGATGGAACCGCTGGGGGCATCGTCGATCAAGCGGTTCTGCCAGCCGTCGCCGGGCAGGGAATGGGCGGCGCGGATGAGCAGGCCGAGCGTGTTGAGCATCCCTTCGTCCGATAAAAGCTCCTCAATCCGCCGCCGCAACCCGCGCGCGCGGCTGCGGCTAGAGCCTTCGGCCCCCAGCAACCAGCGCCGCATTTCTTGGCCTTCAAGGCCGGAGAGATGGGCGGAAAAGGCGCTGTCGGCAGCATCGAACAGGTGGTGGCCTTCGTCGAACACAAGGCGGCTTGGCACCGAGCCATCGTCGCCGCCGCCTAGGGCCGACTGCACCATGACCAGCGCGTGATTGGCGATAACGATTTCGGCGCGCTTGGCCCGGCGGATCGAGCGTTCCACGAAGCAGCGGTTGAAATGAGGGCAGGCGGCAAAGATGCACTCGCCGCGCCGATCAGCCAATCCCAACGTGCGGGCGCGGCCCAGAAGTTCGGGGAGCCAGCCGGGGAAATCGCCGCCGGACAGATCGCCGTCGCGCGTTGCCAACACCCAGCGCGCCATAAGGCCAACGCCAACGGCTTCCGACGGGCGGGTGCTGGCGATTTGTGTGTTTTCTTCGAGGTTCAGCAGGCAGAGGTAGTTTTCCCGGCCCTTGCGGACCACGGCTTTCAGGGCTTTATCGACCGGATCGGGGTAGAGCCGATCCAACTCTTGATCAATTTGATGCTGCAAGTTGCGGGTATAGGTTGAAACCCACACCGTGCCGCCATTCTTGCGCGCCCACACGCTGGCAGAGGCAAGGTAGCCCAAGGTTTTGCCCACGCCGGTGCCAGCTTCCGCCAGTACGATATGAGGTTGATCTTCTTGCTGGCGCGGCTGGAAGGCAAGGGCTGTTGCGGAAGCGTAATCAGCTTGGCTGGGGCGGCTTTCGGCGTGATCGCCTAACAGGGACGCCAGTTGCCAGCGCGCTTCTTGGGCGTGAACCGGCTGTTGGCCGGGCGGGCCATCGGCGGGATGATCGGGGATTTCGGGCAGCGCGCGCCACACGGCAAGGCCGCGCCGCCCGGCAGTGACGCCCGCAAGCGCCTGTTCGGCAAATCTTCCCCAACTCCAGCCGCCGGCCGCCATTGGCTGAAGGATCGCCAGGGTTTCGGCATCGCGCGCTTCCGATAGTTCTGCCAGCAGCAGAGCGGCAGCATCGCGCAGGATCATCGCCGCGTCGGTAAGGTCTTTCGGAAGCGGCAAATCGAGCGCTTGAGCCAAGCCGCGTGGGGTGGGCACACAGAAGGTAGCAGGGCGAACGAGGGCGAAAAGCTCCAATAAGTCATAGCCCCACAGGCCGGGAATCTCTAAGCGCTTCGATAGCGCGGGCGCGTGGCACAGGTAGGGTGGATCGTCGGGCGAGAGCCGCAGGGCGATTTGCGGTAGGCTGCCTTCCTCAATCTCCCCATCGGCGCTCACCAGCACGGCCCGGCGCAAACCAACCGCGAGCAGCGGGGCGTTTGGCAGCATTAGGGCGGGGGCGGGTTTCATCTCGAAAGCGGAACCTTTGTGGAACTGACGCGACCCTAGCGGGGCAAAGCGGGCGGCGCAATCCTTTCTCCACGGGGCGGCGGTTGACCTTCCTCGCGCAACCGTCTAGCACAGCAGACTGGCTGATTTTGGCTGGTGTCTTGATTAACAACGAGTGTCTCAAAATGTCTCTGCCCCGCGAGATCGCCCTCACCGCCAAAGCTTGGCCGTTCGAGGAAGCGCGCAAACTTCTGGCGCGATAC
>JAAFIC010000066.1 GCA_013298565.1 Alphaproteobacteria bacterium | reverse complement strand
CAACAGTGTCGTTACCAACGCCGCCGTTGAGGATATCGGCACCCGCGCCGCCGGAGATGGCATCATCACCGTCGTTGCCGTTGATGACATCGTTACCGTTGCCGCCCGTCAGGGTGTCACGTGCCGTGCCGCCTTGCAGGACCGA
This sequence comes from Alphaproteobacteria bacterium, assembly GCA_013298565.1. Lineage (GTDB taxonomy): Bacteria > Pseudomonadota > Alphaproteobacteria > Elsterales > Elsteraceae > Elstera. The sequence goes on along the minus strand of JAAFIC010000066.1, from coordinate 14,577 downwards.
ACCGGATTGCGCCGAAACAGCCGAACCCGTGTTGGTGATCGACGAACGATCCAGCGCGGTCAGGTTCATGCTGACGGTTGCTTGACGCGCATCGACGTTTTCAAAACCCTGAACGACCGGGCCGATTTTGACGTTTTGCGCGTCAAGGGTACGGTTTTGATCGGCATTGTTCGACAGATCGATGCTTTGGAAGGTCGAAGCCGAACCGGAGGTAACAACCAGCGTATCGCCGTTGGCGCCCTGTTGGCCACCTTCAACGCGAACACTGTTGTTCTGACCGCCAGCCGGGGTGATGGTGTCATCGCCCGTGGTACCCGGTACGTTGCCGCTGGTGGCACCCGCCGTGGAGCTGGTGAACGAACGGTTTTCGGTGTTACCGAACTGCACATAATGGCGCAATGCCGTAGTGGCGGTGAAGCCTGCGGTCACGAGGTCCGCATTCCGCGACAGGTAGTCGGCACCATCGAAACCGGCCAGCGCTGCGCTCGGCGAACGGTTTTCGGTCATGCCGTTCAACTGATAATGCTGGAACACGCTGGTGTAGACGCCAGCCGCAACGGCGTTCAGCACGAGCGGGTTATTGGCAGCATAGTACTTTGCATCGAACACCGAGTTCGGGTTGCGGTTTTCTTTCGCCCCGAAGCGGTTGTAGTGATCAACAGCGCTGCGGAACGTACCCAGCGAGATCGCCGTAACAACGTCCGGGTTGTTCAAGAGGTAAAAAGACTCGTCGAATTGAAGAATATTAGGCATCTGAATGACCTCCAAAGTGATCCGCGTGCTTGCCACGCCGACACCAACCCATCCGCCCCCGCGTGGGGGCGGGAGGCTATTTGCGGGTGCCGGGTAAACAGCCGCAAAATCGGCTGCTTACCCGGTACTCTCAAACGGCTTGTAACCCTATAACGAGTACAAGCGGTAGCGTAACTAGCATACAGAATCCCCCCTCGCAAGAGGGCAGTAGGATTTTTTTAAGGGATAGAGGCTATTGGCGGATAACCTTAAGAGAGTTGAAACTCGGCAGGTCTTCCCCCGCATCATCGAACAGGCATTCGTATGTCATCGGATCATAGTGGCGCATGAGCACCCGCACGAACGGCTTTAGCTCCACACCCAAGGCAATGCACCACGCCGCATAGCGATCTGGCGGAATACGGCCCCGGCCCGACTCCACTTGAGAGATAAACGTGTAATAATCAATCCCCAGTGCCAGCGCAAGTTGACGCTGCGATAGGCCCCTGGCTTCGCGCAACCCTTGCAGCCACACCCCAACCCGCTTTCGCAGCTCGGCAGTTTCAGGCGATTTGCCCTGTTGGGGATGACTATACATAGGGCACCATACCGTTATACTCACCCCCTAGCGCTGCGCCCGTTGCGCGGCTAGGGGGTATGTAAGTTGATGTATAGCGTGCTCTGTGAGTCTGGTCAACCAAAAAAACGAGCTTATCGCTCCGTAAACGCCCGCGACACATGGTCGGTAAGCGGCTGCACCAGATATTCAAACGCCGAGCGGGAGGAGACCTTAATCATGGCATCGACGGGCAACCCGGCTTGCAGTTTAAGATCGCCAAACTTCGCCTCCTGCCCCGGCACAACTTCTAAGCGGATTTGATAGTAGGGCATTCCATTGCGCTCATCGACCATACGATCTGGCGTTTTGGCAATCACGCGCGCATCAATCACCGGCGTATTGCGGGCGTTGAGCGTGCTAAAGCGGAGTTCTGACACCTGCCCCAGATAGACCGCTTCAATATCGTTCGGGGTTACTTGCGCTTCGACGATAAGGCGATCATCGACCGGGACGATTTCCATAAGCTGCTGGCCCGACTGGATAACCCCGCCCGGTGTGGCAATTTTCATGTTCTGCACAATGCCAGCCTGGGGGGCCAGCACATCGAGACGGGTGAGCACATCGGCCGCAGCCACAACGCGCTGGCGCAGATCGGAGATTTGGTTTTGGGTTTCGCGCAGTTGCACCAGCACGTCTTCGGTGAATTTTTGCCGGAGTTGCGCGGTTTGCAGCCGGGTTTCGCCAATAGCCATTTCCGACCGGGCGATGGACTGCACGTCGTTCCCCCGGTCCCCCTTAATGCGCGCTAAATCCCGTTCCATTTCCAGCAGGCGCGAGCGGGGGAAGAAGCCTTTCTTCTCCAAATCGCGCAGGCCCACCAACTGCCCCTCGTAGAGTTGGATTTGTTCGAGCTTGCTGAGTTCGAGCACGCGGTAGCCCGCGATTTGCGCCCGCAACTGTTCGATACGCTGCTCGTTGATCGCCACTTGGTTTTCGAGGGACAATCGCCGCTCGATAAACTGACGGCGCTGGGCTTCCATAAGCTGCTTTACCTGCGGGTCGGCCTGACGGGCCAAAACTTCAGGCTGGAAGATAATCTCTTTCGCTTTATCGCGCTCCGCCGCCAGGCGCGCATCCAGCACCATCGTGCCATCCAACTGCCCCTGCACGACCGACAGGTTAGCCTGAGCGCGCGTGGGGTCTAACCTTATCAACGGCTGGCCTTCCGTAACCACGGTGCCATCTGTAACCAGCAAATCGCGCACAATGCCGCCTTCGAGATGCTGAACGGACTTGCGCTTGCTTTCCACCACCAGCGTGCCGTGCGCCACCACCGCCGCATCCAAGGGAGCCAAAGCCGCCCAGGTGCCAAAAACCGCAAAGCATAGGAAAATCGTTATCAACCCAGCGCGCATGGGGCCGCGATAGTTAATGGCGACCGACGTATCGGAGCTTTCGTGAAACTCGACGCCTTTGAGGGTGACGACCGGGTTCTGCTGCGTCGGCACCGGGTCGCCCGAAGCGGGGCGGGGTGCTAGCGTGCCATTGCTCATGTCGATTTCCTTTCTTGGCCTTCAGTACCCTCCGATGGGGGGGGCGCCGGGGGCAACGGACCCACGCCTGCCGACGGAGGCAGCGGTTGCAACGGCGTTACCGTTCCCGTCGCGCCCCCCGCAGGCCGCTGAGGCTGCGGTTGTTGCGGTTGTTGCGGTTGTTGCGGCTGCGGTACAGGCCGCGTAAGCTGGCTGATAATCTGATCGCGCGGGCCAAACTGTGCCACCTGCCCATCGGTGAGCAGCATGATCTTATCGACACCCGTGAGGATATTCATGCGATGGCTGATAACCACAACCGTGGTCTTCTCCTGCCGCATTTGGCTGATGGCCTGCATCAACGCCTCTTCCCCCACGCTATCCAGGTTGGAGTTCGGCTCGTCCAGCAGCACAAACGCCGGGCGACCGTAGAGCGCGCGCGCCAGCCCAATACGCTGCCGCTGCCCGCCCGATAGCACATGCCCGCCATCGCCAATAACGGTATCGTACCCAGATGGAAACCCCAGCACCATATCGTGAACGCCCGCCTTCTGCGCCGCCTCGATCACCGCCAACGAATCCACCGGGCCAAAACGCGCGATGTTCTCGGCAATGGTGCCATCGAACAGCGCCACATCTTGCGGCAAATAGCCTAAGTGCGGCCCCACTTCCTCCCGCGACCATTGGTGAACATCGACACCATCTAGGCGAACGGCACCCGCCATGATCGGCCAAATCCCAATCAACACGCGCGCTAACGTGGATTTCCCCGCCGCGCTCGGGCCAATCACGCCCAAAACCTCGCCGGGTTCCAGCGCAAAGCTCACGCCCTTCAGAATAGCGGTCTGCGTGCCGGGACGCATCGAAACAACCCGCTCCGCCACCAACCGGCCTTCCGGGCGCGGTAGGGCCATATTCACGTGATCTTGCGGAACCGCCGAGAGAGCAGTATTCAGCCGAGCATACGCGGCGCGGGCGTTAATGAGAAACTTCCACTGCCCAATCACCATTTCAACCGGCTGAAGCGCGCGCCCCAAGATGATCGAACAGGCGATAATCATGCCCGCCGTAATCAAATTCTCGATAGCCAAGTAAGCGCCAAGGCCCAGCACCATAACCTGTACGAAAATACGGGTGAACTTGCTGAGACCAACAATCAACCCCGCCCGGTCGCTCGCCAGGGCCTGAAGCTCCAACATCCGCCCGTGCTTGCGCGACCAGCGCGCGGCGATTCCCGGCATCATGCCCATCGCCTGCAAGGCTTCGGCACTTCGCATGCTATTTTGCGCGTACTGCGAGGCCGCCGCCGACATTTGCCCAGCGTCTTTCAGCGTCTCCCGCGTCGAAATTTCGTTCAGAATCGCCAGAACGACCAGAATCACCATTGCAACAACGCTGAGAATCCCCAGCCACGGATGAATGAGAAAGGCGATAATCAAGAAAATCGGTGCCCACGGGGCATCGCAAAAAGATATAAACCCAGAGCCGGTTAAAAACTCGCGCACGGTATTCAGGTCGGCCAGCGTTTGCGGCCCTACACCGGCTTGGCGGTTTGCCTGATCAAACACCGCGCGGAACACGCGCAGGCTAAGTTGGCGATCCAGATGCGCCCCAACACGCACGAGCACCCGCGACCGAACCATCTCGAGCAGCGCCATCAGCAGCAACATGCCGCCGGCAATGAGGGTTAAAAAGACCAGCGTTGGCTCGCTCCGGCTCACCAGCACACGATCATAAACCTGCAACATGTAAAGCGGTTGCACGAACATCAGCAGATTAATGAAAAAACTGAAGATAGCCGTTGCATAAAATGCCCCTCGGCAGGAGCGCAACGCATGTTTCAGCACACTAACCTTAGCGTTTTCGTTTTGACCTTTAGACACCTAGGCGCACTCCTTCTCGCCTTTCTTGCACGGCTGGCGACGATTCGCCGAACGCCTCCTCTTCGGAAGCGCCCTCACAGGCCGTTAACAAGTTACTGTATGCTGTGAAGCGCGATAGCCATAATCGACAAATTGTATCAGGTCAACCTGACACCGCACCCAGCCCCGGAGGAGGTCCAGCTAGACTAGCCCCCCTCCAAGGGAGCCGCCCAACAGGTAAGCAAGAGAAATAATTTTACAAGCCTGCCCGAACCTTAATAACGGCGCGTTTTCTCGTACACCGAGCGGATTAAATTAATCTGTGCAGGTAAGCAAACGGTCGATAAATCATATTTCTCGACGATTGTTCGACGCGCGGCGGCCCGCATGGCGCGATAGGCTTCAGGCCGCCTTAAGCCGTCGAGCACGGCTGCCGACAAAGCCGCAGGATCGAAAAAATCCACCAAAACGCCATTCTGGCCGTCCTCGATCACCTCCATCACCGGCGCGGTGCGCGAGCCGATGATGAGGCATTCGCACGCCATTGCCTCTAGCAGCGACCAAGATAAAACAAACGGATAGGTGAGATACACATGCACAGCAGACATCTGCAAAAGCCCAATAAAGCTGGGATAGGGGATGTTGCCTAAGAAATGCACGCGGCGCTTATCAATACGGTCAGAGACTTCATTATAAAAGCGCTGCTTCCAAGACGCCCCCCCTTTCGGCGGGGCCGCCCCATAACTTACGCCATCGCCGCCGACAATCATGATTTGCGCGGTCGGGTGCTGGGCCAGAATCTCGGGCAGCGCCCGCATAAAAATATGATAACCCCGATACGGCTCTAAGTTTCGATTAACGAAGGTTACGATTGGATCGCCGGAGTTGAGCACGACTCCAGCCTCTTGCAGAGTGATGCTAAGGCCCGCACGCGGGGCAATCGTGCGCGTATCCACACCGTCATGGATCACGGAAACCCGGTCCCATTCCCAACGCGGGTAGGTTTCTTTCTGCCACTGAGTTGGCGATAATCCCCAGTCCATTTGATGCAGCGCCCACAACGGCGCAGGCTGTTTGCTGGCAACCCGCAGTTGATTATCGAAATCGGCGTGGGCAAACTCAGGGTCGAAATCTGTATCAACGCCTTGGCTATGATAGAAAAACTCGAGGAAATGCAGTTGCCGCGCGTTCGGCCAAACCTCGCCTAAAAACAGGCTTTCCCCCCAACCGGGATGCGCGACAATCACGTCGGGCGTGAAGCCCTGCGCGCGCATTTCCTGCGCGGTTTTAACCGCCGAGGCTGCGCGGATCATCTTGGCTTCGGCATCCAGCATCAATGGCGGGATATTCGGCGTTGTGCCGTGCGTGGCCACATGCGCGAAAGCCTGAATGCCGGGAAACTGCTTGCCTGGCTGCATGGATAACGCCGCTACGCTCACGTCGCTCATGGCAGCGAAGGCGGGGGCTAGAGCCTTGAATTGACCAGGGAAATTTTGATGAACAAATAGAAGTTTCATAACCGATCCAAAACAACCGCAGGCTCACGCGCGCACAACCAACTAGGCAATCTCCGCCGAAGCGACGCCGGAAACCATTTCAGAGGGCTGGAAAATCCCAACCAGCGTAACTTGCGTGGTTGCGCTGAATTTGATTATGATATCACCCGCGTACGAGAACAACACTTCTGGCGCTTTCACCATCACGCTCGGGTCTTGCAGAACAAGCCGATCAATACCGAAAGCAAAATTCTTGATCTTGAGATGACCAATACCAACCAAAACACTATCTTGTGCATCCGTCAGAGTTAAAAGCTGCTCTGTTCTGACCGCACCTAACGTCGCTAGGCCGCCTTCATTCGCCTTAAGTTCAGGACCAACGGCACTCTTACCCTGCCCCTGTGATAAGATCGTGCCGTCGGCAGTATCCTTACTCAGTCCTGGCGATGAGATCTTATCCAATAGCTGCGTGTCGATAATCGTTTGATGGAATAGAAGTGTTCCGCTTTCCAAAGTCACGTCGAAACTTGTCGGCCCCGTTACCAAAATAGCCGATGCAGACACAATAGCCTTTCCAACCAACAGGCCCGATACTGCATTGAACGTCACTGGCGTCGCCCCGACGGGAACGATTTCCGGCAACGCAAGCGTATCTTCGGACGCAACCGATGCTGGGGATGCGCTAACCTGCGGCACCTCGATGCTTACCCTGACAGGATTAAGCGTTAGAACGGAACTTAACGTCGGCAATCCGGCGTTAAGACCGGCAGCACTAGCGAAAATTCCTGTCACGGGCGAAATAATATTCAGATTATGGTCCGCAACGCTATGATCGACAGGCTGAGAGGGGGTATGGGCTGGCGCCGTATTCGGCTTGGCCGCATCAACTGCCGCCGCCATATCGTCCTTAACAAATAGATCATCCATCACGAGTTTAGTGGCAATCGTCACGCTTTTCGTTTCAACAGGAGTATCAAGAGCCTCGTCCGTTGCATTCGCCGCATCAATTTGTTGAGCTTGCGTAATCGCTGCGGCGAGCATGACCAGCGCCATAGAATGCTGCGTCATATCGCTCGCCGATAGTTTCCGCGAACCCGGCGCTTCACTGCCCGGCGCTTCACTGCGATCCTTCGCCTTGCCTTGCAAGACGGTCATGGCACGATCAATCCAGTCGGATTTCGTTTTTACAACCTCAACGCTGCGATCAGGTGTCCCAGCCGCCGTCGCTACAGGAGCCGCCGCCTGACTTTCTTCTGTCGCCAAAAACGAGGCGGCAACAAAAGCCACCAGAAGCATGAAAGGATGGAAAACAACCGAACGGTCGGCCTGAGAGCGTTGTTGAGTTTCCATGGCTTGTACGGGCTGCAACCGGCGCACAACATCCGCTAAATCAACACCACTCACAACACCGCTAGCCGACAGGCCATGCACGACAACTTCACCGTTAATACGCGCAAAATGGGCGATCACGTCTTCGGTTTGGGTCGCAAAAAACACAAACCAGGGGTCGCCTTCATCCGACAAACCCATATCGGTCTCGATCATCATGCCCGATTGCCGCAAAACATGCGCGACTCGGAACAACTCCCCCAACTCTACAGTGCTCCACGGCGGGCCAACCCGGACCTGAGCGCGCGGGGTAAAGGGGATAATCTTGGCAAGACCGCTATAGTTCACGGATCAACGAGCCTCCACATTTAAGAAAATTAGCCTAACAGGAGTTTCGAGTTAAAGACAACTCCTCCCTAGGACGAATGCAGAAGACTGGCGTAAATATGCCACGCTTGCCCTTAACCAATCAGCGTAATATCGCCACCCGTGATCGTGATTCCCGCCCCGACCGTGACCCCGACGAGTTTGATGAGAACGTCACTGGGGGTAAGCCCGTTCGTGCCATCGCTAATCAGGATGAAAGCGTCGCTGCCTTCCTGCCAAATAGCCGTCGCGCCCGCCGTCGTCATAGCATTGGCGGCAGCATCGAGATGCTGCTGTAGCGATGTATCGGCAGCATTAAACGACAACACGCCCCTGGCCCCCACGGTCGCAACCCCTGCGGTCGCAAGGAAGACTGTCGTGGCCAGCGTGAGAGGCGCAGAAAAATCTATTTTACTATCAAGCCCGCTACGCCAATCGGTGATCGTATCGAATTTGGTCGCGGTCGCGTCTTTCGTGGAGGTATTGGTGAACACGAAACTGTTCGCCCCAGCGCCCCCCGTCATCGTATCGGAGCCTTCGCCCCCAATGATTGTATCGGCAAGCTGCGTGCCGACAATCACATTATCCGACGTATTGCCCGTTATCGTAGCACCCGCACCCACCACGCCCGAGAGATTAATCCGATCCGCCGCATTGCCGCCAATGGCGGTTCCATTGATCGTTTGGGCCGTTAGGTCTGCCGTCACCATCGCAGAAACAACACCGCTGGCGGTTATCTGACCTTGCGTATTGGTAATGATAAAATTTTGTCCTGTACTGAAATTCAGCGTGGTTGCATCTGATATGCCTGCAAAATTATTGCCATCTTTATCCTTAATAAACCCGGCATCTATTTTTATAAAATAAGAGCCGCTCGACAACAGATCATCTGTTGGATTGATCGTTAGCACCGTCGTCGTGAGTTTTACCTGAGATGACTTAACGGTAAAAACCTCAACCAATGAACCATCAGACCTAAAGAGTGACAGCGTGCCAGACGCGCCAAGCTGAACGTCCTTATTGAACGTAATCGTTAGGTCTGACTTGGGATTAAACCCGGAGCTATTATCGAGTGGGCTAGACGATGAAATCTTAGGCGAATTGGGGCTGACAAAATAGCCGGGAATGGTTTTCCCAGTCGTGTCCAGACCAACCGGAATGTACAGAAGCTGCCCGGCGATGGGCGTAAAATCCGTGGGAATCGCGAGCTTCGTGATATCGACACCACTGTTGGTCGGCAGTGTGAAGGTCGAGAGAAACGGCGCAATTTGCGTGACGCGCGCAAAGGCGGTTGAGAATTTACCCGCGAAGATCGCATCGGTAAAAATTTTATCGGCCTTGAACATCGCAAGATCAATCCCGTTACCAAGGCTCCGCCCCTCAGCCACACCGTAATTCACGAAATGATCGTAAGCGCTCACCACGCGCCCGGCACCGATAGCCGCTCTAACGTCACCATTAGAATTCAAGTAAGACACTTGGTTAAAATAAGGGGTTGGTGTATTTCCTAACGTATTTCCAACGCGGGAAAAATAATCAAACGGCGACACTTCGTTTCGATACGTCAAAACAGTAACTTCAGTGTTATTTCTTAAATAGTAATTTGTATCAAAAAATGAACTCGGATCACGATTTTCCTTAATACCATTACTAATGAAATGATCGTACGCTGTAGTTTTTTTTGCCGTTACCGCTGCGGCAACGTCACTATATTTTGAAAGATAATAGTCGGCATTAAAATACCCGTTGGGATTTCGTTTTTCAGATGCTCCAAATCGAGCGAAATGATCCTCTGCCGTGTAGCGCCCTGCTGCTACAGCAACCGCAACATCCCTGTTGGTTCGCAGATAATACGCGGCATCGAAATATTGAATCGCCATGTGTCGCACGCCCCTAGCAGAGTCCGAACTGTTACACCGCGCGCGTCATACAAAACACTTGCGGAATAGTGCGTCGCATGGCAGTAAGAACGGCAGTGTTTTTGCCGCCAAATCTCTACCTTGGACGATAGGAAGGTAATATGTTCGGCCTTCCGATGAAACCGGAAAAAAATGCCGCCCCCTGATATTTTTAACGTCAATTTTATTGTCATATTAAGAATCTGCCCGTATGGTGAAAGTGCTTGAAGAGTGGCAATGCCTCTGTCGCCAACAGGCTCGGTCTCGCGATCAGACCGGAAAGACCGCCTAGATCCTGCTTGCAAACATGAATAACCCCCAGATTAAATCTCTGGGGGTTATTTATTGGTGCGGTCGTCATGCTATCGTCAGCGCGATTTCGCCCAACCCTGCGATGCCGCCCGTCACACGATCCCCCAGCACCAGCGGACCAACGCCAGCCGGCGTTCCGGTCATAATCAAATCACCCGGCTGAAGCGTAACGGAGCGCGACAGAAAGGCGATCACATCGGCCACTGGCCAGATCATCTCGGCGAGATCAGCGGCCTGCTTCTCCACACCGTTCACCGCCAGCCATATCCGCCCCTGCACGCCCTGCGCCCCTGCGCTCACCCGGTGCAGGGGCGCAATCGGGGCCGATAGATCGAAGCCTTTGGCAAGATCCCAGGGCCGGCCCGCCGCTTTCGCCACGGCTTGCAGATCGCGCCGGGTAAGATCAATCCCCACCCCATAGCCGAACACATGGGATAAAGCGCTCGCCACCGGAATAGCGCTCCCGCCCATTCCGATAGCAACGACCAGTTCAATTTCATGATGGAGATTTTGAGTGTCGGGTGGATAGGGGATGGTTGCCCCACTTTCTACCACTGCGTCGGCGGGCTTGCAGAAGAAGAACGGCGCTTCCTTATCCGGGTTATGGCCCATTTCCCGCGCATGATCGGCGTAATTGCGACCAACACAAAAAATCCGCCGCACCGGAAAGCGCGCCGGCTGCCCCGCAATCGCAACCGAAGCCTGAAGGGCGGGCGGAAAGGCAAAATCTGTCATCGGGCGCGCCCTCATCGGTCGAACACATCGAAACCCCATTTTCTCCGAGGCAACAGGCGGCGGCAAGATTGCAAGCCTGCCGCCCGTGCTTATCGGAGAGTAGCTGCGCCTATATCCCCTTCAAAAACGCATCAATCCCAGCTTGGGCTACGTCTTGATCCTGCGCCGGGCTGCCCGAACTAACGCCGATTCCGCCAACCACGGCACCGTTCACGATCACTGGCAAGCCGCCGCCAACCACCATCAACCGCCCACCAATTGCCGAGGCGATACCATAGGCAACCCCGCCGGGTTGCGAGATTGCGCCATATTCGTGCGTCGCTTTCTTAGCCGCCGAAGCCGTGTAGCTTTTGTCGATGGCAATGGTGATCGAGGTGATCTTGCCGCCGTCCATCCGCTCGAAGGCAATCAGATTGCCGCCCTCGTCCGTAATGGCGATGCACATGGGCACGCCGATTTCGGTGGCCCGAGCGCGGGCACCCACGAGCAAGGTTCCGGCATCTGCCAGGTCGAGACGGGAAAGAGTAATCATCGTAAAGCTGCCTTCTTGGCTTTGGCGGCACGTCGCCGGGCATGGAGCACGGGTTCAGTATAGCCGGAGGGTTGGGTAACGCCCGTAAAAATCAACTCCCGCGCCGCCGCGAACGCCAGCCCGTCATAGGCAGGAGCCATCGGCGCATAGCCAGGATCGGAGGCATTCTGCCGATCTACCTCTAAGGCCATCCGGCGCAGGCTCTCCTCCACCTGGGCTTCCGTAATCAGCCCATGCAGCAGCCAATTGGCAAGATATTGCGAGGAAATACGCAAGGTCGCCCGGTCTTCCATCAGCGCCACCTCATTGATGTCCGGCACTTTCGAGCAGCCAACGCCCTGATCTATCCAACGCACCACATAACCCAAAATGCTCTGGCAGTTATTATCGAGATCCCGGCAAACCTCCTGCTCGGTAAGGTTTCGACCTGCCAGTAAGGGCGGCATGAGCAGCGCATCGAGGCTGGCAGGGGCGCGGGATTTCAGCGCATCCTGCCGGGCAAACACATCGACACGGTGATAGTGCGTGGCGTGCAAGGTCGCCGCCGTCGGCGACGGCACCCAGGCCGTATTCGCCCCGGCGTTGGGATGATTGATCTTGACGGTGAGCATTTCCGCCATCGCATCGGGTTTTGCCCACATGCCTTTCCCGATCTGGCCCTTGCCCTGCATCCCGGTTGCAAGGCCCGCATCGACATTGCCATTCTCATAGGCCGCAAGCCAACCGGCATCCTTCATCTCGGCTTTCGGCACAAACGGCCCTGCTTGCATAGAGGTGTGGATTTCATCGCCTGTGCGATCCAAGAAGCCGGTATTGATAAACACCAGCCGGTCTTTCACGGCGCGAATGCAGGCGCGCAGGTTCACAGAGGTTCGGCGCTCCTCATCCATCACGCCCAGCTTAACCGTATTGCGCGGCAGCCCGAGGATGTCTTCCACGCGGCCATAGAGCGTATTAGCGAAAGCAACTTCCTCCGGCCCATGCATTTTGGGTTTGACGATATACACCGATCCGGCGCGGGAGTTGCGCGGGCCTTCCGTGCGGGCGAGATCGTGCAGGGCGCAGGCCACCGTTACCAGCGCATCCAGCATCCCTTCCGGTGTTTCTTCCCCATTCCACAGCACCGCATCGGTGGTCATCAGATGCCCGACATTCCGCACGAGCAGCAGCGCCCGCCCTGGCAGCGTCAGCGTGCCACCGTCCGGTGCGGTGAAAACCCGGTCGGGGTTAAGGCGACGGGTGAGGCTCTTGCCGCCCTTCTCGAACGTCTCGCTCAGGTCGCCCTTCATCAGCCCGAGCCAGTTGGCATAGACCGCTCCCTTATCCTCGGCATCGACAGCAGCGACCGAATCTTCACAGTCTTGGATTGCGGTCAGCGCACTTTCCAGCACAACATCGCGCAACCCAGCCGGGCTGGCTGCGCCCACGGGGTGAGACGGGTCGATCACAAGCTCGATGTGCAGGCCGTTATGGCGCAACAGGTAGGAAATTTTGTTGGCCGTTTCGGTATATCCAACAAACGCCGCAGGATCGGCAAACCCCACCGTCTGCCCGTTCACCACAGCGGTGAGCACAGCCCCATCGCGGCGATACGCACGGACATCTCGGTGCGATGCCCCCACCAGCGGCACTGCCGTATCGAGAAACTCCGCCGCGCACGCAACCGCCGCCGCCCCGCGCGTCGGATCATACCCCGCGCCCTCGGCTGTGCCGGGCAATGCATCGGTGCCATAGAGCGCATCATAGAGCGATCCCCAGCGAGCATTCGCCGCATTCAGGGCAAACCGCGCGTTCATCACCGGCACGACCAGTTGCGGCCCGGCGAGGGTCGCAATCTCCGCATCGACAGTGTGCGTTCCGATCAGGAATGCCTCGCCCTCGGGCACCAGATAGCCGATGTCGGTTAAGAACGCCTTATAGGCACCGCCATCCCACGCCTGACCGCGCCGGGGGGCGAGCCAGGCGTCAATCTTCGCCTGAAGTTCCTCCCGCACTGCCAGCAACCGCCGATTTTCCGGCACCAAATCGGCCAAGAGCGCGGCATAGCCCGACCACAGCGCCTCTGGCGTCACCGAAAGACCCGGCAAAACCTGGGTTTCGATCAAATCCACCAGCGGCTTTGCCACCTGTAGCCCGGCGCGGGATAAATAGTCGGTCACGGCTCATCTCCTCTAAACTCAGCAAGGCACTTTAGAAACTTCTGCGGGGTAATGCAGGGGGGCACGCAAAAATTTTCCACAATGCGGAAATCGCCTATGCTGGAATGGAAATTATTGCGGAGGCCGAGGGGATGGAAAAACCAGCGGGCGGGGTTCAATCGGTCGAGCGCGCCCTGAGCCTGCTCGAACATCTTGCCGCGCAAGACGAGGGGATGCGTCTGTCCGATCTCGCGCACGCGGCGGGGCTAACGGTTTCGACTACGCACCGACTGTTGACCACGCTGGAGCAGCGCGGTTTCGTTCATGCCGATGCCGGGTCGCGGCGCTGGCACGTCGGGCGGAGCGCTTTTGCGGTGGGTGCGGCGTTCATTCGCCAGCGTAATTTCGTTGCCCCGGCCCTACCGTACCTGCGCCGCCTGCGCGATGCGACGCGCGAGACCGCCAACCTCGGTATTATCGAAGACGGGGAGGTGATTACGCTCACTCAGGTAGAAAGCCGCGAGATCACCCGCGCCATCTCCCCGCCAGGGGGCCGCGTGCCGGTGCTCTATTCAGGGATGGGCAAAGCCATTCTCGCCACCTGGGACGATCGCGCGATTGAAGCGTTTCTAGGCACGTATCACTTCCAGCGCAAAACCCCGCACAGCCTGACCGCCCCCGCCGCCGCCCGCCGCGAAATCGCGTTGATCCGGGAACGAGGGTATGCGGTGGACGATGAGGAATTCGTCCTCGGCCTGCGGTGTGTTGCCGCCGTGGTTCTGGGGCCGCAGGGGGAGGCGACGTGCGCGCTGTCCGTCTCAGGACTCGCGGTGCGGATGACACCGAGCCGAGTTGCGGAGGCAGGCCGCGCTGTTTTGGGCTTGGCCGGGGAGTTTTCGGGATGGTTGAGCGGGCGGCCTTAGCATCCCCCATAACTAAAACCCCCGGCTGTTACCAGTCGGGGGTTTTTTGGTTGCGGGGGCAGGATTTGAACCTGCGGCCTTCAGGTTATGAGCCTGACGAGCTACCGGGCTGCTCCACCCCGCGTTTGTCTATTTGTCCTATCGCGCGTTGCGCTACTTGAGG
>JAAFIC010000065.1 GCA_013298565.1 Alphaproteobacteria bacterium | reverse complement strand
GCATAGAACGCGCGGCTCGCCGGTAAAGGCGGCTTCCACCCCATCGCCGTGGTGGGCGTCGAAATCGAGATACAGAACCCGGCCAAAACCATGATCCAACAGGCGTAACAGTGTGAGAACGGGATCGTTCACGTAACAAAAGCCGCTCGCCTGCGCTGCCCGCCCGTGATGCGTGCCGCCTGCGGGGGAGTGGATGCAGCGCGCGCCTTGGGCGACCAGATCAGCCGCGAGCAACCCGGCCCCGGCAGCGGTGGCCGGGCGGCGGAACATTTCCGGGAAGATCGGGTTGCCCGCGCGCCCGATATTATATTTCTCGCGGACCTCTAGCGGAGCCGCCTGCGCCGCCTCGGTTTCCGCCAGCGCGGCGATATAGTCGGGCGCATGAAAGCGCGCGAGTTGTTCCGGCGTTGCCTGGGGCGCGTCGATATAACGAGACGGATCAAGCCACCCCAGCGCGCTAATAAGATCGACCGTGGACGAAACCCGCGCTATGGCCAGCGGGTGCCGCCGCCCATAGCTCGAATCCCGATAAATCTCACCCGCGATCAGGATAGGTCGATCCATGCCCCCCTCAGCGGAAGAAGATAAACGTGATGATGATGAACGTAGGCACCAGCAGCGCAATCGACCAGCCCATATAGCCGAAGAAACTCGGCATCTTCACGCCGCGATGCTCGACCACGGCCTTGACCATGAAGTTCGGGGCATTGCCGATATAAGTATTCGCCCCCATAAACACGGCACCGGCAGAAATGGCGGTGAGTGTCGTCGCCATCGGCCCCATCAGCGCAACCGGATCGCCGCCTGCAAGGTTGAAGAACACCAGGAACGTCGGCGCATTGTCTAGGAAGCTCGACAAAATCCCCGTTAGCCAGAAGTAGCGCGCAATATCCGGCACGCCCTCTGGGTTGGCAAAGGCTACCAAGCCGGCTAAAGCGCCGTCAGAGCCTGCCCGCAGAATAGCAATCGCCGGAATAATAGTGATGAAAATACCGATGAACAGCTTGCCAACTTCCAGCATCGGCCCCCAGTTGAAGTGATTTTCAGCGCGAATACCGGGCCGGGTGAGCTTCAGCGAGGCAAAAATGATCACAAGCAAAGCGCTATCCCGCGCCAACTGCTGCCCACTAATCGGCACATGGTAAATCGTGATGAAGGTGCCAAGGTCACGCAGGCCCGACAGCAGCACCGCCACGACGATGCCCATGAGCAGCGCAATGTTCCGCAGCCCCTGGATGGTCAGCGTGTCTCGCTCGTGCGTGCCTAATACCTGCACCTCTGGTGCTTCCTTGCGGTAGGCCCACCAATCAATCGCATAAAAAGCCACTAATAGAATCCCGCCCGTCACCACCATCGGGGCCAACAGATGTTCGGTGAACCAGAAGAAGCTAACGCCCTTGAGAAACCCCAAAAACAGCGGCGGATCACCGAGCGGTGTTAGCGCTCCGCCAACATTCGCCACTAGAAAAATAAAGAAAACAAATACATGTGTCTTATGCTTCCGCCTCTCGTTAGCCCGCAACAGCGGTTGGATCAGCAACATCGCCGCCCCCGTCGTGCCCATAAACCCGGCGATCAAGGCCCCGAAGGCCAGCAGCGACGTATTTGAAGCAGGGGTGCCGACGAAGCCACCCCGTAAGCGCACGCCGCCCGCAACCGTGAACAGCGCCGTTAATAGAATGATGAACGGCACAAAATCGAGCAGCAGCACATGCAACAGTTCATAAATCGCAGTATCGCGCCCTAACAAAGCCGCACTCGGAAGCAGAAATAAAGCAGCCCAAGCCGCTGAAATCTTGCCGTGATGGTGGTGCCAAAGATCGGGCGTTAGCAGCGGGCAGAGCGCAATAGACAGCAGAATGCCCGCGAACGGCAGCGCCCACAGCAACGATAATCCCGCCCCTGATAAGACGGGCGCGCCGTCGGCAGCCCCCGCAGGCGCCGCGAGCAACAGCAGAGTGCTCACGCAAAAAGCTCCGATAAATGCCCTGAGAGCTTTGTCGCTCATCCTACTTCTCCTAATTTTTCTCTCGATCATGCCCTAGCTCGATACCGAGTTTTCCGCCCCAACTCAACAGAACTAAAGACTGAGCCTTGAAGCGCCGCAAATGCGCCGCTACCGTAAAGGCTGATCGTTTCAGCGGAGAATAACAATGGACCTAACCGGCGAAACCATCATCGCCGCCCCCCGCGACCGCGTGTGGCGTGCGCTAAACGACCCCGAGATTTTGCGCCAGGCCATCCCCGGCTGCGAGAGCATAGATAAACTATCCGATACCGAACTTTCAGCGAAAGTGACCGCGAAAATCGGCCCCGTGAAAGCGAGCTTTACAGGGCAAGTGACTCTGCTCGACCTCGATCCGCCCAACGGCTACCGCATTCAAGGCGAAGGCAAGGGCGGGCCTGCGGGGTTTGCCAAGGGCGGTGCCACCGTAAAGCTGGAGGATGTGCAGGGCGGCACGCGGCTGTCCTACGTGGTCGATGCACAAATCGGCGGCAAGCTGGCGCAAATCGGCTCCCGCCTGATTGATGGTGCGGCAAAAAGTCTCGCGGCAGAGTTTTTTCAAAAGTTTAACACGCTGGTCAGTGCCGATACTACCCCCGCCCCCGATGCCGAAGAGGCCGCCGAAATGGCCGCCGATGCGGCAGATATGCCGGAGGATATTCCGCCACCGCCCGCCGAAACCGCCTCGCCCGCCACCGCCGACGAGGCTAAGGCGATGGATGAAATAGCCGAAGCTGTGGATCAAGAAACTAAAGCCCTCGCGCCTTGGTTGTGGATTTCTGCGCTGCTGCTGATTCTCGCCGGGCTACTTGTTGCGGTTGTGGCTTGAAATCGTAACACAAAGAAACCAAAGTAGTTTCTGTACTTCAGCGCGAAGAAGGTGGGCCAGCAGCCATGCTGCACTGCACAACCAGCAATAAGCACTGCACCATTGTTAAGGGGCGTGCGGCTGGAGCGCGATTGACCTCGGAAGGGAGGGTTTGGGTGTGACCACATTATCTGTATCGCTAACCGTTAACGGCAAAAAAGTTTCTGCCGACGTTGAGCCGCGCACGCTGCTGGTGCAGTTGCTGCGCGAAAACCTTCACCTCACGGGCACGCATGTGGGCTGCGATACCAGCCAATGCGGCGCGTGTACCGTTCATGTGAACGGCGATTCGGTGAAAAGCTGCACGATTCTGGCCGCGCAGGCCGATGGGGCCGACGTCCGCACGATCGAGGGCCTCGCCCAAGCCGGTGTTCTACATGCGGTTCAAGAGGCTTTTCGAGAGCATCACGGCTTGCAGTGCGGCTTCTGCACCCCCGGCATGGTGATGAGTTCGGCGGATCTTCTGGTTAAGAACCCGAACCCCAGCGAGCATGAGATTCGCACGTGGCTGGAAGGCAATATCTGCCGTTGCACGGGCTATCATAATATCGTGAAGGCCGTTCAACACGCGGCCCAAACGCTGCGCCAAACCGCGCAAGCGGCTGAATAATATAATAAAAAACCATGAAATCAGTCCGAGTTCAGGGAGGACGAGGCAATGAGTGTAACGTCGATAGGAACTTCCGTTAAGCGACGGGAAGATAAGCGCTTTTTGACCGGTAAGGGCAATTATACCGACGATATGAATCGCCCCAACCAAACTCACGCCTATATTTTACGCTCGCCCCATGCCTATGCAAAAATCGCGGCGCTCGACGTTTCGGCTGCGAAAGCCGCGCCGGGCGTGGTCGCTATTTTCACGGGCGACGATATGAAGGTGGGGTCGATCCCTTGCGGCTGGCAGGTGCATTCCAAAGACGGCAGCCCGATGAAGGAGCCACCGCATCCGCCGCTGGCGCAAGGTTTCGTCCGGCACGTTGGCGACCAAGTGGCGGTTATCATCGCCGAAACCTACTCGGAGGCCAAAGACGCCGCCGAGTTGATCGAGATTGATTATCACCCCCTGCCCGCCATCGCAGATGCCAAAAAAGCGCTGGAACCCGGTGCGCCGCCCGTGTGGCCGGATGTGGCCCCCGATAACCTCTGCTTCGACTGGCACATCGGCGACAAAGCCGCGACCGATGCGGCGTTTGAAAAGGCCAAATGGGTCGCAAAGCTCGATCTTATCAATAACCGCCTGATCCCCAACGCGATGGAACCCCGCGCGGCGATTGGCGATTATGACGTGTCGAACGATCTGCACACGCTCTATACCACCTCGCAGAACCCGCATGTTATTCGCCTGCTGATGGGCGCTTTCGTGCTGGGTATTCCCGAATCGCGGCTCCGCGTTGTCGCCCCAGATGTCGGGGGCGGGTTCGGCTCGAAGATTTTCCACTATGCCGAAGAAGCCATTGTTACCTGGGCGGCAAAGCAAATCGAACGCCCGGTGAAATGGACCGCCGAACGCTCCGAAAGCTTCATGACCGATGCCCACGGGCGCGATCATCACTCCCATGCCGAACTGGCGATGGACGATCAGGGCCGCTTCCTTGGCTTGCGCGTCGCCACTATCGCCAATATGGGGGCCTATCTCTCCACCTTCGCGCCTGCCGTGCCAACCTATTTGTCGGGCACGCTGCTGGCCGGGGTCTATACAACGCCCGCTATCTACGGCGAAGTGAAAGCCGTCTTTACCCATACCGTCCCCGTCGATGCCTATCGCGGCGCGGGCCGCCCGGAAACCACTTTCCTGCTGGAACGGTTGGTCGATGTGGCGGCGGAGGTTTCGGGGATTGATCGGGTTGAGTTGCGCCGCCGTAACTTCATTCCGCCCGATGCCTACCCCTATCAAACCCCCGTGGCCCTGCAATATGACAGCGGCGACCATGCCGGGTGTTTAGATCGGGCCTTGGAGAAATCGGATTGGGCTGGGTTCCCGGCGCGGAAAGCCGAATCTGCGGCGCGTGGTAAGCTGCGCGGCATTGGGCTTTCAACCTATCTGGAAGCCTGCGGGATCGCCCCATCCGCTGTTGTCGGTAGCCTTGGCGCGCGCGCGGCCTTGTACGAAGTTGGCAGTGTTCGCGTGCATCCTACCGGTTCGGTCACGGTTTTCACCGGCACTCACTCCCACGGGCAAGGGCATGAAACTACCTTCGCGCAGGTCGTGTCGGACCAGTTGGGCATTCCCATCGAGTCTATCGAAATCGTTCACGGCGATACCGATAAGGTGCCGTTTGGCATGGGGACTTACGGATCGCGCAGCCTTGCCGTTGGTGGTTCGGCGATCGTGAAGGCGGTCGATAAAATCGTCGCCAAGGGCAAGCGAATCGCCGCCCATCTGTTGGAAGCGGCGGAGGCGGATATTGTTTTCGCTGATGGTAAGTTCACGGTAGCGGGCACCGACCGCAGCAAGGCTTTCGGTGAAATCGCCCTGGCTGCCTATGTACCGCATAACTACCCGATTGAAACCGAAGAGCCAGGCCTGGAAGAAACTGCCTTCTACGACCCAAAAAACTTCACCTTTCCCGGCGGCTCGCATATTTGCGAAGTCGAAATTGATCCCGATACCGGCGTTACCCAAGTGGTGCGTTTCACAGCGGTGGACGACGTGGGCCGCGTGATTAACCCGATGATCGTTGAAGGCCAGGTTCAAGGCGGCATCGTTCAGGGTATTGGGCAGGCTTTGCTGGAAAACTGCGTTTATAGCGAGGACGCGCAACTCCTCACTGGCTCCTTCATGGATTACTGTATGCCGCGCGCCGACGATGTGCCGTTCATCACCGTCGATCACCACACCACGCTCTGCACCCATAATCCGTTGGGGGTGAAGGGCTGCGGCGAGGTGGGGGCCATCGGCTGCCCGCCAGCGGTGATCAATGCCGTTGTGGACGCGCTGAAGCCTTATGGCGTCAGCCATATTGATATGCCGGCCACGCCGGAAAAAGTTTGGCAGGCCATTCAAGCCGCGCGGCCCGCTGCGGCGGCTGAATAAGGAGAGCGACCATGTACGCCTTTGACTATACTCGTCCCACCTCGGTCGCCGATGCCGTCGCAACGCTCGCAAGCGATAGCGATGCCACAGTGTTGGCGGGCGGAATGACACTGATCCCGACCCTCAAGCAGCGTCTCGCGCAACCCAGCCAACTCGTCGATCTCGGTGCGTTGCCGGGGTTGGCAGGCATCCGCCGGGAGGGCGATACGCTCATCATCGGCGCGATGACCCGCCACGCCGATGTTGCGCGATCTGAAATCGTGGCGGCGGCGCTTCCGGCGCTCGCGGCCTTGGCCGATGGTATCGGCGACGCCCAGGTTCGCCATCGCGGCACAATCGGCGGCTCCATCGTCAACCATGATCCTGCCGCCGATTACCCCTCCGCCGTTCTCGGGCTTGGGGCAACCGTGGTCACGGATCGGCGCCAAATCGCCGCAGATGATTTCTTCACCGGCCTGTTTGCAACGGCACTGGAGGAAGGGGAAATCGTTACCGAAGTGCGCTTTCCGCTGCCCAAACGCGCCGCTTACGTTAAGTTTCCCAACCCCGCCTCCCGCTATGCCGTTGTCGGCGTGTTCGTGGCGGAAACGGGCAGCGGCGTGCGCGTCGCCGTTACGGGGGCCGGGCCGGGCGTGTTCCGGGCGGGGAACTTCGAGGCGGCACTAACCGCGTCCTTCACGCCAAAAGCGGTTGAGGGCTTAGTTTGGTCGGCTGACGACCTGAATAGCGATATGCACGCCAGCGCTGGCTATCGGGCGCATCTGATCGGCGTGTTAGCAAAACGGGCGGTTGCGACGATTGCTTGAGGAATATTGGGGGGCAACAGCCCCCCAATACCGCTGTTAGGATTTTTTCCAATACCCAGATACTATAAGGTTAAACCTGCGACGGATTGCCGATATGACGAATGTCACTAACGAGCTTATTCTGGAACACCTGAAAGTAATTCAGGGGAAGCTTAGTACAATGGCCGACGATCTGACCGACGTGAAAACCGATATGCGTGGCCTCAAAACCCATATGGCTGGTTTCATGCAGTCCGAAGTTGCCCAGGACGGTATGCTCGCCCCGATCCGAGCGCGGTTGGACCGCATCGAACGCTGCTTAGATCTTTCGGATGGGTGAGCGTTCACACCTCACAAACCGCGTTTCGAGGAGTTTCTGAGTGACCAGCCACGTTTTGCTGCCGCCTTCTGTTGACGCAACCCTCGCCCTTCTCACCTCGCAAGATTACGTCGCCGACCGCGCGTTGGCGACAGTGCTGTTTTTGGCGCTCAAGCTCGGGCGGCCCTTGCTGCTTGAGGGGGAGGCTGGCGTGGGCAAGACCGAGATTGCCAAAGTGCTGGCAGCGGGCCTCGGGCGGCGGCTCATTCGGTTGCAATGCTATGATGGGCTGGACCTTGCCAGCGCCTTTTACGAGTGGAACTATCCGAAGCAACTGCTGGCGATCCGGCAGGCGGAGGTTTCTGGCGAGGGCCTGTCGCTTTATTCCGATGATTTTTTAATCCGCCGCCCCTTACTCGAAGCGCTATCGCCGCAACCGGGCGGCGCGCCCGTACTGCTGATCGACGAGTTGGACAGGGCAGATGAGCCGTTCGAGGCGTTTTTACTGGAAATTCTCTCGGATTTTCAGGCGACCATCCCCGAAGTCGGCACCATCCGCGCGCCAGCGCCGCCGTTGGTGATCGTAACCTCCAACCGCACGCGCGAGATTCACGACGCGCTGAAGCGCCGCTGCCTTTACCATTGGGTTGATTACCCGACGGCAGCGCGAGAAGCGGCGATTCTAAAAGCTAAAGCGGGCGGGGTTGCCGAGGGGTTGGCGGCGCAAATCATCGGCTTTGTGCAGCGCTTGCGGGGAATGGACCTGTTCAAATCTCCCGGCGTTGCCGAAACGCTGGATTGGGCACAGGCGCTGGTACAGTTGGATGCGATTGCGCTAACGCCGGAGTTGATCGAACAGACTTTAGGCGTTCTGTTGAAATACCAAGATGATATCGCCCGTCTGCGCGGGTCCGAAGCCTTGCGGCTGCTGAACGATATTCAGGCGGAACTATCGCAAAAGCCGCTCGGACTATAATGGCCGGGCAAATCGGCGAAACCATTCTAAACTTCGTCCGCGTGCTGCGGCGGGCCGGGCTGCCCGTTGGCCCGGCGCACGCGCTGGCGGCGGTTGAGGCGGCGGCTGCCGTGGGGCCGGAGCGGCGGGACGATCTTTATTGGGCGCTCCACGCTACCCTGGTGCGGAAGCGCGACGAAAAGCCGATTTTCGATCAAGCCTTCCACCTGTTCTGGCGCAATCCACGCCTATTGGAGCGGATGATGGGCTTATTGCTGCCGAATTTGCAGCTTGAGGGAACGGGAACGCCGCCCCCCGATCTGGCGGCGCGGCTGGCCGAAGCCTTTTCCAATCAGGCCCCGCGCGAGACCAAGGCGGAACCGGAGAAACGGGAGGAGATTACCGCCACCCTCTCCGCCTCGGCCCAGGAAGAATTGCGCCAGCGCGACTTCGATAGCATGAGCCTGACGGAGCTTGCGGCTGCAAAAACGGCGCTCGCTCGGCTACGCCTCAGCTTTCCGCCCACGGTGTCGCGCCGCTGGCAACGCCACCCCTGGGGCAAGCGCTTCGATGGGCGGGCGACGTTGCGCGCGGCAGCGCGCTCGGGCGGAGAGTTCGCGTTGCCGAAATTCGCCCGGCGGCGGGAGCGGCCTACGCCCATTGTCGTGCTGTGCGATATTTCCGGCTCAATGGACCGTTACGCGCGGATTCTGCTGCATTTCGTCCACGGGCTGACCCAGGATCACGACCGAGTGCAATCCTTCGTTTTCGGCACACGACTGACCAATATCACCCGTGCGCTGCAAGACCGCGACGTGGATCAGGCCGTAAACCGAGCGGCACGCGCCGTGGTCGATTGGTCCGGCGGTACGCGCATCGGCGAGGCACTGTTGCGCTTCAATAAGGATTGGGCGCGGCGGGTACTGGGGCGGGGGGCGATTGTGCTGCTGATTACCGATGGGCTAGAGCGCGACGATGCGGCGTTGTTAGGGCGGGAGGCGGCGCGGCTGCAACGCTCCTGCCGCCGCCTGATCTGGCTTAACCCGCTATTACGCTACGAGGGGTTTGCCCCGCGCGCCCTAGGCATTCAAGCGCTACTGCCCCATGCTGATGAGATGCGCCCCGTTCATTCGCTTGATAGTCTGGCAGCGCTCGCGGAAGCGCTAACAAAACCGATTTCGGCCCGGAGGTAAACACATGGTGCTTGATCCCGAAGACGTGCTGACCCGAGCCGCCGCCTGGGCGAAAGCTGGGGACGGCGTGGCGCTCGCCACGGTTATCGCCACCTGGGGATCGTCGCCGCGCCCGGCGGGCAGCCATTTGGCGATTGCCGCCGATGGGCGCTTTATTGGCTCGGTCTCGGGGGGGTGCGTTGAAGGCTCGGTGATCGAACAGGGTATCGAAGCTATCGCTGACGGGGAGCCGCGCCTGTTGACCTTCGGGGTCAGCGACGAGGCGGCATGGTCGGTTGGCCTTGCCTGCGGCGGCACGGTAAAAATCTACGTCGAGCGGATCGAGGTTTAACCCATGCGCCTATCGCTGCTCGAAAAACTACTCGCCGCCCGCGCCGAAGGTCGCCCGGTCGCGCTTGTTACCGATCTCGCCACGGGGTTGCAAAGCCTCGTGCATGAAAAAGTCGTTGAAGGCGACTTCGGCGTGACCGCAGAGGAAAGCGAAGCCATTGCCAATCTGCTGGCGACAGAAGCCAGTGCTTTGGTGGGGGATTCCCATTTCGTTCAGAGCTTTACCCCCTCCCCCCGCTTGGTTTTGGTCGGCGCAGTTCATATTGCCCAAGCCGTCATTCCAATGGCGCAAGCGTTAGGTTATGCCGTGACGGTAATCGACCCGCGTCAGGCTTTCGCCACGCCGGAGCGTTTCCCCGGTATTGCGCTTTCGACCGACTGGCCCGATACCGCGCTGGAGGCATTGCAGCCCGACAGCCGCACCGCCATCGTTACCCTCACTCACGATCCGAAGCTCGATGATCCAGCGCTCTCGGCGGCCCTCAAGTCCGACGCTTTTTATATCGGGGCTTTGGGCAGCCGAAAAACCCACGCCCGCAGACTGCAAAGATTAACCGAAGCGGGGTTCACTGAGGCTGACCACCAACGCATCCAAGGCCCCGTAGGGCTGGCGATTGGGGCGAAAACGCAGGCCGAGATCGCGCTCTCCATCCTCGCCCAGATCACGGCGATGCGGCGCTTAGGCAAAGCCAGCCTATAAGATGCACTTCGGCCCCCGCCCGCTCGCTACCTGCATCGGCGCGCTGCTCGCCCATGCAACGCCGCCGTTCAAGAAAGGCCATCGGCTGACGGAGGCCGATTGCGCGCTTTTAGCGAACGCCGGACACGATTTCGTGATTGTCGCCAGCCTGGAGCCGGGCGATCTGCACGAGGATGCCGCCGCCACCCGCCTCGCGGCAGCGCTCGCAGGGCCGGGATTGCGTGCGGAGGCGGCGTTTACCGGGCGGGTTAATCTGTTCGCCGAGCAAGCCGGTTTAGTGGTGATAGACCGCACGGCGCTGGAAGCCCTCAACCATCACGATGAACGCCTAACGCTTGCCACTCTGCCACCCTACGCCGCCGTCCGGGCGGGGGATATGGTGGCAACAATTAAGATCATCCCCTTCGCGGTGCCGGGCGCTTTGGTTGAAACCGCCCTCGCCCTGCTGCCCCCCCAGGCGCTTCGCCTCGCCCCATTTCGCCCGCTGCGCCCGCTGCTCCTGGATACGCTGTTGCCCGGCACCAAACCGAGCCTTGCCGAAAAGGCCCAGCGCGTTACCGCAGACCGCCTGAGCGCGTTGGGATCGCCTCTCCCCCCCGTCCGCGCGCTGCCGCATCGGCAAGACGCTGTGGCAGCGGCGCTGAAACACGCTGTCGCGGAAGGCTTTGATCCTATCCTGGTGATGGGCGCGAGCGCGGTGGCCGATAGGGCCGACGTGATCCCCGCCGGAATTGAGCAAGCGGGCGGCACTGTTCTTCAAGTGGGAATGCCAGTTGACCCCGGCAATCTATTGATATTAGGGCAGATTGGCGATACGCGCGTTCTCGGTCTACCCGGCTGCGCGCGCTCCCCCAAGCTGAACGGTTTCGACTGGGTGTTGCAGCGTTTCGCCGCTGGAATCGCGGTGACAGCCGCCGACGTGCGCGCTATGGGCATTGGCGGTTTGCTGATGGAAATTCCAAGCCGCCCGCAGCCGCGCTTACCGGAACCGGAACCCCGAAAAGCCCTCCGCTTAGGCGCGCTCCTCCTCGCCGCAGGCCAGTCGCGCCGCATGGGGCCGGACAGCAAACTGCTGCTGCCGTTCCCTGAAAAGCCGATGGTGGTCGTGACCGCCGAACGCCTGCGTGCCGCAGGTGTTTTCGCGCCGATCCTGGTCGTGACGGGCAGCAGGCAGGTAGAGGTTCGGGCCGCCTTGGACGCCAGCGAGGCGGGGCCGTTCGTCTTTGTGGACACGCCCGACTATGCCGAGGGCCTTAGCCGCTCGCTGATTGCTGGAATACAGCACGCGCTAACCCTGCCGCTGGACGGGCTGCTGATTGCCCTTGCCGATATGCCGCTGGTCGGGGCCGAGGATTTGCGCGCGCTCGCCGCCGCCTTCGACCCCACGGCGGGCCGCGCCTTGATCGTGCCCACGGTCAACGGCCAGCGCGGCAACCCAAGCTTGTGGGCGCGGGACCTCTGGCCGGAAATGCTGGCCCTCACCGGCGATCAAGGAGCGAAACGACTGATGGATCGCTTTACGGGCCAACTGTTCGAGCTTGCCTGCGATAATCCAGGGTTGCTGGCCGATCTCGATACGCCGGAAGCCTATCGGATAGCGCTCGCCAGCCTTCGCCTCTCATCCAGTGATACAAAGTAAATTGCACTTTCTTTAGAGTTGGTTATAGTGCGTTTATCCAAGCGAGGATGAAGTGACATGGCCGACCGCATTCAAGGACCGATTACCGATCGTGGGCTTCAGCTCGATACGCGCGTGGGCGGCCTACGCTCGCCGGAAAAGCCTGAGAAAGTCAATGAGCGCGACCGCAAACGCTGGCGGCCCAAGATTCCAACACTGGAAGATTTGCAGGCCATTTTCATCGACGGTCAAATCCTGCTACCGCTCCGATATTTTCGCGGTCATTACCTAGATATTCTCGTTTAACCTTCCTATCTGACAGAGCGGCATAACACTGTTAATCTAAGCCATTAGGAACAGTGGGGCCGTTCACCGGGCTTATCCCGGACAGAGAAGGAAGAAGAGCGGATGACTGCCCTCGCCAATGCCGATACGTCCCTAACCTGCGCCCGCGAAAAGCTGTTGGGGCCAAGTGAGGGATGGAGCCTTGCGCCCCTCGCGGAATGGCTGCTTACCGAAGGGCAGCAGGCGCATAACGCCGAAATTCTGGTCGCGGGGCTTACGGAGCGTCTCTTAAAGTTGGGACTGCCGCTGGATCGGCTTCGCCTCTCTGTTGAAACCTTACACCCGCAGCTTATCGCTTGGTCGGTCAGTTGGTATAAGGATCAGGGTACCAGTATTTTTCTCGCTCCCCACAGCATCAATCTGCGCCCCGATTTCAAAGGCAGCCCGATTGAGCATATCCGTTTCGGAGGGGCGGAAATCCGCTATCGGCCTGCTTTGGGGTTGCTCGCCCATAATCAGCAGAGTTTTTTCGACGATCTGGTTCAGGAACAAATCAGCGATTACATCGCCTTGCCGATGATATTTTCCAATAGCGCGCGCAATTTCATCAGTTTCGGATCGAAAGCCGTTGAGGGTTTTAGCGACGATGATCTTGCTAAACTGCGCGCCTTAGTGCTGTTCCTCGCGCCCCTGTTTGAAACGCTGGAGTTGCGCTTTCTGTCCAAAACCCTACTGGAAACCTATGTCGGCCCGCGTACCGCCGATAAGGTGCTGTCCGGCTCGATCAAGCGCGGTGATAGCGCGTTGATACAGGCTGTGATTTGGTATTCGGACCTGCGGAACTTCACGGGCCTTACCGACAGCCTGCCCGCCTGCCAACTCATTGAGCTTCTCAATGAGTATTGCGAACACGTGGCCGCCGCAGCCGAGCCGCGCGGTGGGGAGATTCTTCAGTTTATTGGCGACGCTATTTTGATCGTTTTTGCCGCCGAGGGGGAAGACGCTCTGCGGCAAGCCGCCAATAACGCCGTAGAGGCCGCGATTGATGCGTTCAGCGGCCTCGCCGTGGTCAACCACCGCCGCCAGCGCCGCCAGGAACCCGCCATACGCTTCGGCGTTGGGCTACACGTTGGCACCGTCACTCATGGCAATATCGGCTCCCCCAGCCGCCTCGCCTTCAATGTGGTTGGCGGGGCCGTAAACCAAGCCGCACGCCTTGAAGCGCAAACCAAGGATTTCGATACGCCCTTGCTGTTCTCAAGCGACCTTGCCGCTCTGCTCACCCATCCCAGCCGTAAGCTCGGGGATGTGCCGCTACGCGGGCTAAAGGGGCTGCACGCCGTTCATGCTTTGGAGTCATCAATTGAGATTTAAGATTAAGTAAATTAGGTAATACACTGTTATTAAACAAAATATCTTGACGCACAACGGTGCCAAGCGCAGTGTTCCTTCACGGCGGCAGTTACGCCGCCCCGCCACGGAGGAAAACATGGCTGAGCATATCGTCTACACTGTAGAAGCGCGCAGTCGGACCGGAGCGGATAAGCGATTTGGGGTTTTCATGGACCGTCGGACAGCAGAATGCTGGACCAAGAAATTGGGCGATGATGTTGATACCGTGATTACCGAGTCCTATCTGTGGGACCGACGCCATAATCACAATCTCGGGGCCGGTCTCGGCGTTCAAGCACCGATCCACATTTAGAGTATTTTGTTTAGAAAATCCTGAGCGGGTGGCCCCACCCGCTCAGGATTTTCTTGAGTATTCGGGGCCTTTCGCGAACGGGATTTCACTCCCTGCCCCGATTAAAGCGGGCCAATCTCTTCGGTTGGTCCGCTTTTTCTATGCCTGAAATCAAACCGTAGAGGGGTTAAGACGCAAGCCTTAGTGCCGTTATCGTCGTGGTGCTAGGGTCTTTTACCAGCCCATCAACGACAAGGTTTACCCCCAACTCCCCAATCGAGCCTACCCCATTGGAGGTTGCGAGCTTTTCCATCTTTTCTTTGAGATTGATGGCGGCAGAGGCTTGGTTAGCGTGGGCGATGGCGCGGTGCTCGCCTGCTGAGGTTTTTAGAAAAATTTCGACAACATTCTTTCCATCCGAGCCGATGCGCGCCCGAATCTCTTTGATTGTGCCTGTAATGCTGTGATGCTCGACGCCGGTCAAGTCGCAGCCCTTCCCTGAAATATACTCCGAACAGAATAGCGTAAACTTCAGAAGTTCCTAGCAAAACTTATAATGCCCCCCTGCGGAGATTTTACACAGGATAGCTATGCAAGCGGCTTTCACACCAATCCACACTCGGGGCTTTGAGGGTTGTTGGAAGAGCGATATACTCGATTTTCAGGTGGTAACAGGCTGGACAGCGCAGCAGGGTTTCGGCTTTGCTGTTTTATGGTTTGTAACCGGAACATTTGTTTTTGGCTGAGAGATTAAGATGGCCGCCCCCCTCCAGCGCCGGGTCTTTGACCAAGCGACGCTTAATCACTTTCTTGATCTTTACGAGCGCTCTAGCCGTGGCCCTGCCTTTGCGGAGCGCCCGAGCTTTTTGGCGTGCGATTTTTCGGGTCTCGATTTTTCCGGGCGCGATCTTACCAACTTTAGCGCTATCGGCTGCCGCTTCGTTAATGCAGATCTTTCGCGCTCGAACCTTAGCTTCGCCAACCTCTATGCCGCCGATTTGCGGGGCGCAATTCTAAAGAACGTCGATTTCACCCGTGCCGATTTGCGCGGGGCCTGCCTGCGCTCTGCCGATCTTGGCGGGGCGAACTTGCAAGAGGCGTCGCTGGAGCGCGGTGCGCTGTTTTTCGCCTCTATCGACGGCGGTTTCCGCGACACGGCGGTTCCGGTGAAAAGCGCCTACTACCGCCAAATTCATCATCTTGCGCCGGAACCCATCCGCGATACCGATATGCGCGGCGTTATTCTGGAACATGCTGATATTTCCGATAGCGACCTGTCGTTCACCGATCT
>JAAFIC010000064.1 GCA_013298565.1 Alphaproteobacteria bacterium | reverse complement strand
GAGGGTGAGGGTGCTGGCATTGCTGATGGATATTGTATCGTCGCCGAGACCGGCAGAGATTGTATCGTTACCATTCCCTGAGTCGATAGTATCATTGCCAACGCCGGTTTCAAAGTAGTCGTTAGAGACACCAATAGAAAGATAGCTATTAGATACTACCTTATTATTCCCATCTCCCGCACGAACATCGTTATTGCCATAGCCGACGAAGATGTAATCATTACCACTACCAGCAGTGACCGTAGAACCAAGCCAAGCGGTGTTACTTTCGAAGTAGTTATTCCCTTCTCCCAAGATTGCGAGGGCGTTTACTTCGTAAACATAAGAGGATGTTGAGTGATATATATTATCATCCCCATCCCCGCCGATAATAGTTAAATTTGTTCCTGGAGAAGTTGAGTATTGGTCCGCGACTCCGGTTACATATGTACCTGAACCGGAAAGGTAAGATAGGTTATTCGCCCCATTTCCAAGATTGATGAGAAAATTTCCCCAACCGAGGGTGATATTATCATTGCCGCCGCCAGCAGTAATGGTGCTGTCGCCGTTTCCGACGACGATAATATCGGCACCAGCTCCGCCTGTTATGCTGAAGTTCCCATTCCCTCCATAAATTGTGTCGGCACCACCATTACCAGTAATAGTACCATTTCCGTTACCAACGGAGATGTTATCGGTTCCTGCCCCGCCAGAAACACTGTGATTACCGTCAAGAGCAATTAGAGTATCGTTCCCACCGCCACCAATGATCGTGCTGTCACCATTGCCGACTGCAACATAGTCGTCTTGGCCCCCGCCGCGAACGCTATGATTGCCGCTACCGATGTAAACTCGGTCTGCCCCACCACCCCCATTCACTGTGCTGCCGATGCTTCCGTTCCCGAGAGAGATAACATCATCGCCTGCATAGGCGTTCACCACAAAATCGCCGTCGCCCTCATAGAGCGTGTCATCACCCGTCGTCAAATTAATCGTCGTCGGCATCGCATCACCTCGAAAAAGAGACCATCGACCTCCTCTATGCCATTCTTTTTCGTAGAATCAATGAACAAAAAATTAAACATGAAAAATGTGATTAATGTTCAACCTTAAATACGATTTACAACTATCTGATGAGTTATGAGTAATACATTTAATCAACTTATAGATGAAAACACTTAATTGAAAACACTCAATACAATCGTAATCAGCCTCTACCAACGTCCCTTGCCTGTAAGAGAATAAAGGTTAGTTCCCCCACCCACCTTCCCCCTTGCATCCCCCCACCGAACCCGCTAAAAGGCGCGCACTTCACACGCGGGCGAAGGAGTTTAGCTCTCCTTGCCGGTGCCAATTTATTTGGTCACTGCTCGCGGCGGACTAACCGGACTAAGGATGCCTTATTATGAGCAATGTTCCCACGTTTACCATGCGTCAGCTTCTCGAAGCGGGCGTTCACTTTGGCCATAACACGCGCCGTTGGAACCCGAAGATGGCACCGTACCTCTTCGGTGTGCGGAATGGCGTGCATGTGATTGATCTCGAACAGACGGTGCCGATGCTGTATCGCGCCCTGCAAGTGGTGCGCGATACGGTTGCGGCCGGGGGCCGCGTGCTGTTCGTCGGCACCAAGCGTCAAGCGGCAGAGCGTATTGCGGAAGCCGCGCGCCGGTCGGGTCAGTATTATGTGAACCATCGTTGGCTCGGCGGGATGCTGACCAACTTCAAAACCATCTCGTTGTCGATTAAGCGCCTGCGCGAATTGGAAGAAATGTTCAACACGGGGGCCGTCGCGGGCTACACCAAGAAAGAACAGCTTAACCTAACGCGCGAGCACGAAAAGCTGGAACGCGCCCTGGGCGGGATTAAGGAAATGGGCGGCCTGCCCGACCTGATCTTCATCATCGACACCAATAAGGAAGCGATTGCCGTTCAGGAAGCCAACCGCCTGAACATTCCGGTCATCGCTATTCTCGATAGCAATTCCGATCCCGAAGGCATTGCCTACCCGGTTCCGGGGAACGACGATGCCTTACGCGCCATCGACACCTACTGCGAACTCTTCTCGGCCTCGGTGCTGGCGGGTCTAACGCAGGAAGCCGTTTCGGCAGGCATTGATATTGGTTCGGCAGAAGCTGTGGCAGAAGAAGTCGCGCCGGTGGAAGAAGCGGCTTCGGCTTAAGGTTCTTCGTGCGATAGGAACGACGCTAAGGCGGCGCTCTGCGCCGCCTTTTCACGAGAGCAAATTCCGAGCGGGTGATAAACCCGCGACGACGCATTTGCGTAACGGATACGCATTACAATCATCGGCTGATGCCGAATTGTTATAAAGAGAGATCCAATGGTCGAAATCACTGCTGCCATGGTTAAAGAACTGCGCGAAATGACGGGCGCAGGCATGATGGATTGCAAGAAGGCGCTGACCGAAAGCGCTGGCGATATCGAAGCTGGTGTGGATTGGCTCCGCACGAAGGGCCTCGCTGCTGCGGCCAAGAAGGCGGGCCGGATTGCGGCTGAAGGTCTCGTCGGCTCGGCCTCCTCGGGCACGGTCGGCGCGCTGCTGGAAGTGAATTCGGAAACCGATTTCGTTGGCCGGAATGAAACCTTCCAAGGCTTCGTTACCGAAACGGCGGGCCTCGTGCTCACCGTCGGCACCGATGTGGAAGCCTTGAAGGCCGCGACGTATCCGGGCAAGGATCATGCGGTTTCGGAAGAGCTGACCCAGCTTATCGCCACGATTGGCGAAAACATGTCGCTGCGCCGGGCCGTGCGCTTGTCGGTAACGGATGGTATCGTCGCCAGCTACATCCACGCGGCGACCGCGCCGGGCCTGGGCAAGATCGGCGTGTTGGTTGCACTCGAATCGACGGGCGACAAGGCCGCGCTTGCGGTTCTTGGCAAGCAGATCGCGATGCACATCGCCGCCACCAACCCGATGTCGCTGTCGGTCGAAGATCTCGACCCGAAAGCGCTGGAGCGGGAGCGGGACGTGCTGACCGAGCAGGCGCGCGCTTCGGGCAAGCCGGAGGCCGTGATCGAAAAGATGATCGAAGGCCGCATTCGGAAGTTCTACGAAGAAGTTGTGCTGCTGGAGCAGGTCTATGTCATCGACGGCGAAAGCCGTGTGAAGGATGTTATCGCCAAGACGGCTAAGGATATTGGCGCGCCGGTAACGCTGACTGCGTTCGCCCGCTATGCCCTCGGCGAAGGTATCGAAAAGCAGGAAAGCGATTTCGCTGCCGAGGTTGCGGCGCAAGCTGGCGTCCGCTAAACCCTAAAGACCCTTGCGTTAAAGGGCGGCCGGATCGTAAGGGTTCGGTCGCCTTTTGTTTAACCCTGCGGACGATTAATCGCACGTAGGGTTAGAAGCAGCCTCAAGCGTGTTTGACACGCCAAGCGTGTCGGGTAAGGCTGCGGCCAAGGGCGCAGATGCGCCCGCCCGGCGAGGGCAAATCACAAGGCCCTAAGCAGACTGCGGTCTATCGACGGCAGTCTGCTTAGGGTAAGAATTAAGAGGATATAAGCGATGGCCACTCCCGATCTTAGCGATGTCAAGCGCCGCATGGATGTCGCGGTAGAGACGCTTAAGAAAGAACTCAATGGTCTGCGAACGGGCCGGGCTTCGGCCAATCTTCTCGATCCGATTATGGTGGAATCCTACGGATCAATGATGCCCTTGAGCCAAGTCGGCACGGTCAGCGTTCCTGAACCCCGCCTGTTGACCGTAACGGTGTGGGATAAGGGTACAGTGAAGGCCGTGGAAAAGGCCATCCGCGAGGCGGGGCTGGGGCTTAATCCTTCCACCGATGGCACGCTGGTGCGCGTGCCGCTGCCCGACCTTAACCAGGAGCGCCGTCAGGAACTCGTGAAGGTTGCCGGAAAATATGCCGAAAGCGCCCGCGTCTCGGTTCGCAACGTCCGCCGCGATGGCATGGACATGCTGAAGAAGGCCGAAAAAGCCAAGGAAATCAGCGAAGACGAACAGAAGAAGCTGTCGGACGATATTCAAGGCTTCACCGACGCGCATATCAAACAGATTGATCAGACGCTGGCGACCAAAGAAAAAGAAATATTACAGGTTTGAGCGCGTCTCGGTTTAGCGCCATGACGGAAACTCCGTCCGAACTGGCCCTTCCGGCCCAGCAGGCGGCAGTGGCGGCGGGGCTTGATCCCGCAGCGCTGCCGCGCCATTTGGCGGTCATCATGGATGGCAATGGCCGATGGGCGCGCGCGCGCGGGTTGCCGCGTATTGCAGGGCACCGCCAGGGGGCAGATGCGGTACGCGATCTTGTCACCAACTGCGTAGAGTTTGGAATTCCTTACCTTACGCTTTATAGTTTTTCGTCGGAAAACTGGAAGCGGCCCTTGGCGGAAGTCGAAGGGCTTATGGGGCTGCTGCGGCGTTATCTTCAGTCGGAAATCGACACGCTGCACCGTCAGAATATTCGGTTTCGCGTGATTGGCACGCGGGAGCGCCTGTCGGACGACATTCAAAAGCTCATCGCGGGGGCAGAAGCAAAAACCGCGCAGAACACGGGGTTAACGCTCGTTCTGGCGCTCAGTTACGGCGCGCGCGAGGAACTGGTGCAGGCGGTGCGGCAACTGGCCCGCGCGGTGCAAGCGGGCGGGCTTGCGCCGGATGCGATTAGTGAAGCGATGATCTCGCAGCACCTTGCCACTTTCGATATTCCCGACCCCGATGTCGTGCTGCGAACCAGCGGCGAGCAGCGCTTGAGCAATTTCATGCTGTGGCAAGCGGCCTATGCCGAGTTTGTGTTTGTTGATACCCTCTGGCCGGATTTCGACAAGAGCGCCCTGGTTGCGGCTTTGCGGAGTTATGGGCAGCGTGATCGGCGTTTCGGGGGTGTTGATGGTTAGTCCTGCGGGTTCAACGCCGCGCCTGCGCTTTCGCCTGCGCCGCCCGACCAGGGCGCTGATGCTGCGGATGGTTTCTGCCGCGTTTCTACTCCCGCCGACTATTTTCGCCATTTGGGTTGGCGCGCCGTGGTTCGATTTGCTGCTTATCGGGGCTGCGGGCGCGATGGGGAGAGAATGGGCGCGGATGACCCTTGGGCCGGAGGCGCGCCCGCTAGGGGCCTGGGCATTGTCTGGCGGCTGTGTCGCGATGGTCGCAGCGGCGGCGCTCGATACCGATTTTCTCACGCTGGCGGTGCTGCTGGGGGCGGGGGTGCTGGTGGCGCCGCTGGTATCGGGGTTTAGCCGAGGTAAGATGCCGACGCTCTACACAGTCGGCTTTCCGGTTATCGCGGTGAGCTGCACCTGTTGGTTGTGGTTGCGCGTTATGCCGGATGGCCGCGATATGGTGTTGTGGCTGATGGGCGTGGTTTGGGCGACCGATACGGGGGCCTATTTTGTGGGGCGAATGATTGGGGGGCCACGGCTTGCGCCAACGATTTCGCCCAATAAAACCTGGGCCGGGTTGATCGGCGGCATGGCGGCGGCGGGCGGTATTGCCGCGTTTATCGGAAGCTCTTTTGGCGGCTCGGCAGTGCTGTTGGCGTTGCTGGGGGCGGGCCTTGCGATTGTCGCGCAAACGGGTGATCTGGCCGAATCGGCGCTTAAGCGCCACGCCGGAGTGAAGGATTCTGGGCGGATGATTCCGGGCCACGGCGGCATTCTTGATCGGGTTGATGGTTTGATGCCCGTGGCCCTCGTGCTGGTGCTACTCAGTGCTTGCTTCGGCTGGAGCCTTACGCCGTGAAAAGCGTCACTATTTTAGGCTCGACAGGATCGGTGGGGCAAAGCACGCTCGACGTTGTCCGCTATCATCGCGACCGATTTTCCATGGAAGCCCTAGTGGCGGGTAAAAATGTTGAAGCGCTGATCCGCGATGCGCGAGAGTTTCGCCCCCGCTTGGCCGTTATTGCCGACCCTAGCGCTTACGCGGCCCTGCAAGACGGGCTGGCCGGAACCGGGATCAAGGTTGCGGCAGGGGCGGCGGCAGTGGTTGCGGCGGCGGAACGGCCTGTCGGTATTCTCATGGCGGCAATCGTCGGCGCAGCAGGGCTAGCCCCGACGTTAGCGGCGTTAGCGCGGGGAACAGATGTCGCCTTCGCCAATAAGGAAGTGCTGGTGTGCGCGGGCGATTTGGTGATGCAGACCATTGCCCGTAGCGGCGCGGCGCTGTTGCCTGTCGATAGCGAGCATAATGCAATTTTCCAGGTGTTTGAGCGCGCGGGCCGGGCGGCAATCGAAAAGATACTGCTCACCGCCTCGGGCGGGCCGTTTCGGACCTGGACGCGGGATGCTATGGCGACGGCAACACCAGCCCAAGCGGTAGCGCATCCCAACTGGTCGATGGGCGCTAAAATTTCCGTCGATAGCGCCACGATGATGAACAAGGGTCTGGAGTTGATCGAGGCGCATTATCTCTTCGCCCTACCAGAGCCACAAATTGAGATTTTGATCCACCCCCAGTCGGTTGTTCACAGTGCCGTGGTTTATTGCGATGGCTCAGTGCTGGCGCAACTCGGTTCGCCCGATATGCGAACACCGATTGCCTATGCTCTGGGCTGGCCGGAGCGGTTGGCGGTGCCGGTGGCGAAGCTCGATTTGGTCGCGCTCGGCAGTCTAACCTTCGAGGCCCCGGACGCGGCGCGTTTTCCGGCTTTGCGCTTGGCGCGGCAAGCCTTGCAGGCGGGGGGCGGCGCGCCAACCTTATTGAATGCGGCCAATGAGGTGGCTGTCGCCGCCTTTCTGGCACATCGTTTGCCCTTCGGGGCTATCGCCGAAGTGGTGGCGCGCGTGTTAGCAACAGTGCCGGGACAGGTGCCGGACAGCCTTGAGGCGGTTCTGGCACTGGATGCCGAAGCCCGCCGCGCGGCGGCAGTCCTCGTTCACCGCTTGGCAGCCTAAGCAGGATATATAATGCAGATTCTCGCCGACTATCTTCTCCCGTTCCTGGTCATTCTGACCGTGCTCGTGTTCGTACACGAGTTCGGGCACTATTGGATCGCGCGGCGTGCCGGTGTGAAAGTGGAGGTTTTCTCCATCGGCTTCGGCCCTGAGCTGTTTGGGCGCACGGCTAAGGACGGTACGCGCTGGAAGTTTTGCGCGCTGCCACTCGGTGGTTACGTGAAAATGTCGGGCGATATGAACCCGGCCAGCGTCGGCATTGATGATCGCCCGATGACACCGGAAGAGCGGCGGGGGGCGTTTCAATACCAACCCTTGCGCTGGCGGGCGGCGATTGTGGCGGGGGGGCCGCTGGCGAATTTTCTGTTTGCGATTGTGTTGCTAACGGGTCTGTTCATTTTTGTGGGCCAGCCTATCACCTCCCCGGTTATCGGTGCCGTGGTGGAGGGTGCGCCAGCGGCCAGCGCCGGGCTTGCGGTAGGCGACAAGGTTCTGGCGGTCGATGGCCAATCGGTCGAGCGGTTCGAAGATATTCAGCGCATTGTGCAAGCTCGCCCTGGCCAGATACTGCCAATTGACGTGGAGCGGGGCGGGGTTACGCTCACTCTGCCGGTCACGACCGGAGTTCGCACGGTGGAAGATCGTTTCGGTGGCACGCAGCAGCTTGGCTATCTTGGTATCGGTGCGGGTGCGGGGCAGATGGTTCAGCATGATCCGCTGACCGCGACCGTGCAGGCGGTCAAGGAAACTTGGTCGATCACGACGGGCACGCTGCACGCCTTGGGTCAGATGATCCGGGGGGAGCGGGACACGAAGGAAATCGGCGGTGTGTTGCGGATCGCGCAAATGTCGGGCGAGGTGGCGCGGACCAGCGCGGTCAGCGTCGTTTGGTTCCTGGCGCTGCTCTCGATCAATCTCGGTCTCATCAACCTTATGCCGGTTCCGGTCCTAGACGGCGGGCATCTGCTCTATTATGCCGCAGAAGCTGTATTGCGGCGGCCCTTGGGCAAGCGCGTGCAGGAGGTGGGGGCGGCCATCGGCCTCACCGCTATTCTGGGTTTGATGGTTTTTGCGACCTGGAATGACCTTGTGCAGTTGCGAGTCTTTGCGTGGGTGGCTTCCTTAGTGTAGGACTTCCAGGGCTAGGGTTTTGGGCGTGGCGGGAGGTGAGCGAGAATGACGGCTTGCAACACCACACCCCAGGCCAAACTACGGTCGCTCCCCTCGCGGGAGCGTGAAACTTACTCGCGCGCAACGGCAGATGATGACACGGACTAGAAATCGAACCGCCCTGCTTACCGCCGTGCTTCTAGCCGGGGGTACCTGGACCGCCAGCCTGATCGTGCCGACGCTGGCGCTTGCCCAAGGCCAAGGTCCGGCAGCGCCCGCAGGCCGCCCGGTGCCCCAGGCACCTTCCGCTGCGCCGCAGGTGGTGATTCAAACGATCCGCGTGGAGGGTACTCAGCGGATTGAGCCGGATACCGTTCGCAATTATCTAAACATCCGTTTAGGCGAGCCGGTAACGGCAGATATTGTCGATAGATCGCTAAAAACCCTGTTCGCCACCGGCCTGTTCGCCGATGTGAGCGTGGGGATTGATCGCGGCGATATTCTGGTTGTGCGTGTGGTGGAAAACCCCATTGTCAACCGCATCGCTTTTGAGGGGCTGGATAAGCTCGAAGAAAAAGACCTGCTTGCTGAAATGCAGTTGCGTCCGCGTGTTGTTTATACCCGCAGCAAATTGCAGGCCGACGTTCAGCGTCTCATCGACATCTACCGTAAGAATAGCCGCTTTGCCGCCGCGATTGAGCCAAAAATAATTCAACTCGATCAAAACCGCGTTGATCTAGTTTTTGAAGTAAAAGAAGGTGAAGCTACGACGGTGAGTAAAATCACCTTCGTTGGTAATCGCCAATATGGCGATTCGTCGCTGCGGAGCGAGTTGGTTTCGTCCGAATACCGCTGGTATCGCTTTTGGGCGAGCGACGATTCTTACGATCCCGACAGGGTAGCTTTCGACCGCGAAAAGCTGCGCCGTTTCTATTTGAAGCAAGGCTATGCCGATTTCCGCATTCAATCGGCTGTGGCAGAACTGGCCCCAGATCGTAAGAGTTTTTATCTGACGTTTACGCTCGATGAAGGTCAGCGGTATAAGTATGGTAAAATAAATATTACCTCACAGCTTAAGAATCTTGATCCGCAAGCGCTGAGTAAGTCGCTCGTGACCGCATCGGGCGAGTGGTATAATACGGAGCAAATTGAAACAACGGTCGAAAAGCTCACGCAGCAGGTCGGTGATCTTGGTTACGCCTTTGTCGATATTCAACCCGTAACTAACCGCGACGCCCAAAACCGCGTGATCGACATTACGTTCGACGTGCGCGAAGGCCCGAAGGCTTACGTGGAGCGGATTGATGTTTCCGGGAATATCCGTACTCAAGACAGAGTGCTGCGCCGTGAGTTTCGCCTGGTTGAGGGCGATGCCTTCAACGCCTCCCGCCTGCGCCGCTCGGAACAACGCATTAAAGATCTAGGTTTCTTTAAGTCGGTGGAAGTCACGCGGGAGCAAGGAACGCAGCCCGATCAAATCGTGCTAAAGGCGCGAGTAGAAGAGCAATCGACCGGCGACCTGACGGTAGGCGGCGGGTTCTCCACTTCCGATGGTCCGTTGGGCGAAATCGGGATTCGCGAACGCAATTTGCTTGGGCAGGGCCAGGATTTGAAGGTGACAACCTTGATCGCGGCTAAACGCTCTAAGCTGGATGTGAGTTTCGTTGAGCCTTATTTCCTGGATCGCCAGTTGGCGCTCACGCTCGATGCCTTCCACACAACGCGCGACCTGCAAAAATATAGCTCTTACGATTGGCGTTCCACTGGGGCGGCCTTCGGTTTCGGCTGGCAACTCAACGATGAGTGGGGCCAAAGCGTAAAATATACGCTGCGCTCCGACCGGATTAGCAATATCGAGGCCGATGCGTCGCGTTATGTGCGGGAAAGTGTCGGAACAACCCTGTCGTCGTTCGTTTCGCACACAATTGCCTTCGACCGTCGCGATAGTCGCCGTAACCCAACCGAAGGCTACATGCTCTCGCTGGAAAATGATGTCGCTGGATTGGGGGGCGATACTAAGTATCTTCGCACCAATTTACGTGCTGAATATTATTATCCGGTAATGCCTGAAGTCGTTGCGTCCATGCGCGCAAATCTCGGGAATATCGTCGGGTTTGGTGAGGACGTGCGGATCAATGATCGTTTTTACATTGGCGGCGATGATTTTCGCGGTTTTCGTACGGGCGGTGTTGCGACGCGAGATCGGGCATCGGGCGACTCGCTGGGCGCGCAGAACTACTACATTCTAACGCAGGAAGTGTCCTTTCCGCTTGGTTTGCCGAAGGAATTGGGCCTGTCTGCTCGCTTATTCCATGACATCGGCTCGGCCTGGGGTGCAGACGTGACAGGGCCGGGGGTTTCAGACTCGTCCTCCTTGCGCGCATCGTTTGGCATTGGCTTTACCTGGGTGTCGCCGTTCGGGCCGATTCGGGTAGATTTTGGGATTCCTTACCTGAAACAAAAATATGACCGCACTCAGAACTTCACATTCGGATTCGCAACGCGCTACTAATACCGCACCGTGCGAATAAGACAGCCTGATGAGATTAAGCGAAAGATCGGTAACGATGGTGACCAAGTTTTCTAACCTTCGGGGTTGTGCTGCTGCAACGGCAGCACTAATTTTGGTTGCAGCGATTGCGCCAGGAGTAGGCTTTGCTCAAGCTCCCTCGGGAACCTTGCCCGCCCCGGCCCCTCGGCCTAGCGGGACCGCGCCCGCCCCGACGCAGGCACCTGTCGCGCCTGCACCTACCCCCAGCGCTGCGCCAGCACAAACGGGGACTCCAGCCCCCGCGCAGGCACAACGGGCCGCTGTTCCAAGCGGAAGGTTAGCGCCGACCGTAGTCGGGATTATCGACATGGGCATTATCTCGCGGGATGCCGCAGCCTATAAATCGCTGCGTGCCCAGCTTGATAGCCAATCGAAAGCCTGGGATGCGGAGTTGAAGAAAAAGAGCGATGATCTGCGGAAGCTGGAGGATGATTTCCGCAAGCAAGGCCCATCGCTAACGCCAGAACAGGTTACGGAAAAGCGTAAGCAGTTTGAAACTCAAATGGGCGACTATCAACGTCAGTTAAATTCGCGTCGCAAGCAGCTTGCAGAAGGTGAGGCGCAAAGCGCCCAACCTATCGACATGGCTTTAACTGAAATTTTGCAGCAAATTGCTGTCGAACGTGGTATTAACCTTATTATACCGCGCGCTGCGACAGTATTATTCTCGTCGGAAATTGATGTAACTGCGGACTCGCTCCAACGGTTGAACGCTAAACTTCCGCGCGTTGCGCTAAAGTTACCGCCGCCGCAATCTGCACCTCCGGCGACGCCGCCGAAGAGCAACTAAGCCCTATCGGCGCCCGATGCCAGATTCGCGTTTCTTCCAATCTACTGGCCCGCTCGCCCTGAGCGCCCTTGCCGACCGGGCAGGGGCGCGGCTTCAGGACGCTGCCCGCGCGGGTAGCGTCATAGAGACGGTGGCCCCGCTGCACGCGCCGGAGACGGGGGCGTTGAGTTTTTGTGACCATCGCCGTCATTTGGCGGCCCTGTCGGCTTGGCCTGCGACGTCAGCGATTTTGGTGACGGCAGAGGTGGCGGCGGTCGCTAAAACCGAGGCGGCCTTGCTAATTGCGCCCGCGCCAACGGTTTCCT
Source organism: Alphaproteobacteria bacterium (assembly GCA_013298565.1). Taxonomy (GTDB): domain Bacteria; phylum Pseudomonadota; class Alphaproteobacteria; order Elsterales; family Elsteraceae; genus Elstera. The sequence continues at coordinate 3,716 of JAAFIC010000064.1, read as the reverse complement.
TTGCCCGACTGGCCCGGCAGTTTTTCCCCGAGCCGATACCGCCGCAGGGGATTGCCCCATCCGCTGTGATTGACGCGACGGCAGAGGTCGATCCAACTGCGAGGATTGCGGCGCAAGTCTCCATTGGGAGGGGAGCTAAAATCGGTGCCAGCACGGTCGTGCGGGCGGGGGCGGTGATTGGTGACGGAGTTGAAATTGGCCCGAATGGCGATATTGGCGCGCTGGTATCGCTTCACTACTGCATTCTTGGGGCGCGCGTGACGATTTTAGCTGGGGCACGCATTGGCGAGGCCGGTTTTGGGTTCGTTACAACGCCGACCGGTGTGGTGAAAGTGCCGCAGTTGGGTATCGTGGAGATTGGTGACGATGTGGAAATCGGCGCGAATGCCACTATCGCCCGCGCCACGCTAACGCGCACGGTGATCGGGCAGGGTACGATGATAGATAATCTCGTTCATATTGCCCATAATGTTCACATCGGCAAAGGCTGTATAATTACGGCGCAGTGCGGCATTTCTGGTAGTACCGTGTTGGAAGATTACGTGGTTATGGGTGGACAGACGGGCATCGCCGACCATCTCCGTGTGGGCCGGGGAAGCCGCATCGCATCGCGGACAGGATTGTTTCGGGATGCGCCGGCGGGGTCTAGTCTCGGTGGTTTTCCAGCGGTGCCTATTCGTGAATGGCACCGCCAATCGGCTTTTCTGTTGAAGGTCGGGCAGAAAAAAGGAACAGGCGAATGAGCGATACTATTACTGTGGAAGGAACCGAAGCGGGCGTGTCGCCCGAAACCATTCCCGTGCTCGATATTTCCCGCATTACGCAGATGATCCCGCATCGCTACCCCATGCTGATGATTGACCGGGTGATCGACGTGGTGCCGAACGTCTCCTGCACGGGCATAAAGAACGTCTCGATCAACGAGCCGTTCTTTATGGGGCATTTTCCGTCGCGCCCCGTCATGCCGGGGGTGCTGATTATTGAAGCGATGGCGCAAACGGCGGCAGTGCTAGTCGTGCAAACCTTGGGGCCGGAGGCGGAAGGTAAGCTGGTGTACTTCATGACTATTGATGAGGCCCGCTTCCGCAAGCCGGTTACGCCGGGCGATCAGGTGCATATTCATGTTACTAAAATGGCCCAGCGCAAAACCGTGTGGAAGTTTTCCGGCGCGGCTAAAGTGAATGGTGTGCTGGTGGCCGAAGCCACCTTCGCCGCAATGATTCTGGACGAAAAATGACCGCATCCATACACCCCACTGCCATTATCGAAGACGGCGCTCAACTGGGGACCAATGTCACCATCGGCCCGTTTTGCCATATCGGCCCGAACGTGGTGTTGGGGGATGGGGCCGTGCTGATTAGCCATGTCGTCGTCGCGGGCTACACGCAGATTGGCGCGGGCAGTACGCTGTATCCGTTCGCCACGATTGGGATGCCGCCGCAGCACGCGCGCTATCAGGGGGAAGAGGTTCACCTGATTATCGGATCGAACTGCACGATCCGCGAACACGCCACCATGCACCCCGGCACGCCGTTCGGCAGTGGCCAGACCCGCGTGGGAGATAATGGGCTGTTTATGGTCGGCGTCCATATCGCCCATGATTGCCGGGTGGGCAATAATGTGGTGATGGCCAATCAGGCAACGCTCGGCGGGCATGTTGAGATTGGCGATTACGTTAATATCGGCGGCCTCAGTGCAATCCATCAATACGTTCGCATCGGCAAGCACGCCATGGTTGGCGGCATGTCGGGTGTCGAGGGCGACGTGATCCCCTATGGGATGGTGATGGGCGACCGGGCGCGGCTGTCGGGCCTCAATATCATCGGCCTGAAGCGCCGGGGATTTGAGCGCGAGGAGGTTCACGCCTTGCGCGCGGCCTATCGGCTATTGTTTGCTGCTGAAGGCACGATGGCCGAGCGCATTGAAGATGTGAGCGGCATTATGAAGGATAACCACGCGATCACGGATATCGTCGAGTTCATCCGCACCGACAGCAATCGCGCTATTTGCCAACCGCGCTAGCTGAAATGATCGACGAGACCGCTCTCAGAACCCTAGGGATCGTTGCTGGGGGCGGGGCTTTGCCGCGCGAGATTGTCGCCGCCTGCCGGGCGCGCGGGCAAAATTTCTACGTGTTGGCACTCGATGGGCAAGCTGATACCGAAACCACCAACGGCGTGCCGCATTCCCGGCACCGCATGGGCGCGGCTGGCGCGATTTTCGCCGCCTTGCGCGCGGCAGGGGTTGAAGACGTGGTGTTTGCAGGCAAGGTAAAGCGCCCGTCGCTGCTCGCCGTTGCCCCCGATGTTCGCGGTGCCGCCTTCATTGCCCGCATCGGCGTGAAAGCCTTTGGGGACGATGGCTTGCTCCGGGCGATTGCCGAGGAGTTCGAGCGCGAGGGCTTTTGCCTCCGCTCGGTGCCCGAGGTTTTGGCGCGGGACGGGGGCGGCCCGACGTGCGGCCCTTTAGGGGTACACCTGCCCGATGCCGTTGCAGATGCCGATATTGCGCGCGGTATTGCCGTTCTGCGCGCTCTTGGCCCCATTGATGTCGGCCAAGCGGTTGTTGTGCAACAGGGTATGGTGCTCGCGGTTGAAGCCATTGAAGGCACTGACGCGATGATTGCCCGCGCCGGGTTGCTGAAACGCGCTGGTGGCGGCGGTGTTGTGGTGAAACTCGCCAAACTCGGCCAAGATCGCCGTTTGGACCTGCCCGGCGTTGGTCCTGAAACCGTGCGGGCGGCGGCGGCGGCGGGGCTGGTTGGTCTTGCGATTGATGGGGAGTTCACCACTTTGATCGACCGCGACGCCGTGCGGGCCTTGGCCGACGAAGCGGGGCTGTTTGTCATCGGCCTGCCTGCCCCATGAGCGGCGTTCCCCTCATTTACCTGCTCGCGGGCGAGGTTTCTGGCGATCTGTTGGGCGGGCGCTTAATGGCGGCGCTCACGGCGCAAACCGGGGGGCGCGTGGCATTTGCGGGTGTTGGCGGCGCGATGATGCAGGCGCAGGGGCTGAACAGCCTTTTTCCGATGGAAGAGTTGTCGCTGATGGGCCTTACGGAAATTCTACCGCACCTCCCAAAACTGCTGCGCCGCTTGAAAGAGACCGAGGCCGATGTGCGTGCCCACCGCCCGGCAGTGCTCGTGACCATTGATGCACCCAGTTTCACGCTGCGGATTAGCAGACAGGTGGCGGATTTGGGCATCCCGCGCTTCCACTATGTCGCCCCCCAAGTTTGGGCGTGGCGGCAGGGGCGGGCGCGCAAACTCGCAGCGAAAACCGATCATCTGCTCACGCTCCTGCCGTTCGAGCCACCCTATTTCACCCGCTACGGGCTGCCCACCGATTACGTTGGGCATCCGGTGATCGACAGCGGGGCCGGGCAGGGCGATGGGGCGGCATTTAGGGTGCGGCATGGCATTGATCCGGCGGCTCCCGTGTTGTTGGTGCTGCCGGGCAGTCGGCGGGGGGAAGTTGGGCGGCTGTTGGGGGTATTCGGCGAAACGGTCACGCACTTGGCCGCACAGGTTCCGGCACTTCGGGTGATCGTTCCGACTGTGGCTCCGGTTGCGGCAACCGTGCGGCACGCGGTTGCCGCTTGGCCGGGGCAGCCGGTGGTGATCGAGGGTAATGCTGAGAAATTCGATGCGTTTGCCGCCTCAACCGCTGCCCTCGCAGCCTCTGGCACGGTTGCGCTCGAACTGGCGCTGGCGGAAG
>JAAFIC010000063.1 GCA_013298565.1 Alphaproteobacteria bacterium | reverse complement strand
TCGGGTAAAAATGCGATGATATTGAACTGTCCCTCCTGTGCGACCCGCTGGACTGTCAATGCGACCGACCTGGCCAACCCTGGTCGGATGGTCCGTTGCTCTAACTGTGGGCATACGTGGCACCCCGAAACGGCGTCTGAGGAGGCGGCGCTGCCGAGCTTCTTTACGTCAACGCCTGAGCCTGTAACAGCCGGTACGGCCCGCCCGAAAGCCGGTGCGCCCGATGCGTCTTCTATCGTGCGCCCGCCCCCCGCAGGCAAATCAATTGATGATGATTTCGACGCTTTTCTGAACGCCCCGATTTCCAACGCACGGGAACCGGACCTCCCGTCAATGGATTTCTTGACGGCAATGGCCGATGCGGCGGCAGAGGCTAAAACCAGCCCGGCCTCCAATGAATCGATCATATCCCGCAGCCTGTTCGCGATGGATGACGAGGAGGATGAACCCTCGGTTCCGTCCAAATCCCGTAAGTCGCGCGCGCTGCCGCCGTCCGACGATATGGTGAGCGCTACGGCACTGCGGGATCGGATGCAGAGCGCCGACACATCGGAAGAGTTCGGCGACTTCTCCCCGCCGCCCCTAAACCCGCCCCTCAAGAACCGCAAGGCAGGTGCTTCCGCTCCGCGCCAACGGGCAGGCTCACCGATTGGATGGGCCTTGCTTCTACTCATCGCCTCTGGCACCGCCGCCGGTCTCTATTTCGGGCGCACGCAGATTGTCGAAGCTTGGCCCCCCGCCGCCGTGGCCTATGCCCGCGTCGGTCTGCCCGTCGGCTTCCCCGGCGAAGGCTTTGATCTGTCGGACGTTGCCTCGACCCGGCGGGACGATGTTGGCACGTTAGTGATCGAAGGCCGCGTACTGAACACCACGAACAGCGCCAAACCCGCCCCAAAACTGAAAGCCATCGTGAGCGGCGCCAACGATCAAGTGCTGAAGGAATGGACCTTCGCCAGCACTCCGCCAACCCTCGCCCCCAACTCTGCCGAACCGTTCAAGGTGGAGCTGAAAGATTTGCCGCAAGCAGCGGATAAGCTGGTGGTGACGTTTACGGAGTAAAGAATCGATACCAATTAGGTTCCAAATGATACCTAGTTGGTATCAAAATTGATTGACATGGGGCTTCACCGACGGTAGGCATATGTCTGTAGCTATGACGCACCGTAAGAGTTGGTCATGATTGATGAGAGCCGAATACGGCATTCGGGGTTAGCTGAATTATTGCTGGAAGGCAAAACAGCTAAAGTTGGACCCAATCTGCAAAAGAACTGCATGGATATACTAAGAATTTTAGATATTGCTATCGGCCCTAACGATCTTAAAAAGATTAAGGGGTTTCATTCTTTAATGGGAGATCGAAAAGGGGAGTTTTCAATGAAAGTCAGCGCAAATTGGCGCGTTACTTTTAGCTACGTAAACAATAAATTTTCTTATCTAAACTTAGAAGATTATCACAATTAAAATAATATTCTGGCACCAGCTTAGGAGGATATTAAAATGTCAAACCGCAAACTACAACCTGAACATCCGGGAGTCTTGATGAAGAATTATTATCTCGCTCACCGGAAAATTACAGCCACTAAACTTGCTCAAGAAACGGGAATATCCAGAAAACATCTCTCTCAAATATTGAATGGCCATGCGCCGATTACGGCAAACACAGCCGTTAGGCTCGCAGATTTTTTGGAGACCAGCGCAGAAATGTGGCTCAATGGTCAAATGGCATATGACCTATGGCATTCAAAGAAAGAATTTGAACAGCAAAAAACTCTTAGAGTTGAAGCTCGTGTTTAGGAGGGTTTTCCTTCTTTTGAAGGAAAACCCCTGCCCTGCCTGCTACAGAAAAATATCCGGGAACAGCGGTGCGCTGGGATCGACGGCATAGCCCGACAGGTCCGTTATCCCGGCGCTGGCCAGCACCGCGTCGTCGATGAAGAAGTTGCCCGTGGTGGTTTTACCGTCACGGGTGAGGATGGCGTGGGCGGCATCGGCCACAATCTCCGGCGTGCGACCGTTTCGGGCCGAAACCTTGCCTTCGCTCTCGCCTAACATAGCGAGGGCAGCGGTGGCGATGATCGTGCGCGGCCAGAGGGCGTTCACCCCAACGCGGCCCCGGAACTCGCCCGCCATACCGAGCACGCACATACTCATGCCGTACTTTGCCATCGTATAGGCAACATGGGGCGCGAACCACTGTTCGGTCATGTTCAACGGCGGTGAGAGCATGAGGATATGCGGATTGGGTGCCTTCAACAGTTCCGGCAAGCAGGCTTGGCTGCACAGGAAGGTGCCGCGCGTATTGACCTGATGCATCAAATCATAGCGCTTCATGGGCGTTTCCAGCGTGCCGCTGATGTTGATGGCGCTAGCGTTGTTCACCAGAATATCAATCCCGCCGAAAGTGCTAACGGCTTGTGCCACCGCCGCTCTCACCCCTTCTTCCTCGCGAATATCGACCAGTAAGGGCAGTGCCTTGCCGCCCGCCGCTTCAACTTCCTCCGCTGCCGAATAAATGGTGCCCGGCAGTTTTGGGTGCGGATCGGTGGTTTTTGCGGCAATGACGATATTCGCGCCGTCTTTAGCCGCGCGCAGCGCAATGGCCTTGCCGATACCGCGCGATGCGCCGGTGATGAAGAGGGTTTTTCCCTTGAGGTTGCTCATAATAGTTCTTCCTTTTTTATTTTTGTTCGCCACAAATCCCGAGCAGATGTATCCATCTGCGACGACGCATTTGCGTAACATAGACAAAGACTTAGAGCGAACGCTCTAAGTCCGGTTGAAAACCGGGCGGCGTTTTTCGACAAACGCGCTGACGCCCTCGGCAAAATCGCTGGTCAAGGTGCAGCGGGAGAAGGCGTCGCCTTCGCGCTGCAACTGATCGGGCAGGGGTGCCCCAAAGGCGGCGTTCAGCAGCGCTTTGGTGCGGGCAAGCGCCTGACGGGGACCGGAGGCCAGCCGCCGCGCCAGGGTTTCGGTCGCCTCGCCCAGCGCATCGGGCGGAACGACGCGGTTGATGATTCGCAGGTCGGCGGCGCGGGGGGCTTCGATGCGCTCGCCCAGCGCCGCAATTTCAAACGCTGGTTTCAAACCCACAAGGCGCGGCAGAAACCAAGTAGCCCCGCCGTCTGGGGTGACGCCGAGGTGGCAGTAAGCGAGCGTAAAGCTGGCGTCCTCCGCCGCAATCGCAAGGTCGCACGCCAGTACAAGGCTCATACCGAACCCGGCTGCCACCCCGTGGACCGAGGCGATCACGGGGTGCGGCATAGCCCGCATCGCTTCCACCAGAATCCCAACCCGCGCCAGCATCCTTTGGAAAGCCTCTAGCCGCTCGGCTTCCGGCAGTTCCATCTGCTGACGAAATTCTTTGATATCGCCCCCGGCCATAAACCCATCGCCCGCACCGCGCAGCACGATACAGCCAATATCGGTCTCGGTACTGAGCGACTGGAACACCGTAACCAGCTTAGTCAGCATCGCCTCGTTCAGCGCGTTCAGCACGGCGGGACGGTTGAGGGTGACATAGGCCACATGATGATGCCGTTCGACGAGAACCGGCGCTGGGGCCGCCTCGACCCCCCCAATATGGGTTTTGAGCATGGTGGATCCTCCCTAAGATCGACGGCCCCTTCGGGATGAAACTGGCCCCCCGTCTTACGCGGGCGTCCTGCATCAAGGGCACTCTTTTCTTACAGTGGCACGATATGCCGTCCGCGTAAATAAATTGACGTAATAGACAAAGTGAGTTTGAGTTGAAGGATCGTGTCGTTAGGGTTCAGTGTAGAGCATAATAGCGCCTGAGAGCATGATCGCCGAAGGGGAGATCACCGTAGTCAGGAATAATGTTGTAAAACAAAACCTTAGAGCATGGGTAGTCCGCGCGAGCGAACGGATCATGCGCTAGAAAACGATGCTGCGAATGATCGGGTTGCAACGAACGACCCGGCTTAAAGGGAGGCCGACGGAGACGTCGGAACATGCAATGAGCGAAGCTGTGAGCACGCCCCAGACCACTCCACCCGCCGCTATCGGGCTGCAAGCGCTCGAATTGTGGCAGGTCCACTATCCCAAAAACGTGGATCACGCTGCCCCTCTGCCCGTCGTGCCGCTGTTCTCCTTGATGGACGATGCGGTGGCAGCCTATGGCACACGTCCCGCAATAGATTTCTTAGGTAAGAAATATACTTACGCCGAGATTGGCGCGCTCGTGGACCGGGCGGCGGCAGGGCTGCAACGCCAAGGGGTTGGGCGCGGCACTAAGGTGGGGCTATTCCTGCCGAACTGCCCTTACTATACGATTTTCTATTTCGCCATTCTCAAGGCAGGCGGTACAGTTGTGAACTTCAATCCGCTCTATGCGGAAAAGGAGTTGGAGAAACAGTGCCTCGATAGCGATACCAAGATGATGGTAACGCTCGATCTCGCCGTGCTGTACCCGAAGATAAAGCTACTGCTAGATCAAGGCGTGCTCAAGCACGTCATCGTCTGCCCCTTTGCCGACGCGCTGCCCTTCCCAAAGAATTTCCTGTTCCCTCTGCTAAAGCGGCGGGACCGAGCGCAAATTACGATGGACGCGCGCCACATCGCCTATAAAACGCTTATTGGCGGGGCCGCAAAGCCCCAACCCGTTGCAATCGACCCGAAGCGCGATATTGCAGTGCTGCAATATACGGGTGGCACGACGGGCGTTCCCAAAGGGGCGATGCTCAGTCACAGCAATCTCTACTGCAATGCCATTCAGGCCGTCCGCTGGTTTCCTGGCATCCATTACGGCCAGGAAAGCGTGGTGGGGGTGCTGCCCTTCTTCCACGTTTTCGCCATGACAGCCGTGCAGAATCTCGCGATTGCATCGGGCACCGAAATCATCATGCTGCCGCGTTTTGATCTCAATCAAACCTTGGAGCTTATCACCAAGAAAAAGCCGACACTGATGGCGGGCGTGCCGACGATTTACACGGCCATGAACAATCATAAAGAATTGGCTCAATACGACCTCACGTCGTTGCGCTTCGGCATTTCTGGCGGCGCACCGCTGCCGGTAGAAGTGAAGCAGAAGTTTGAAGGGCTAACCGGCTGTATTTTGGTGGAAGGCTATGGCCTCACCGAAAGCTCCCCCATCGCCTTCTGCAATCCGCTTGATGGCCGCGTCAAAGCTGGCTCCATAGGGCTACCAGTGCCGGGCACTTGGCCGGAACTGCGCGATTTGGAAGACCCAACGAAGCGGGTGCCCCACGGTGAAAAGGGGGAGTTGTGCCTAAAAGGCCCCCAGGTGATGCTGGGCTATTGGAAACGCCCGGAAGAGACCGAGAAAGTTTTCGTCGGGGAGCACCTCCGCACGGGCGACGTTGGGTATATGGACGACGAAGGCTTCGTGCATCTCGTAGACCGTATTAAGGATGTCGTGCTGTGTGGTGGCTACAATGTGTATCCGCGCATCGTAGAAGAGGCGATCTACCAGCACGAAAGCGTGCAGGAAGTGACCGTCATCGGTATCCCCGACGACTATCGCGGCGAAACCGTTAAAGCCTTCGTTGTCCTAAAGGAAGGCGAAAATTTAACCGCCGAGGGATTGATCGAATTCCTCACAACCCGCATCTCACCCATTGAAATGCCTAAGAAAATTGAGTTTCGCCGCGAACTTCCAAAAACCATGATCGGCAAACTCTCAAAAAAGGAACTGGTCGCGGAGGAGCGGGCAAAGTACGAAGCATCCAAGGCCCAAAAAGGCTGACACGCGGACTGCCGCCACGCCCCCTTTTCACACGCTATGATCGTGGCTTGACAAGGGACGAAGAGCGGATTACGTATACGTCAACTACCTTTCGAATTGGGTAGCTTCCGGTATGATGCATGTCGAACACGTTCAGGCGCAGAAACTGTTCTCCATTGGTGATCTGGCGGAGGAGCATAGCATCTCCCCCCGCACGATCCGGTTCTATGAAGATCAGGGGCTGATTGCCCCCAGCCGTATCGGCGGGGCGCGGATTTACACCGCGCGGGATCGGGCTAGGCTGAAGCTAATTTTGCGCGGCAAGCGCTTAGGCTTCAGCCTCGCCGATATTAAAGAATTGTTGGATTTGTACGATACCGACCGCTCGCAGGTTACACAGTTGCAGGCGACCTTAAAAAAAGGCCGCCAGCGGATTGCCGACCTGGAACAGCAGTTGCGCGACCTTACCGTCACGCTGGAAGAGCTACGCGAAATTGAAGGCGACGTGCTGCACCTTCTGGGCAGCAAGGGGACTACAGACAAAAATTAACCAAAGTTGGCCTTCGCCCCCCCCAGGGGTATCCTCGGGCGCTAAAGGGCCAACCTATCCAGGTTGGAGGGACCGTTTAGATGACGCCAGTGGTAATTGCGGGTTATGCCCGGTCGCCGTTTCATTTCGCCAATAAGGGTGGCCTGACCCGCGTTCGGCCAGATGATCTGGTGGCGGGTGTGGTGAAAGCGCTGGTGGCGCGCACGAAGGTCAACCCAACCGATATTGAGGATTTGCTGCTCGGCTGCGCCTTCCCGGAAGGCGAGCAAGGCTTCAACATGGGCCGGATCGTGGTGCTGCTGGCAGGCTTGCCGCTCACCATTGGCGGTGCCACTGTTAATCGCTACTGCGGCTCGTCGATGGAAGCCATTCACATGGCCGCAGGCGCGATCCAGATGGGCGCGGGGGAGGTGTTCATTGCAGCGGGTGTCGAGTCGATGACCCGCGTGCCGATGATGGGCTATAACCCCCTCCCCAATCCGGTTTTTCAGCAGACCATGCCGGGCGCGCTTGCCTCGATGGGGCAAACGGCAGAAAATCTAGCCCATAAGTATCAAATTACCCGCGCTCAACAGGAAGCCTTCGCCGCCGCCTCCCACAAAAAAGCCGCCGCCGCCCGAGCCGCAGGCAAGTTTGCCGACGAAATCGTTCCGGTGCACACTAAAGCCGGAATTGTTGACGCCGATGGTTGCATTCGCCCGGAAACCACGGCTGAAAGCCTAGGCGGCCTTAAGCCTGCTTTCGATCCTGCGGGTAGCGTGACCGCTGGCACCTCCTCCCCGCTCACCGATGGTGCGTCTGCGGTGCTGGTGTGCTCCGAAGAGTACGCCAAAAAGAACGGCTTGCCGATCTTGGCGCGCCTTAAGAGCATCGCCAAATCTGGCTGTATGCCCGACATTATGGGCATCGGCCCGGTCGATGCGACCCGCAAGGCGCTGAAGCGTGCCGGGCTGACGGTGGACGACATCGACATCATCGAGCTGAACGAAGCCTTCTCGGCACAGGCGCTGGCCTGTATTCACGACCTTGGCCTGCCGCTGGAGAAGATCAACCTCGACGGCGGCGCGATTGCCCTTGGTCATCCCCTCGGCGGCACCGGCGCGCGCATCACCGGCAAAGCCGCCTCCCTGCTGCAACGGGAAGGTAAGCGCTACGCGCTGGCGACTCAGTGCATCGGCGGCGGTCAAGGCATCGCCACTATTCTCGAAGCGGTGTAATCCATGAGTGTGCAGAAAGCCTGCGTCATTGGCGCAGGGGTAATGGGGGCCAGCATTGCGGCCCACATCGCCAACGCCGGCATTCCCGTGCTGCTGCTCGATATTGCCGCCAAGGAAGGCGATAAAACCGCCATCACCAAAGCCGCGATCGACAAACTGCTGAAAGCGGACCCCGCGCCGCTGATGCACAAAGACGCGGCCAAGCTCATCACCCCCGGCAATCTCGACGATGATCTAGCGAAAGTCGCAGACTGCGATTGGATCGTCGAAGCCATCGTCGAGAATCTCGAGATCAAGCGCGGCCTGTACGCCAAGCTCGAAAGCCTGAAGCAGCCGGACGCGGTGGTTTCCTCGAATACCTCGACGATCCCGCTGCATTACCTCATCGAAGGCCGTTCGGAAAACTTCCGGAAAACCTTCATGATTACTCACTTCTTCAATCCGCCGCGCTATATGCGCCTGTTGGAGTTGGTTGGCGGTGTCGAAACCGATCCGGTGGCGCTGGCGCGGATCGAAGCGTTCTGCGATCACAGCTTGGGCAAGGGCGTGGTGCCGTGTAAGGACACGCCGGGCTTTATCGCCAACCGCATCGGCACCTATTGGATCCAGGTGGCGGTCAACGAAGCGATTGATCTGGGCCTGTCGGTTGAAGAAGCCGATGCTGTCGGCGGTCGCCCGATGGGGATTCCCAAGACTGGCGTGTTCGGCCTAATTGATCTCGTCGGTCTCGATTTGATGCCGCTGATTGCCAAAAGCATGAAATCGGTCCTCCCCCCTACCGATGATTTTATTCGCACGAATATTCAGCATCCGCTGCTGGATAAGATGATTGCCGACGGCTACACGGGCCGCAAAGGCAAGGGCGGTTTCTATCGCCTTAATGCGGTTGACGGGAAGAAGATCAAAGAGGCTATCGACCTTGCGACCGGAGAGTATCGGGCCGCGCAAAAGCCGCACCCGGAAGCCCTGGAGCGCGCGGGAAAATCGCTGAAAGCCCTCGTGACCGATCCGTCGCCGCATGGGGAATTCGCTCGGCGCGTGCTCGTGCAAACACTTGGCTATACAGCTTCCTTGGTGCCTGAAATCGCCGATACGATTACGGCGGTCGATGACGCCATGCGGCTTGGGTACAATTGGTCCTTCGGGCCGTTCGAGTTGATTGATCAGGTTGGGGCCGATTGGTTGGCAGCGGAAATCGCCGCCAAGGGCCTGCCGGTGCCGAAGCTCCTCGACATCGCCAAGGGCAAGAGCTTCTACCGCTTAGAGAGCGGCGTGCTCGAATACTTAGGCACCGATGGCACGTACCACCCGGTCACGCGCCGCCCCGGTGTGCTGTTACTGGCCGACATTAAGCGAAACGCCCAGCCAGTGCTAAAAAACGCCTCCGCCTCGGTCTGGGATATTGGCGACGGGGTGTTGTGCTTCGAGTTCACCTCGAAGATGAACAGCCTCGATAACGACATTATGGCGCTGCTGATGAAAACCGTGCAGACCATTCCGGCCAAGGGCTACAAGGGCCTCGTGATCTATAACGAAGGCACTAACTTTTCGGTCGGCGCGAACCTGGGGCTGGCGCTGTTCGCGGCCAATATCGCCCTGTGGCCCGCGATTGAAGAGTTGGTTGAAGGCGGCCAGAAGACCTATAAGGCGCTAAAATACGCCCCCTTCCCCGTCGTCGGCGCGCCGTCGGGCATGGCCTTGGGCGGCGGCTGCGAAATCCTTCTGCATTGCGATGCGGTGCAGGCCCATGCCGAAACCTATACGGGCCTCGTTGAAGTTGGCGTCGGCATCATCCCCGGTTGGGGCGGGTGTAAGGAGATGCTGCAACGCTGGCTCAGCGTTAAGCGTCGCCCCGGTGGCCCCATGCCGGCTATCGGCAAAGCCTTCGAGACGATCAGCACGGCCCAGGTCTCCAAATCCGCGCATCTGGCCAAGGAGCTTCTGTACCTGCGGCCCGATGACGGCATTACCATGAACCGCAACCGGCTGCTGGCCGACGCCAAAGCCAAGGTTCTCGCCCTGGCTGAAGGCTATAAAGCCCCCGAAGAGTTCGAGTTCCGCCTGCCCGGCCCCAGTGCCAAGCTGGCGCTGGATATGGCCGTGGATGGCGCTGCGGGCGCAGGCAAAGCCACGCCGCACGATGTTACCGTCTCCAAAACCCTGGCCGATGTGCTGACGGGGGGGCCAAACGGCGATGTGACCATCGCGCTCAAGGAAGACGATATTCTGGCGTTGGAGCGCGCGAACTTCATGCGCCTCGTCAAGAACCCGAAATCGCTCGCCCGGATGGAGCATATGCTCGACTCCGGCAAGCCGTTGCGGAACTAAACATAATCCACGCAAATTCACCGTTGTGGGCGTTGCCGCCCGCTCGGGATTTGCTTTAGGAGGGCCGGTCGAATGGCAACCTATGCTGCTCCCTTGCGGGAAATCCGCTTCGTTTTGAACGAAGTGCTGAACGCCGAACAGCTTTCCAAGCTGCCAGGCTATGAAGACGCGACGCCGGACCTGTTCGATGCTGTGCTGGAAGAGGCGGCGAAGCTCTGTGTAAACGAGCTGCTGCCCCTTAACCTGTCGGGCGATAAGGAAGGCTGTCATTATGAAAACGGCGTGGTTCGTACCCCCGCCGGGTTCAAAGAAGCCTACACCAAGTTCATCGACGGCGGCTGGACCTCCCTGTCCTGCGATCCCGACTTCGGTGGCCAAGGGATGCCGCACTTGCTGGAACTCGTGGTGCAGGAACTCATCTGTTCTTGCAACATTTCCTTCGGCATGTACCCCGGCCTGTCGCACGGGGCCTATAATGCCCTAGCCCAGCATGGCACGGACGAACTGAAGCAACGCTACCTGCCGAAGATCGTCGATGGCACTTGGTCCGGCACCATGTGCCTGACGGAACCCCATTGCGGGACCGACCTGGGGTTGATGCGAAGCAAGGCGGAGCCACGCGGCGATGGCTCCTACGCCATTAGCGGCACGAAGATTTTCATTTCGGCGGGCGAGCAAGACCTGACCGAAAACATCATTCACCTTGTGCTGGCGAAACTGCCCGATGCGCCGCCGGGCGTAAAAGGCATCAGCCTATTCGTGGTGCCGAAGTTCCTGCCGAACGAAGACGGCACGCCGGGCATCCGAAACGGCGTGATGTGCGGCTCTATCGAACATAAGATGGGGATTAAGGCCAACTCGACCTGCGTGATGAACTTCGAGGGCGCGCAAGGCTGGCTGATTGGCGAAGCCCATAAGGGTATGCGCTGCATGTTCACCATGATGAATGCCGCCCGCCTCGGCGTTGGAATGCAGGGCCTCGGCCTTAGCGAAATCTCCTACCAAACCGCAGCCGCCTACGCCAAAGATCGGCGGCAGATGCGCTCTTTGGATCCGAAGAAGCAAGATCATACCGCCAGCGCCGATCCGATCATCGTTCACCCGGACGTGCGCCGAATGCTGATGACGATGCGCGCCAATACCGAAGCCTGCCGCGCGCTCGCCTATTGGGTCGGGATGCTGCTGGACATCTCGCACAAGCACCCAGACCCGGAAAAACGCCTGGAAGCCGATGATCTGGTGGCCCTGCTCACGCCCATCGTGAAAGCCTACCTGACCGATCACGGCTTCAATGCCGCCAATCTCGCCGTACAGGTTCACGGTGGACACGGCTATATTCACGATTACGGTGTGGAGCAGTTCGTACGCGACGCGCGGATTACGCAAATCTACGAAGGCACCAATGGTATTCAGGCGCTCGATCTGGTCGGTCGCAAAATGCCGCAGAACATGGGCCGCCTGATGCGCCGCTTCTTCCACCCAGTCTCGGCCTATCTCGAAACCCAAATGGAAAACCCAAACATGCTGGAGTTCCTCGGCCCGCTGGCAAAAGCCTTCGGCAAGCTCCAGATGGCAACCGCCACGGTCGCGCAAAAAGCCTTCGCACGGCCCGAGGAAGCGGGGGCCGCATCCTCCGACTATCTGCGCCTGTTCAGCCTTGTGGCCCTCGGGTACATGTGGGCACAAATGGCGGAAGTGGCCTTGAAGAAAGTGGAGAGCGACGATAAGGCGTTCTACGAAGCCAAGCTCATCAACGCCCGCTTTTTCATGCAAAAGCTGCTGCCGGAGCATGGCGCGCTGTTCGTCAATATCATGGCGGGCGGTAAAGTGCTGATGGAGCTTCCGGCGGAAGCCTTCTGAGCGATGAACCTCTACTGCCGCCTGATTTGGCTCCTGCTCACTCTGCGCTTCCGCGCTAATCTGCCGCTGCTGGACGAAAGCCGGGTTCAGATGCGCGTGTGGCCGAACGATCTCGACTTTAACTTCCACATGAACAATGGCCGCTACCTAACCCTGCTCGATCTTGGGCGGCTCGATTTGATGCTGCGAACGAAACTGTGGAGCATCGTGCGCCGCAAACGCTGGATGCCCGTGGTCGCTGCCGTCAATGGCCGCTTTCGCCGGGCGCTGAACCCATTCCAGACGTTCACGATGGTGACGCGCACGGTGGGGTGGGACGAGAAGTTCATCTATCTGGAACAACGCTTTCTCGATAAGCAAGACAGGTTGATGTTCCACGCCATCATCAAAGCCGCCTTCGTCGGCCCCGGCGGCACCGTGCCAACCGATGAGATTATGGCGGCGATGGGGGAACCTGTGATCTCTCCGACGCTGCCGGAAGCCGTGCAGGCGTGGGCGGCGGCTGAAAGGGCGCTGGCGGAGAGTGTGAGTGCTTAGAGCGGCGCGCCTTAACTCTGGCGCGGCTCTAAAAGCCGCCTCAGGCGTGTTTGACACGCCAAGCGTGTCGGGTGAGGCGGCGGCCAAGGGCGCGGACGTGCCCGGCGATGCGCTTGGCGCGTCAAACGCACCGGGCGGCGAGGGCTAAGATAAAACTAGAGCGTCTTGCGTTAACCTTTACGCAAGACGCTCTAGAGCCAATCCCGAGCGGGTGGGATCACCAGAGACTAGCCTTTGCAAAACAAAACAATAGTTTAGAGCGGTTAACGTGAGCGACGCGAACGAAAACCGCTTTAAGCCGCGCGCACATGCGCTAAGAACTGCGCGATAACCTGCTGGAGCGACTCCGCTTGGCTCGCCAGATCATTCGCCGCCATTGAAACGGTTTGAGCCTGATCGCCGACTTGGCCGATGGTCTGGCTGACATCGGTCATTGATTGACTGGCTTGCCGCGTGCTCTGCGAGGCTTCATCGACGTTGCGGGAAATCTCGCGCGTCGCAGCCGTTTGCTCTTCTACCGCCGCCGCGACATGGGCCGAAATTTCGGAAATCGTCCCGATGGTATGGTGAATATCCGTCATTGCGGTCATCGCGCCCCGGCTGGCCGATTGAATCGCTGTAACTTGCTGGGAAATTTCTTCCGTCGCGCGGCTGGTCTGCAACGCCAGCGCTTTCACCTCAGCCGCTACCACCGCAAACCCTTTTCCGGCATCGCCCGCGCGTGCGGCTTCGATCGTAGCATTCAGCGCCAGAAGATTGGTTTGCCCGGCAATATCCTGAATCAATTGCACGACCGCCCCAATTTTCTGCGCGGCCCCGTCAAGCCCTTGCATTTTGTCCGTGGCACTGGAGGCTTCCGTATTGGCCTGGCCTGTGATCACGGTCGCCTGTGTCACCTGCTGGCTAATCTCGCTGACCGATGCCGAAAGCTGGCTACCCGCGCCCGCTAGCGTATCCATATGACGTGCCGCAGCTTCTGCGGTAGAGGCTCCCTGACGGGCTTGATTGAGAGTCTGATCCACAAAACTGCTCATCTGCAAGGAGAGCTTTTGCAAGGTTGCCGAACTACGGTTGACCAGCGTTACGACGCTTTGAACGCTCTCTTCAAACTGTGCTGCAAGGGCCGTACGGGAAGCCTGTTGATCGGCTGCGTGCCGCGCTTGAACAGCCGCCTGATCCTGGCGCAACAGGTCGGCCTCTTGCATTGAGCCTTGGAACACCGCAAGCGCCGCCGCCATCGCCCCAATCTCGTCCCGCCGCGTTAAGCCTGGGACCGCAGTCTTAATCCGGCCTTCCGCCAAATCCGTCATAACGGTCGTAATAACAACGAGCGGTTTGCATAGACTGCGGCTGAGACGCCACGCAATCAACAAGGCTAGCAAGAGTACAATCGCCCCAATTGCCAGGGAAACCATTAGGGTTTTTTGCTGAATTCCCTGCAACTGCGCCCGGTCGAAGGAAAGCAAAGCGACCCCGAAAACATCACCACGATAGTCGTGCATCGGCAGCGCAATATAGCTAAGGCTGGTACTGCCAACCGCGAAGCTGCCGGTTTGCGGCGTACCTTTCAGCGCCGCCGCCAGCGTTTCTTCCGGCACGGGCGGCGCATCGATGAAGGTTTTCGCGTGAATGGCAAGGCCCTTAGCTGAAGTTATATACAGTGCAACATCGGCACCGGTGTCGGCCTTGAGCCGATCAAAAAAGAACTGATCCATCGACAGGCCGATTTCGACTGAACCGATAGGTTTTTGATCTTTCATCATCGGCACGACGCCACGGATCCCGAGACCCTCAACACCATTTTCAATACCAGAGACGGATTTTTGGGAGCGATTAACCTCAACAACAGTAAAACGAAAGGAGGATAGATCATCGCCAAACTTCTCCGCCCGATGGACGCGCAAGAAGGACGTGGCCGGCGCGAGATGAAATTGCATCTGCCGCACACCATGCCGTTCTTTCAATTCTTTGAACACCGGCGCAAGCGTCGCTTGAAGTTTATCGCGCTCACGAGCGGCGAACTGATCGCGTATCACAGTGTTTTCCGCAAGACTAACCGCAAGCGACAGTGCGCGATCTGCCTCGGATTTCAGGGAAGATTTGAAAAATGCCTCAAGCGTTTTTAACTCCTGCGTCGCAGAAGTTTCAATTAAACTTTGACTGAGAAAAATATTACTAGCCGTCGTGGCGAAAACAGCCAAAAATACACTGCCTGTGAACGCCAAAATTAAGCGCTTTGACATCGTCATTTTGATCATGGCACTCTCAACAAAAAGGTAAATGCTTGCATCATAGTAATGCAGCCAGAATAGGAACCACTGCCTGAGCACATATCCTCAGAGGCATTCATCATACGATAATTTTATGGGTTTTCCATGCGATTTTTAGATCGAATAATCGCAAAACGATAACTGTATGCTGGGATTAGTGACTTTAAGTCCGCCCTCACTTCCGCCCGAACAACCGCTCCAGATCACTCCGACTGAGCTGCACATAAGTTGGGCGACCGTGATTGCATTGGCCACTGTTGGGCGTCACTTCCATCTGCCGAAGCAGCGCGTTCATCTCTGGCACCGATAGCCGCCGCCCGGCGCGCACAGAGCCGTGGCAGGCCATAGTAGAGGCCACCTGATGCAGCTTATCGGTCAGAATAAACCCCTCGCCCAAATCGCGCGCTTGCTCGGCAAGATCGCGGACCATTTCCGGCAGATCGAGCTTGCCTAGAAGCGCGGGGGCTTCCCGCACCAACACAGCGCCAGGGCCGAAGGGTTCGATCACCAACCCCAAGCGCTGCCAATCAGTGGCGCGGGCGAGGAGGGCTTCGGCGGCGCTTTCCTCCATCTCCACAACGTCGGGAATCAGCAAGGCTTGCCGGGCAATGCCTTGATCGGCCAGGGCAGCTTTTAGCCGTTCATAAACCAAGCGTTCGTGGGCGGCGTGCTGATCGACCAGAATCACCCCATCGGGGGTTTCGGCGAGAATATAGGTTTCGTGCAGTTGCGCCCGCGCGGCACCAAGGGGAAAGGCTTCCTCTCCCGGCTCGGACAAGGGGGCCTCGGTACGGGCGGCGGGCGCGAAGTCGGCAGGCGGGGCTTGGAAGCGATAGGCGGCTTCGGCTAGCCCGGTCGGAACCCGGCCCCCAACAGGAT